>NZ_VZQN01000060.1:0-28023 GCF_014397645.1 Paraburkholderia sp. 31.1
CACGAGGCAACCGCGACTGACTCGAACGCACACCCAACCCAGGGGGAGCCCCCCGCCCGCCCCCACTCTCCGGGGTCACCGGGGTCAGGCCGCTTTCACACACGGAGGTTTGGGGGCGTTATGGCCGATCTTGGAGCCAAGGGTCAGGCGTTGTTCGATGCCCTCTCCGGTGCTGTCGTGAAGCACAAGGCCGCTACCGATTCGCTCATCTTGGAGGCGTGCCGCGCAGTCGACCGACTCGCTGATCTGGATGACGTGATCGACGGCAAGGGTGTTCTTGATCTGCTGAGGTTCCGACTGGCAGACGAGGAAGGTCGCGTCGCCGAAGTGAAGTTTGATGGCGTCCTCGCGGAGGCCCGGCAGCAGCAGACGACCCTCTCCAACCTCATGAAGGCGATCCTGCCGAATCTCGATCCGGCGGCTGGTGTGGCGAAGGAGCGTGACATTCTTGACGAGATCGCGCAGCGCCGTACTTCTCGGCGAGCAAGCACCTCCTCGGGTTCGGTTCGCGCCGGCGGCTCGAGCTAACTCATGGGAGGACGTTGCCGCGCTCTCGGCTGGGCTCGGGGTTGTCCTTGATGAGTGGCAAGAGGGTGTCTTCGAGGCGGCGATGGGTGAACGCTCGGATGGGCGCTGGGCATCTCGTCTCGTGGGGGTCTCAACCCCGCGCCAGAACGGAAAGTCGCAGCTGATTGTCGCGCGTGCTCTCGCGGGTGTCCTGCTGTTCGGCGAGAAGACGATCATCTGTTCCGCGCACCAGACCGATACGGCGCGTGAAGTCTTCCAGCGGCTCTTGGACGTGATCGACGACAACCCGTCTGTATCGAAGCGCGTCGAGTCGGTGATGAAGGCCCTCAACCGCGAGTACATCCGGTTCAAGGGTGGGCAGACGATCCGCATTAAGGCACGGTCGGTCTCAGGCTCGCGCGGCTTCTCCGCCGATTGCCTGCTGCTCGACGAGGCCCAGATCCTTGGGCGTCCCGCATGGTCTTCCATCCTCCCCACGATGTCGGCGCGCGAGAACCCGCAGGCATGGCTTCTCGGGACGCCACCGACGCCACAGGATGACGGCGAGGTCTTCGGCCAGCTTCGCGACCAGGCGCTCGACAAGACCGGACGCCGGCTGGCGTACCTCGAGTGGTCCGCGAGCACGGACGCTGACCTCGATGACGAAGAGTCGTGGCGATCAGCGAACCCCGCATACGGCACGCGTATCCAGCGTGAGGCTATCGAAGCTGAGCGGTCGTCGATGTCGGACGAGCAGTTCGCGATGGAACGCCTCGGCATGTGGTCCGCCGACTCTGTCGCGGTCGTTATCGACAAGGACTCGTGGTCCCGTGTAGCCGACCCTGCGTCGATGCCCGTCGACCGGCTGACGCTTGCTATTGACGTTGCCCCTGACCGCCGGATCGCCTCCGTCTCACTGGCGGGTAGGCGGGCTGACGGGCTCTGGCACGTGGAGCTCGACGACCAGCGCCGCGGCGTGGACTGGATTCCCGCGTGGGTGAAGTCGCGCGCGGAACGCAATCGCCTCCACGCCGTCGTAGTCGACGAGATGACCGGTCTCGTGGAGGAACGTCACGGCCGGAACTACCTGACTGGCACTGACGTTCAGGTGACGCTCGCAGCCGCTGAGGGCCGCGACATGGCGATCGCGTCCGGACAGTTCTTCGACGCCGTCATGGAGTCCGCTCCGAGACTGCGTCACACGGATCAGCCCCAGATGAATATGGCCCTTTCGGTCGCTCGCAGACGCCCCCTCGCGGGCGCGTGGGCGTGGAACCGCAAGGACTCTGACTCCGACATCACCCCCGTGGTGTCGGCAACGCTCGCCCTATGGGGTGCCCAGCGTGACGACGTAACGCGCCCAACACGGCGGCGTACTGATGAGCGGACGGCGGTGATCCTGTAGATGGACCAGTCGTTCAACATCCCCGCCCTCACCGACGACGAGAACGGGCTTGTGTCGGGTCTCGCGAAGCAGCTGAGCGACCGGTCGAAGCGGAACCAGATGCGGTCGGACCTGTATGACGGGAAGCAGGCGATCCGTCAGGTTGGGTCGGTGATCCCGCCGCAGTACTACCGGATGGGGCTCGCGCTTGGGTGGGCGGCGAAGGGTGTCGACGGTCTCGGCCGGCGGTGCAACCTTGATGGGATGGTGTGGGCGGACGGCGACCTCGATAAGCTCGGGTTCCCGCAGCTCGCGGATGAGAACTTCCTGTTCTCTGAGCTTTCGCAGGCCCGCACCGACTCGCTGATCCACGGTGTCTCCTACCTGATCACCACGCACGGTGAGGAGGGTGAGCCGACGGCGCTTGTGCACGCGAAGGATGCGCTGCACGCGACGGGTGAATGGAACGCGCGGACCCGTCGCCTCGACAACCTGCTGTCGGTAACGTCGTGGAAGGACAACCGGATCACCGGGTTTGTTCTGTACATCGATGGGGAGACGGTCTCTGCGGATCTCGCCGGCGGCAGGTGGGACGTGAACCGTTCGGAGCATGCGTGGGGTGTCCCGGTTGACCCGCTGATCTACCGTCCCCGCGCGTCGAAGCGCATGGGGCGGTCTCGTATCACCCGTGCCGCAATGTCGCACCAGAAGGCCGCTCTGCGGGCGCTGGTGCGCCTCGAGGGTCACATGGACATCTACTCGATCCCGCAGCTGTGGCTGCTGGGCGCGTCGGACCGGATCTTCAAGAACGCGGACGGTTCGCAGAAGGCCGCATGGCAGGTCGCGCTGGGTCGGATCTTCGGTGTGCCGGACGCCGCCCCGGAGGATGTGCCGCAGGGCAACAACGGCCGCGCGGACATCAAGCAGGTGGATGCGTCTTCCCCGGAGCCGCACCTCGCGCAGTTGAACGCGCTCGCGAAGCTCGAGGCCCGCGAGTTCGACCTGCCCGATTCGGACTTCGCGCTCACTGACATGGTGAACCCGACGTCCGCCGACTCGTACAACGCGTCTCGCGAGAACCTGATCGCTGAGGCTGAGGGTGCGATGGATGACTGGTCGGTCTCGATCCGTCGCACCGTGGCTCGTGCGCTCGCGATCCGGAACGGTGAGTCGGAAGTGCCGGCCGCGTTCGGGTCGATCAAGACGGACTGGCGGTCGCCGGTGTACCTGTCCCGTGCGGCTCAGGCTGATGCGGGAACGAAGCAGCTGGGCGCTGTGCCGTGGCTGGCGGAGACGACCGTGGGGCTGAAGCTGCTGGGGTTGTCGCAGGATCAGATCGACATGGCGATGTCGGAGAAGCGGCGCGCGCAGGCGCTGCAACTGGCGGGCTCGATCGGTGCGGCTGCGGCACGGTCGGCGACTAACTCGACGGGGTCGACGGATGTTGCTGGCGGACGTTGACGAGCACCGAACACTGATCACTGGGGTCACGAACCTCGCAGAAACCGATCTGACGGGGTACGTGACGTCGATCATCGGTGAGTCGCCCGAGAAGGTTGCGTCGCAGGTTCGGCCGGCCGCAACGGCTGTGATCTCCCAGTACGGGGAGGTCGCGGCGGTGTCGGGAGCATTGTTCTACGAGACGAACCGTCCTCAGCCGGGGTATGCGGCCCCGCTTGTGGGCGCGTCGATCGGGGAGGAGCTTGTCGCGGCGCTGGGATGGGCGTTGACGCCGTTGTTCAAACCGGACCTGTTCACCCCCGAGGATGCGGTGTCACGGTTGCAGGGTGTGGTTCAGCAGTATGTGGCGAACGCGGACCGGGCGACGATCATCGAGGCGGCACGCCGCGACCCGTTGAAAGCGTCGACCGTCCGGTATGCGCGGGTTGGTGCGTGCGCGTTCTGCGCGATGATGTCCGCCCAAACGGTGACCGGTTCGGGGCGTTGGCATGACCATTGCCACTGTGTGGAGGCACCGTCGTGGGATGCGGCACCGGCCCCTGAGTCCGCGCTGCGTGACCTGCACCGGGAACAGTACGAGGCGGCACGTAAGGCGCTGATCGACGCGCAGCGCTCCCACCCGGACTATGCCAGGTTGAGTCACCGCCGGTTCCTGCGCCAGCATCCGGAGCTTTCGGTGAACAACAAGAACCTCGCGCGCATGATGCGGGAGATGTTCGGGTACGAGAAATGACTTCTGACGTGAGATAATGGAAGCACGCCGCGGGGCGGGTTACACGTCGGTTCCTAGTCCGAGACGACACGGATGTTCTCCACTCGGAGTTACCCGTGCCCACCTGCATCGTCCCGAACTGTGAGCGAGATCGCCGACGTCGCGAGTACTGCGGGGCGCACTATCAGCGCTTCATGAAGTACGGCGACCCTCTCAAAGGCGCACCCTCGCCAAGAGCACAGTCGCCCGTCTGCGTCGCTCCGGGTTGCAACGCTCGCTCAGCCGCCCACAGCCGCTGTTCTAAGCACCTGTATCGGATGCGCAAGTACGGTTCGTTCGACTTGCCCTCCGTCTCACGTGATCTGAAGCCCCGCGTGACCGCGTTCGGCTACAAGGTCGTGTATCTGCCGGAGAGCCCCATGGCGAACTCGGGTGGGCTCGTGTTCGAGCATCGACTGGTGATGTCCAACCACATTGGGCGACCACTCACAAGCGATGAATCGGTGCACCACGTCAACGGGGATCGACTCGACAACCGGATCGAGAACCTCGAACTCTGGTCAAAGTCGCAACCGGCGGGCCAGCGCGTCGCAGACAAGATCGCGTGGGCGACCGAGATTCTCCGCACTTACGCGCCGCACCGACTGGCGCAATAAGACCACCCCAGCCGCATGGCAGGGCCAACCCGAAACGGGAGCACGAAATGACCACCGATACCGGCTCGAACGACACCTCTGCACAGGGGAACGGAACCACCGATACAGGCGATGGCGAGAACGTCGACTGGAAGGCGAAGTTCGAGGAAGCGCAGAAGCACTCCCGCACATGGGAGCAGCGTGCGAAGGACAACAAGAGCGCAGCCGACGAGCTCGCGACGCTGAAGGACTCGAAGAAGACGGTGGAGCAGAAGCTCGCCGATCTCGAGGCCAAGCATGCGGAGGCGGAAGCCCGGGCGCTGCGATCCGATATCGCGACGAAGCACGGGATCTCTGCGGAGGACCGTGACCTGTTCCTCACCGGTTCGGACGAGGCGACCCTCACCGCGCAGGCGAAGCGACTCGCGGAGCGGATCGCGGATCAGAAGAAGAACGGCAACCGTGCCCCGAAAGAGGGTCGGGCCGTCACCACAACCATTTCCCCCAAGGATGCGGCGAAACGCGAATGGCTCGCGTCGCTGACTGGGGACAACGCCTAGGAGGCAACCATGGTCACACTGACCACCAGCGACGTCACCCTCCCCACGCAGATCGTGGACGGGATCGTCGAGAAGTCCAAGACCGGGTCGACCATCGCCGCACTGTCCGGGCAGGAGCCCATGCGGTTCGGTGACGTCAACATCGTCACGTTCGACGACGACCTGACCGCAGAGTTCGTCGAAGAGGGCGGGGCGAAGTCGCCGGACGACGCGAAGCCGTCCAGCGTCGTCGCCGTGCCCCACAAGGCCGTCGTCAACTTCCGCACCAGCGACGAGTTCAAGGTCGCCGACGAGGACTATCAGCTCGGCATCCTCGACAAGTTCGAGGAAAAGTGCTCCCGTGCGCTCGCACGCGGCCTCGACCTCGGCGCGTACTACCGCATCAACCCGCGCACGGGCAACGCGGTCACGGGGTGGACGAACTACCTCAACTCCACCACCAACCGTGTCGAGAAGGGCGCGAACGCCGACCTCGACATCGAGGCCGCCGCCGGCCTCGTCATCGGAGACGGCTACAGCCCGACCGGTGTCGCGCTCGACCCGACCTACGCGTGGACCCTCTCTACCGCGCGCTACGCGGACGGCCGCAAGAAGTACCCCGAGCTCGGCCTCGGCATCGACGTGTCCAGCTTCGAGGGGCTCCGCGCATCGGTCTCGTCGACCGTGTCGGGCAAGCCGAAGGACGGTGACGCGGCCGACAACAAGGTCCGAGCCATCCTCGGAAACTTCGAGCAGGGCATTCGGTGGGGCGTGCAGCGCACGTTCCCGTTCCGCATGCTCGAGTACGGCGACCCGGACAACACCGGCCGTGACCTCGCGGGCCACAACGAGATCCTGTTCCGCGCGGAGGTCATCTTCGCCTGGTACGTGTTCGTCGACCAGTTCGCGGTCATCGAGGATCTGGTCTGATCATGGGCAGGTTCAAGAACGCGAACGGCGTGGTCCTGAACATCCCCGACGAGAAGGCGAAGCGGCTCGGGCTGGTTGCCGCTGGCGACGAAAGCACCAAGCCGGCTGCGTCGCACCGTCAGGCCCAGAAGAAGTCTGACAACTGAACGGAGAGGGGGCGGTCATGTCTGTGACACCCGCAAACATCGCGGTCGCGCTCGGCGTGACCGCCCCCACCTCTGGCTCCATCCAGGGGCAGCAGTGGCAGTTGTGGATCGATGACGCGACCATGCTCATCGACACCCGCGCCACACAACTGAACATCGACATCGACACGATCGACGACGCGAAACTCGACTACGTCGTCCGTGAAGCGGTCGTCGGGCACATCAAGAAACCTGATGACGCGACACAGGTGTCGATCACCGTCGACGACGGGACAACGTCGAAGTCGTACCGGTCTGGGAAGGGCCGCGTCAGCATCCTCGACGAATGGTGGGTGATTCTCGGGCTCACCGACCCGTCCGGGGCGTTCACGCTCGACATGGTCCCCAACCGTTCCCTGCACCTCCCGTGGTGCTCCCTGAACTTCGGTGCCACCTACTGTTCGTGCGGTGTCGACATCGCCGGCGTCCCGATCTACGAAGGCGCGGACGATGCTTGGTACTGACCTCACCGCGGGGCTTGTGACGCTCCGTGCGGAGGCCGAGTCGCGCATGACGGATGTGGTGCGGGCGGGGCTGTTCAAAGACGGCACGGACCCTGACACTGGCGACCCGACGCGTGTTCTCGTCATGGAACGGTACGCGGGGAAGGCTCGCATCCGGTGGGGGTCGCGGGAGGTTGCGACGTCTGTTGCAGCGAGCACACCGATCGGTGTGCAGGAACCGTACCTGTCGGTTCCGTTCGGCAGTGCACGCATCCCCGTGGGTGACGAGGTGGCTGTGGAGTCCTCCGAAGACCCTCTCATGATCGGGATGACGTTCCGTGTCGCAGGTAACCCGGTCGCGGGCGCTGTGACCGCGCACCGGTACCCGCTCGAGCAACTGTAGGGGGCGACATGGCTGATGATTTCTCGGAGTTGATGGAGCTCGCGGCGGATCTGACTGAGGCGCCAGCTGAGGCGTTGCCGTTCGTGAAGAAGGCGATGCGTGGTACCGCGATGGGGATCAAGAAGGCGTGGAGTGAGGACGCGAAAGTGGCCCGCGGTGAGGGTTTCTCGGTCGCGTACGCGTACTCGATCGACTTCGATGAGAAGGACACGGCGAACGGCCCCGAGGTGGAGATCGGCCCGAACCTCGGGAAGAACGGCGGTTCGGCGGGCTTCTTCGAGGAGGGCGCGTCTGTGGGTGCCCCGGCGAAGCATTCGGGACGTAAGGCGATGGAAGCGAACGAGGAAGACTTCCTCCGTGGTATCGCTGTGGCCCTGTATGACGGGACGACGCGGGCGGTCGTGAAGTGAGTGTCTGACCCGCATGGGATAATGTAAGCGGCCCCAAACCGGAAGCGTCAACTTCCGCCGGGGCCTAACCCAAGCAATCGACCTAACCGATTGGAGGGCTGCGATGCAGTCTACCGAACCCGAAATCTGGAAGCCCGTCGTCGGATACGAGGGCTACTACGAAGTCAGCGACCAAGGCCGTGTGCGTTCGCTGTCGCGGGTGGTGATCCGCGCCAACGGCACAAGGCTCACGATGCACGGGCGGGTACTGGCACTCCCTCTGACGCAGCGTGGCTACCCCTCGGTAGTGCTCAGCGTTGATGGCGCGAAGTATCCGCGCGTTGTTCATCAGTTGGTTCTGGAAGCGTTCGTCGGACCCCGCCCAGCGGGCGCAGAGGGATGCCATGGCGACGGCGATCCGACGAACAATGCAGCGTCGAACCTTCGATGGGACTCACACAGCGCGAACATGCACGACAGGGTCGCGCACGGCAACCACCCGGGCACCCAGAAGAAGCGGTGCCCTTTGGGGCATCTCTTGCAGCCGTTCAACTTGACGGCCACTTCGATGCGCAAGGGGATGCGAACGTGTCTGGCCTGTAGCCGCGCACGTGGTATGCGCTCCTACCGACCGGAGCCGTTCGAGCTCCTGGCGCACGACCGCTATGCCGCGCTGTTGCGCGGAGACCGTGACGGGAGGCGAAGTGCGAGCTGAGTTCGCGGCATTCAAAGCGAGGATTTCTAGTCACCCAGTCCTGTCGGGCAAGGTCCATGACGTGATCCGTCGGACTGACTCCGGGACCCCGATCCGCGCGAACTACGTTGCCGTCTCCTACGGACGCCCGGACCGGTTGGAAGGCCGCTACACGCAGATCGTGACCGCGGGAAACGATCGCCGCTACACCTGGGATGTAAAGGTCGTAGCAGTCAACCCGGACGGCCTCGCGATCCTCATGGAAGCGGTTCTCGACCAGATGTTGGGTCATGAACTGGCGGTCGATGGTCGCAAATGCACACCGATCACGGTCGTACCTGACGTAGATGACAACTCGGGGTACGACCGCACGACAGACCTGTACTACGACACCGTGTCGTTGCGGTTCTGGTCGCGCCCCGCCTGAATCACCAACATCTCGAGCCCTGCCGTCCGGTGGGGCTTTTTCTATGCCCCCTGCCGGCTCCCCGGCGGGTAACCGAGCCCCGGTTGTCGGGGAGATGAAAGGAGACGGCTATGCCGCTCGAGAACGTTCCCGCTTCCACCCAGTCCGATGGGCGTTGGCGTATCACGCAGGTTCCGTCCGGGTCGAACGCGAAGTCCGTCGCGATCCTGAACGGTGCGACCGCGAAGCCGATCACCTACGGCATCGTCGCGGGCGGCTGGGAGTACCAGCGCAACCAGGAGACCGTCCCGGACAAGCGCCTCACGCTCGTGCAGGATCTGTCCCGACCGGGCAAGGTGACCGAGACGCTCGAGATCACCGTCGTAGAGTCGGCCGACGTGGGCTCGGCGGACCGCATCCTCGCGGCGCTCGCGGAGTCTCAGGCGGAGACACAGTTCCTGGTGCGGCGAGCGCAGGCGAACGGTGACGCGCACGCGACCGGGCAGAAGGGCGACATTCTCACGGGTGTCGTCGGCGTGCGCCGGCCGCAGGCACCCGTGGAGAACGGTGTCGACACGGCGAAGTACTCGCTGTTCTTCACGAAGCCGACCGAAACCGACGTGACACTCGTCGCGTGATCAACCCCTGTGGGCGGCGTCCCTCACCGCGCCGCCCACAGGTTCACATGCAGGTGAGGGGATGGTGAGGAACCCATGGACATCGATGCACTGATCGCCGCGCAGAAAGCGACCCTCGACAAGGTGCGACCCGTCGACCAGGACGTGATGCTCGGCGACGAGATCGTGACGGTCCGCGTGTGGCCCCTTTCAGGGGTCGCGTGGCGAGACCTGACAGCGAAGCACCCGTGGCGGGAAGGTTCCGAGTTCGATCAGCAGCTCGGCTACAACCTGGACGGGGTGGTCCGTGACTACCCGAAGGTGTACCTCGTCGCTGACGGGGACCCCGTGAACGTCACCGACAAGTGGCCTGAGATCGTCGATGTCCTCACGGGCGTTGACATCAAGAACCTCGGGTTCGCGGTGTGGGGGCTGAACGAGTTCGACCCCGCGAACAGGATGGTGAGTGCGGGAAAAGCCTCGAAGGGCGGGCGGGCGAAGAAGCCGAGCTCGCCCGCGAACTAGGCGTCACCGTCCGGGAGTTGAACGGTTGGGCTCCCGCGCAGGTCACGTACGGTCACGACGGGAACGTCATCTCCACGACGGTCATGGAGCCACGGTTCACACCGGGCGAGGTAGCTATCCTCCTCGCGTCTCGGCGCGCGGAACGCGAACCCCGAGGCCGACATGGCATCCCGCTGGCGGAAGCGCTCGACCCGGCGAACCAGTTCGCGTATGAACCGGTCGGCCCGAACGTGGACTGGGCGCAGTCAACGATCAACGAAGCCGAAGCGGCATTCGAGAAGAACCGCGCGAAGGGTGACCACCGGGCGGTGATGTTCGGGGTGCGACGCCGTCAAGCTTTCTCGAACACGACCGGGCCGTAACCGTTCGCCCGCCCGTCGCTGAGAAGCCGGTATCCGCGCTGTTTAGCGCCGATCACGTACGTGTCGTACTTCAGTCCCACCATCGACACGTTCACAGACACGTCGGGGCGGCCGTCGAACTCTGCGTCGAGGATCTGCGCGGCGTTCGCCTCCGCTTTCCTCTGCTTCCGCTCGATGCCTCCGAGCATCAGGAACCCGAAGAACCCGAGCGTGGCGATGACGGCGACGACAAGAACGATGACCAGGACGGCTCCCATGCCGCGATTGTAGCGAGCCAGTAAGTGCCGCGGAAGGGAGCCTTCATGGCTGATCGGGTCGTCCGCGTCACGTTGTCGGCGCAGGTTGCGCAGTACATCACTGCGATGCAGGACGCCGCCGCGGCGACGAAGAAGGCCGCGGAAGAGGGCGCGAAGGTCGCCGAAAAGAAGGCCGCGTGGAACACACTGGGCAAGTCGATGGTCGTTGTCGGTGCGGCGATGACGGGCGTGGGTGTCGCGGTCGCGAAGACAGGCATCGAGTACAACACGCTGCAGCAGAAGTCCCGGGCGGCGTTGACGACGATGCTCGGCTCCGCGAAGGCAGCGAACGAGCAGATGGACAAGCTCGACACGTTCGCGCGGACGTCACCGTTCTCGAAGGCCACGTTCATCAGCGCGCAGCAGCAGATGCTCGCGTTCGGCATCGAGACGAAGAAGGTCATTCCGTACCTGGATGCGTTGCAGAACGCTGTGGCCGCGTCGGGCGGGTCGAACGCGGACATCGCTGGGCTTGTCGCGACGATGTCGAAGATCAAGTCGTCGGCGAAAATCACCGCGACGGACCTGATGGAGTTCGGTAACCGGGGCGTGGACGCTGCGGGGCTGATCGGTCAGGCGATGGGTAAGACCGGTGCGCAGATCCGTGAGGAGATCACCGCCGGCACTCTCGACGCGGATGTCGCGTTGGATGCTCTCGCGCAGGGCATGTCGGAGAAGTTCGATGGTGCTGCGGCGAACGTGAAGAACACGTTCGAGGGGTCGATGGACCGGGTACGTGCGGCTTGGCGGGACGTGTCCGCGGACCTGATGAAGCCGTTCGTGAACCCGAACGGCGGCGGCATGCTTGTCGACTTCATGAACAGCATCGCGGACATGATGCGCGCATTCCAGCAGCTCCCGGAACCGGTGAAGCTCGCCACCGGGGCGACAACCGCCGCGATCGGCGCGTTTGCCCTCGTCGGGGGGACGGCGATCCTCGCCGTACCGAAGGTGCTCGAGTTCCGCAACGCGCTGCAAGCACTGAACCTGTCGATGGGGAAGGTCGGTCTCATCGGGGGTGCCGCGGCGCTCGGGATCGGCGTGCTCGTCGGAGTGATCGCTGCGGTCGCGCAGGCGCAGGCCGACGCGGAAGCGAAAGCGCAGGCCTACGCTGACGCGCTCGACGCTGGCGGGGAAGCTGCACGGAAGCTCGCGCAGAACAACCTGCAGGTCAACAAGAGTCTCCTTGGTATCGACTTCGGCAACGCGTACGACAACGCGGAGAAGCTCGGTATCGGCCTCGATCTTGTCACCGACGCGGCGCTCGGCAACGAGGCCGCGATGAAGAAGCTCAACGCGGTTCTCGACGTCGCGACCGGTGGTGGTAGCGGAGCGCAGGCGATGGCCGACGAGCTCGGGATCAGTCTGCTGGACCTGTCCCAGTCTGCTGGTGTGCTCCGGGAGCAGGTTCAGGCGGAAGCGAACGCTCAGGACCGTGCGACGAAGCTGCGGCAGCAGGCGACCGGTGCCACCGACGAGGCCACGTCGTCTACGCAGGATGCGGCGGCGGCGTATCGGGATGCTGCCGATGAGGCGAAGAAGCTGAACGATGAGGTCATGAGTCTCGTCGACTCGATCAACCGTGCGAACGGGATCGGGCAGGACGCGGTCAGCACGAACGCGCAGTGGCAGGAGGGCCTCGCTGGGCTCACCGCTCAGGTGCAGGAGCAGCGGGACGCGTACGAGGAAGCGAACGGCACGACCGAAGGTTTCGTAGCGAGCCTGGATCAGGCGACGGCCGCGGGCTCCGCGAACGCGTCGATGCTCGCGGGTCTCGCCGGGGACGCGCAGGCCGCAGCTCAGGCGCAGTACGAGGTCGACCGGACCACGATGTCTGCGAAGGACGCGGCTGATAAGTACGCGGCGACCCTCGCAGACCAGCGGCAGAAGTTCATCGATTCTGCGGTGCAGGCCGGCTACAACGCCGATGAGGTGCAGAATCTCGCGGACAAGGTGTTCGCGCTGCCATCTTCGAAGGAAATCCAGATCCTGTCGAATACGGGACAGGCGCAGGATGCGATCAATCAGCTCATCTGGGCGAACGACGGTCGACGTATCACGTTGAATGTGCAGACCAACGAGACACGGCTGATCACCCCGGGAGGCATGACAGCGTCCTCCAACTATGCGGGCGGGTTGTACTCGCACGGGGTGAAGGCGTTCTACTCGGGTGGGTTCGCCTCGGGCATCTACAAGGGCGTTCAGGGTGGGATTCACAAGTTCGCAGAGTCGGAGATGGGCGTCCCGTGGGAGACGTACATTTCGGGGCGTGCTGCTGACCGTGAAAGCAACATCGGGATCTGGCAGGAAACGGGACGGAGGCTCGGGGCGTATGTCGGGTACGGCAGCGGCGGCGGTCCGACGGTGACGATCCGGCAGGACATCCACCCCTCTCAAAGGATGTCTGAGTCGGAGCTCGCGCGGATCGTAGCGGAGAAGACCCAGTTCGCAGTCAGGGGGGCGTAATGGTTCGTGCCACTCTCGGCGGTGTCGTGTTCGATGGGACCGCGGCGGACGCGACGTACACGATCGGTGATGACGGGTTGCGGGGCTGGTTCGGTGGAGTGTCGTCGCGGGTGGACCGTACGGTGCGGCCCCAGTCGCACGGTGAGTTCACCTCGCGTGGTCTGTTGTCGGGTCGTGTGATCACTCTCGAGGGCATGGTTCGGACGAAGCAGGATGGTGCCGCGCAGGAGACTGCGGTGAACGTCTTGTCGGGGTTGCTTGCCGATGGTGAGACTGATCGTCTGACGGTGGAGTCCGCCGCTGGTGTGCTGTGGGCTGACGTGCAGCGTCTGGACGAACCCGACACGCGGATACTGCTGTACGGGTCGACGGCCGCGTACCAGGCCTGGTTCCTCGCGGTGGACCCGCGCCGGTATGCGGATGGGGCGTGGCAGCAGACGGGGCCGGCGGTGCAGTCGGGCGGTCTGGTGTGGCCTGCGGTGTGGCCGTTGGTGTGGCCGGTGTCGGGCTCGTCGGGTCGGGTCACTCTCCAGAATCCGGGGAGGGCGCCATCGCCGGCAGTGTTCCGCCTGCTGGGGCCGTTCGATTCCGCGCTGATCACGTGTGTGGAGTCGGGCGCCCGGGTCGGGTTCAACCGTCCGGTTCCGGCGGGTTCGGTCGTGGAGGTCTCTGGGCGGCGTGCGGTGATCGATGGGCAGTCGGACGTGTCCCGCTGGCTCCAGTTCCGTGAGTGGACGGACGTGCCGGGAGGTGAGTCTCGGACGTTCCAGTTCGATCCTGTCGGTGGGGCTGCGGCGTTCATGCAGGGGAAGGTAGACCCGGCATGGTGGTGAGTGCGTTCTTGTTCGAGACGCGGGGCGGGCAGATCATCGCTGAGGTGGAGCCGGCGAAGTTCGACTGGTCGGTGCAGGCGAACACGCCGGAGACACTGTCGGCGACGTTCAAACCGTACCGGGGGTTGTCGAACTTCCTGACCCCGTGGAAGCATTCGCTGGCGTTCGATGTGGGTGGTTTGCTGTTGGGTGGTCCGATCCTCCCGGAGGATTACGACGGTGACTCGCATCAGGTGAAGGTGCAGGCGCGGGGTCTGGGGCTCATGTTCGACCGTGCGTACGTTCTGCCGGTGTCGGCGTTGTCGGCTCAGCTCGCGCCTGGCGGTGCGCCGGATCCAGCGTTCGACACGTCGATCAGTGGTGTCGATCTGGGGACGGTTGCGAAGCGGCTGGTGCAGCAGCAGTTGGCGTGGCCGGGGTGGACGGATATTCCGGTGATGCTCCCCGCCGATCGGGCCGGTGATGCGGAAAGGAACTACACGGCGGTCGAGTTGAAGTCTGTGTGGTCGGCGCTATCCGATCTGACGGGGGTGGAGAACGGTCCCGACATTCGGTTCCGGCTCACCCGCACGTCCCCGGACACGTTCGGGTGGACGCTCGAGACCGGCACCGCGGCTCAGCCTCGGTTGCAGGGTGAGGTTCCGTTGGTGTGGGAACCGGATGACACGTCTGGGTTGCAGGTGCGGTCCGACCCGCAGGTGATGGGGTCGATGTCGTGGTCTACGGGTGGTCGGTCGTCGGATAAGACCCTGATCCGGTCACTGTACGACCCGGACCTCGTGAGCCGGGGGTTTCCGCTGCTTCATCTGAAGTCGGATGCGTCATCGTCGACGGTCCTGGAATCGACGTTGGATTCGTGGAATGTGGAGACGCTGCGGACAGCGCGGGTGCCGGCGCAGTTCTGGTCGTTCAAGGTTCCGACGGATAGGTCACCGTTCCCGTTCGAGTACCGGGAGGGTGATCTCGCGCAGATCGTCGTCAGGGGTCACGAGTACCTCGACGACGGCACGTACACGCGCCGGATCGTGGGGTTGTCGGGCGACGAGTCCGGGTTCATCACGGTGACGTGTGGCGTCTATTACGGGGGTGTCTGATGGCTGATCCGTCGCCGGGGCGGGGTGGCGTCGAATGGCTGGTCGACCAGTTCAAGCAACTGAGCAGGCGGCTTGATTATCTCGAGGGACCGTCGGGGACACAGATCTTCAATGCGGTCCCGAAGCTGCAGGAGCAGGTCGCTGTTCTGACGGCGATGCAGCGGCGTGAGTATGCCGAGTGGGTGGCGTGGCTGACGGGCACGACCGGCTGGTATGCGTCGCCGTGCAGTGTACTGATCACCTCATCGACGGGTCGCATCGAGGTCGGGTACGGCGGATCGTTGAACGGCGGCAACGGGTACTTCTGTTACTCCGTCACGCGGGTTTCTGACGGTTCTGTGATCGTCGATCGGACTGTGATTCAGGGGAGCGCCGCGCAACGTGTCGCGGTGACGGGTGGGGCTTCTTTCACCCCGTCTGGGTGGCGGACAGCGCCTGTCGATGTGCCGGTCGATGTGCCGGTGCGGGTCGCGCTTGAGATCTATGGCGGTAGCACCGCAACCAATTTCGCGGGCGGCGCGGTGTCTGCCCGTGTCGTCGCATAAGAGGAGGACAGCATGACGCTGACACGGACTTTCCCGACGGACCGGGCGGCGGGTCTCCCGCTCGCTGATACGCGGCTGCTGGTCGCGGCGATGGTCGAGTCGGACACGACGGGTAAGCCGCGGGCGGGGGTGCTCCCGTCGCATTACAACCCGCTTGTGACGGGCACGACCGGGATGGCGTATCAGGTGGCTGCGTTCTCGGCGGTGACGACGCGTGCCGGGATGGGTGCGGAGCTCGTCGCGAACGATGGCGCGGCGACGGTGGCGACGACGGCCGCGCCGGGGGCGAACTCCCGCATCGACGTGATCTGGGTGCGCAGCCTGTTCACAACGACCGGTGATGCTGGGACCGACCCTGTGTTCGGTGTGACGCAGGGGACGGCTGCGGCGTCACCGTCGAAGCCGTCGATCCCGTCGGGTGCGCTCGAACTCGCGACGGCGGTGATCCTGTCGACCACGACGCAAACGTCTACGGCGGTGATCACGCAGACCCACCCGTACACGGCGATGGAGGGCGGCACGGTCGCGCTTCGGAATCAGGCCGAGATGGACGCGTGGGCGCCGGCGGATGGTGGGGTCGTGTATCAGATAGACGCGGCCTCAACCTTCCTTCGGGTGCGTGGCGGGTGGGTGATGCAGTTCTCCCCCCGGTCCATGGTCCGTACTCGTCAGATCGGCGCGACGAACACGTTCACGAACGCCACGGCCACGACGGATCTCCCTCAGTCGGGCGATGCCACGGCGCTTGCGGGGACGTTCGTGAAGCAATCGCCGCTGACGAAACTGATCGTTCAGGTCGCGGCGACCGTGCAGCTTTCGAGTGGGTCTGCGCAGGCGGGATTCATCGTGGTCAGAATCGGCGTCACAGACTACGACGTGGGCAGAATGCAGTTCCCGGCCGCCATCAACCGGCAGACGATCACAGGGATTTTGGAGATCACGGGCGTGCCGGCGGGGTCGCTCCCTGTGAAGGTGCGTTTTCGTGCGGCGTCAGCGTCGGCGTTCGAACTGTTCACCGACGACAGGGTGCAGTACTCGATCATGGAGGTCGCGCCCTAATGGCGACCCCAGCGGCCCTGCGCACTCTGGTGCAGCAGGCATATCCGGCCGCGAACTGGGACGGGGAGTGCGCAGGGTTCGCGTACCTCTGCTGTCGCCTGACCGGGACCGTCCGCCTCGCGTACCCGTCAGCGACCGCCGTGCGGGGTGACGAGATGACTCGCACCGTTTCCCCCGCCCCGTACGGGGTGCCGGGCCTCGAGTTCGGGAACACGTCCGAGTACCCGCCCGAAGGAGCATCACTATGAGCGCAGCAACCACGTACGCGCCTGACCGGATCGGGTACCGGTACGGGACCCCGGACAGTGCGTACTCGAAGGGCTACCACCGTGGCCAAGACGTGCGCCTCCGGGGACCGTACGGGTCCCTCGTCACGCAGGTCGACGCGATCGACGATGGCGTGGTGGTGTACGTGGGCCGTCCGAACGGGCTGCTGGCGTGGACGGTCGTCATCGACACAGGCCGCGCGAAAGGCCGTTACGAATCCCACTCGCACATGGCCGACATTTCGGTCGGCGTCGGTCAGCGAGTCTCGTCCGGGGACCGACTCGGCCGGAACGCCAAGATGAGCGAGGACCGCGGGTTCATCGACGGTGTCCACGATCACGTCACGATCACCGACTACCCGGGCGGGGCTTGGGAGACGTGGCGCGGCGAGTACGACCCGCTCCCGTTCATGCAGGCCGCGTACGCGCGCGCCACGCGGGGCGGTGCCGCTGCTGGCGGCGGCGCGAATACGTTTCAGCCCACCAATCAGATTCGACAGTCCGAGGAGGACGACATGGCTGGTCTCATTCAACACAAGGACCGGGGTATCGCGCTGATCGCGCCCGGATACTTCAAATCGGTCACCCCGGAGGAGCTGCAGATCGCGGTCGCCCGGTACGGGTGGCCGAAGGTGTACGACGACTCCCCGGTGGGGGCGCGCGAGTTCGACCTCGACGTGTCCCTCGCGGTGAACGGGTCCGGCGGGGATCAGCGGGTCCGGGAGCAGCTCGCCGCGACCCGCGATCAGGTGCTTGCCGCCGTCGTCAAGCTCCGCGGATGATCCGCCGCCTCGGGTCGGCGTCGGTGTGGGCGGCCGGCGTCGTCCCCACCGACGACCCGTGGCGGAACGCGAAACGGATCTGGCTGCCCCTGTTCGACGTGATCATGATCACCTCCGGCATCAACGCGATCGTGTTCGGGTCCCTGCTCCTCGACCGGCTGTACGGCGACTTCACCGACATCATCGGCGCAGCGTTCGTCCTCGTCGCGGCCGCGTGCCTGATCGGGGTGGTATGGCCGCGGATGTGGCCGGTGGAGATCGTCGGGAAGATCCTGCTCGTCTCGATGATCGTCGGGTACGTCGCAGCGATCATCCTGTCCCCGTCGCCGGAGCAGCTCGTGGCGAAGGAAGCCCCGAACTGGTTCATCGTGTCGATGATCCTCGGGCTGATCGTGTTGCCGATCATGCGGCTCGACAATCTGATCGATGAATGGGTTGAGCGGCGGGCGAAGCGGCGGTGGGAGGCCGCGGATGAGTAACGACGGCATCATCATCGCTCTCCTGTCGCTCGTGTCCGCTGCGCTGATCGCGCTGTTCGCATGGATCCGGTTCCTCCGCAAAGACCGCGCCGACGCGAACTCCGTCGAGGAGGGCACCATCTCCGCCCGGTTCAAGGATGCGGACGCGCTGATGCGGTACATCGACGACCGGGTCGACGAGCGCACCGCCGCCATGTCCGCCGAGCTCGACGCCGTCCGCGACACCCTGTCCACCGTGAAGCGGGAGAGTCACGAGGTGTACGACAGCCTCCGCGCATTCTGGTGGGCGTGCTGGGTCTGGGACCAGAAGGGCCGGCCGGGACCTCTCCCAACCCTTGACCCTGTGACCCTCGAACGGCTCGGCATCAAGGACCCGTTCGAAGACACCCAACCCGTCCGACCGAAGGAGACCCCATGAAGACCCTCTACCGTGCCGTTCTCGGCGTCCTGGCGGCGCTGTTCGTCGTCACCCTGATCGGTGCGCCCGCGTACGCCGCCGACGCGCCCACGGCGCCCGCGGCGGTCGCGTTCACGCTCGACCCCGCCACGGTCGTGCAGCTGCTGATCGCGTTCATCCTGCCCGTGCTCGTCGGGCTCGTGACCACCCGGGTCACGTCGTCTGCGATCAAGGCGTGGCTGCTCGCCGGCTTGTCGCTCGTGACGTCGCTGCTCGTCGAGCTCGCTCGAGCGATCGCGTCGGGCACGACCTACGACCTCGGTGTCGCGCTGCTCGCGGCTCTGCCCGCGTTCGTCGTGTCCGTGGCGACCTACCACGGCCTGTGGAAACCGACGGGTGTGGCGGAGAAGGCGCAGGACACGCTCATCACCGCCAAGGATGCCTGACCACCCAGCACGAATCGCCCCCGCCACCTCACTCGAGGTAGGCGGGGGCGATTCCAGTTGCATCGTGCGGTTGACGCTCCAACAGATAGGCCCCTCGGGTTGCACCGTCCCCCTGGTGCAGCCCGAGGGGCCGTTTCTCGTCGTTTACCCCCAGCGGCCGTCGAGTACGTCACCATCACCGGGATGCTCCACCCACGGGATGTCGATCGTCGCCCCGCACGCACGGCACTGGTATCCGCCGGCGATCATGTGCATGACGGTCCCGCAGTTGACGCACCGTGGCTGAGCACCGTCCTCGAGCTCGTCGTCCATGCCACTCCCCCGGAGTGTCGTTCTGGCGCATCGGCTACAGTGTCGGCTACACCTGGGTGTCTGTTCTGGTAGCGGGAGCGGGGCTTGAACCCGCGACCTCACGATTATGAGTCGTGAGGAAATAGCCTGTTTTGGCTTGCTATACGTCACATTTGGGGTATACGCTCTCAACTGTGGCCAACGGCACCCAATGGGAACCAACACCAATGGCTACACAATCGGCTACATCGGCTACACCTGGGAGGACCGAGCAGTGACGAACGTCGACAGCATGAGAAGAACCCCGCACCCGGCCGATGAGGTCGACCGATGAGGTGCATGATCCGGCGCTGTGACGCCGCCGCGACGACGCACGTCACTCTCGACCGCACTGGAGGCCCGAAAACCGGCACCGGGCTGGGTGGCGGTCATCCGACGCATGTCGAGGGCTCATACTGCTACCCCCACGCTTTCGAGCGCATGACCGACCCGACTGTGATCCCCGGCCACGAGCTTGCCGACTTCGGCGATACGTGGACGTTCCGACCGATCACCGAACCTAACCACGGCGAACAGGAGCAGAGCCATGCCTGACGGGAGCCCGATCGACCAGTGGTGGAAGTCGCACCGACCGCCTCGCTCGGTATCCCAAGCGCAGGCGCTCCACATGTTCGATGCTCGCCGCAACCGCGCCGTGTGTGGTCGACGCACAGACACGAAGCACATCGCTTTCCCGCCCGATGGTGTCGTGTCCTGCGCCGACTGCATCGCCGCGCTCGAATCGGGTGATCGGTCATGAGCGTCGTGCAGCCGAAGGACCCAGCACACATCGTGACCGTACCGCCGTCGGGCGGCGTGCCACCGTACTGCTCCTGCGGCGTTGTCGGTGGGCGCGGAACTCACGTCGACGGGAAGTCACTTCTCGCCGATCACATCAAGGAGGTGAATCGGGCGTGGACGAGCGATTCGCTATGAGCGTGGACGAGCTGCTCGACGGCATCCGCGATCAGGCGTACATCGCGCGCCGGTCGAAGGGTTCGAAGCGCCGCGCCGCGTTCGTGAGGCTGCTCGATCTGACCTCGACCGCCCGCGACTACGTCGTACTGGGCTTCCCGGAGCCGACGACACAACCGGGTGATCCGTCGTGAGCGGCTTCGTCATGAGCACCTGTCGAGGGTGTGCCGGCACAGGCCATGTGAGCCCGCGCTATGCGTTCGCTGGCATCTGCACGCGCTGCTGGGGCACCGGCAACGAGCCCGCACCGAAGACCGAGAACCACACGGATAGGAGCCCGAGATGACAGTCGCGAAGGGTCGGCACGAACACCCTCACCCGACACCGCATCTACGCTCACCCGCAGTCAGTCTCCAACCCGGAAGGTTCGGAGCAATGACGTGGTGGCACGGCGGGCGCTACCCACAATCTGGCATCCTCGCCCCACAACCCATGATGCGCTCAGGGCGACCGGGAGACGGGTTCGTTTACATCACGACCGACCGTGACCTCGCAGCCACGTACGCGGCTACACTGCGCGGGTCGTGGCTGATGGAGGTCGAGCCGCTCAGCGCTGTCGAAGCGGACCCCGAGTCAATGCTCGACACATCATTCCGATGCCTCTACGCGAAGGTGCTGCGCCGATACGAGCTATCGCGTGCCGAGCGGGAGCATCGCCGGGCGGTCATGTCTCGATTCGGTTATCCGGAAGAGAACGGGAGTCTACATGAGGGGTAAGGGTGAGTCTGCCGTCTACCGCGTCCCAGCCGACAAGTCGAAGCCACTCAAGTACTGGACCGCGGCCGTGGAACTCCCACCCGGACCGAACGGTGAACGCCGGCGAAAGGTCATTCGCCGGAAGAACAAGGCCGAGCTCCTCGCTGAACTGTCGAACGTACGTCGGGATCTCGAGAAGCGTGGCGACCTCCCCACGAAGAACCAGACCGTCGAGCAGTGGTTCACGTACTGGCTGCGGGAGATCGCGGCGAAGAAGGTCCGCCCGAACACTCTCGACGGATACCGGCGGACCGTGAACAACCACATCATCCCCGCGATCGGCAAGATCAAGCTCGACAAAGTCACCGGCGCGCACATCCGCCGTGTCCACGACGCCGTCACCGGCAAGGGCAACAACAACACCACCGCTCTGCTCGCACACCGCACCATGTCCGTGTCGTTCAAAGCCGCCGTCCGGGAAGGTCGCATCGGCCGGAACCCCGCCACACTCGTCGACGCGCCCCGCAAAGCCGCGACCGTCCTCCACGCCCTCACCCTCGAAGAAGCAGTCCACGTCCTCGGGCACGCCGCGACCCGACCAGACGGGGCACTGTGGGCGACCGTCCTCCTCACCGGCGCCCGCCGCGGCGAAATCATCGGCCTCGAACGGGACCGCGTAACCGACGTCCTCGACCTGTCATGGCAGCTGATCCGCATCGAGAAGACCGATGTTGACGGTGTCGTGAACGCCCCATCCGACTACGAATACCGGCACATCACAGGTGGCCTGTATTGGACGCGCCCGAAGTCGTCGAAGGGGTGGCGGATCATCCCCCTCATCGACCCGCTCCGCTCGATCCTGCAGAACCACATCGAGCACTCCCCCGACAATCCGTGGGGACTCGTGTTCACCCGCAACGGACGCCCCTACGGCCCCGACCTCGCATCGGCCGACTGGCGACGCATGCTCACCGACGCGGGCATCGACAAGGATGTGCGCCTCCATGACGGCCGGCACACCACGGTCGATCTTTTGTATGCGGCTGGTGTCCCCGAGGACATCATCACGGAGCTTGTGGGCCACTCCACGCGCGCGCAAACACAGTCGTACAAGTCTCTCGGGAACCGTGACCGTCTCCTCGCTGCGGCGGAACAGTTCTCAGCCCTGTTCGCGTCCCCAACGAAACCGGAACTGACCGCCGACTGACCGCGCGTAGGTGACACCGTCGAGGCGGGTCACGCAGCGTTGGAACGTGCGCACCAGGTCCGGTTCCACCCCGAGCTCATCAGCGATCCACTGCACGTCGTGGTGGATCTGTTCGAGGCGCGCATACTCCGCCGGGTGGATCAGCAGCTGCGCCGCGTACCGGTCCGCGGCGTCTTCCTGACTGCGAACCCCGTACCCCACGTGCCCGTGGAACACATGCCCCAGTTCGTGCGCCACGACGGACCGGCGGGCGATGGGGGTCAGGTTGAAGTCGTACACCACCCGACCGTTCTCATGGTCGTAGAAGCCTCTGTACGGGCTGGGGAGGTGCGCCACGTGGACACTGACCCCGAGGTGTGCTGCGTGGGTAAGGAGCTCCCTCACGCATTCTCCTAGTCTCGGCTGGGGGTTGGGTCCTTGTCGTCCGCGGCGTCCGCGAGTGGGGGTGTGACGTGCCCCAGATACGTCACGTTGTCCTCGACCGTAGGGGATGGGTCCGACGTCGCGTACTCGGCGAGCAGTTTGTCCATGCCTCCGTATCGGGCGAGTGCGTCATTGACGAGCGCGGCGGGTGTGGTTTGCAGGTGGTGTGCGATCCGTTCCAGCTCTGACACGGTCACCTCGTTCACGCCCTCTTCCCGGCGTTGCAGGTTTGACAGTGGGATGCCGGTGAGCGCCGCGAGACGCGTCTGCGGCATCCCGTAGTCCGGGTCTGTGCGCCGGTTCTTGATCGCCGCGCCGAGCTTCCGGTCGAAGTCGCTGATGCGCTTGGGGGTGCGTGCCATGCCCCCAGTGTAAACGCGCGTGACACTTCATTATTGGCCCGCAATGTTTCATATGTTCTTGCGTAGTGCAAACCTGACGTGCTACGGTTCAAACATGAACCAGAGAAGAGTGGCCGGTCAGGCCCTTTCCCAGACTTCCCAGGAGACCGCCGGTCACCCTGAGGCTGTCGCGCTGGTCCGTTCCCTCGGTGGGGACGTTCCGGTGCGTGACCTCTTGGTGGCCGGCGGTTTTCGTGGTTTCACCCCCGCTGAGATGTTCGAGGGGGCCGCATGACCACCCCGACGCTCGACAAGATCGCGTACTCGCTCCCGAACTTCGCGAAAGCCGTTGACCTCTCGATCGAGAAGATCCGGCAACACATCGACCGTGGCGAGCTCGTCCCGTCGTATGTGGACTCGAAGCCGCTGATCATGCGGGAAGAGGGCGAGCGGTGGCTCCGTACTCGGCCGAACGAACGGCCCGAACGAGCCGCCTGACCAAACTCTCTCAGCCCTTGTGACTGTCGTAGGTCACCTGGGCGCTGGTTCGTCGTACCCAAAAACGGCACCTAACTACATACCCACGCTCACACGAAGACGCGCCGGAGATTCACCGGGGTGGACGTAAGGACCGGCAGTGCCGGGCAGGTAGCGGAGAGCCCCGATGACGGGCGTGGGAGACAACGGAACGTCTGGTTCCGAGTCGTGACGGTATGTCCCGTCACGCATCACAACTTGGTGTGTACGGCACGCCCCTGAATCCGTTTGGGGTGGCGTCTCACGTCCTGCTGATCCGGTACGGGCCGGGGAGCAGAGACAGGTAGCACGCGGGGCGTGAAGGTTCCACGGATTGATCCGTGCCGGGTTCGATTCCCGGACGCCCACCCTGGATCGTCTCGACGGGTTGGACTCCCTGGGGCGCACGGAAAGGAGCACGACATGAGCATGTTGATTAGTGAGTCTCGGATCATCGAGATGAATGAGCGGATTGAGGCCGTCGTCGCGTCGGGCGAGCCGGAGAGTATCGAGTACGAGTCCCCTGAGGTCATCGCGGAGTGCGCGCGACGGTATGTCGAGGCGCAGGTGAAGTTGCGGAAGCGTGCCGAGGCGCGGTCGCAGGAGTCGCTTGCGAAGTTCAAGGAAGCGACGGGTGCGGCGAGGGCGAGACTCCGGGCGAAGGCGAATCTGATCACGACGGAGCTTGCGCAGTCGCTTCATCGGGAGTGGACGGCGGCGATGCTTGCGGGTGAGTTCGCGTTGCCGGATGGTACGCGGGTTTCGTGGGCGGATGCGACGGTTCAGCAGCACGGCATTCGGGCTGACCAGCTGGAGTCGCTGGCGGCTGGTGATTTGGCTACGGCGGCGATTCACCGTCAGGCGATCAGTGATCTGCGGTCTGCGGGTGTGGACCGTCTGGCGGATCTGTCGTGAGCGAGATTCTGAAAGCGGCTGAGGATGCGCTGGTTGAAGCGTATGCGGAGTACAAGCGCGAGTATGACGCCGCCTATTACGAGACGCATCACGAAGAAATCCTGGCGTATGCGGCCTACTACCGGCACGAAAACGCGGACGCCTTGCTTCAGCGCAAGTCGGCCTACCACGCATCCAATCGCGAACGGCTCAATGCGATCAGCCGGGCCTACTACCGCGCGAACAAAGACCAGCGCGCTGACTACTACAAGTCCTGGTACGCAGACAACCGCGCAGCACGCCTGGAGTACGCCAAGTCCTACCGCGAAGCGAACGTCGAAGCTGTGCGCGCGGCGAAGGCCCGCTGTTACGAAGCGCGAAAAGAAGAGATCAATGCACGCCGTCGCGCCAGATACCAGCAGAAGAAGCAAGAGAAGGAGAAGGAATGAGCATCGTCATCAGCGTTGAGAAGCCCACCGAAATGGGCGGCGCTTACGTCACGGTCAGCGGCCACCAGGAACTAGACGAGCACGACGTACAGGAGATTCTGCACGCGGCTGTCAAGGTTCTCGGCGTCTGCAAGTCATACGGGATCGCACCGATCATCAGCCGCAAGTGGCGGATCGTCGGTGACGAGTTCGAGGAGATCAGCATCGTCAACGTCCACGCAACCAAGTAGCACCCACAGCCCCCGCGTCGTTGTCGGGAGTGCGCAGGTTCGAGTCCTGCCGGGGGCGCTCGCAAACGGAAACGCCGCCCCGGGCATGGGGACGGCGAATCACGAAAGGAGGCCCGCGCATGGGCCACAACACAAGAGTACCCACGCAGGACATCCTCGACCGGTACTTCGCCGCCGCCGTGGATCTCGCTGTCTGCATCGACGTCATGGACCGGGGCGAGAACGACCCCACCTATCCGGCTGACCGGTCGGACGGCGCCCAGATGTACCGGTTGGCGATGTTCACGGAAGCCCTCGAGACGTTCCGTGCAGCGAAGGACGTGCTGCTGACGGCGATGGAGCCGCGCGAGGTGCGTCGCCCGGTCGACGTGACCGACAAGATCGAGGCGGTCGAGTCGTGAACCGGTGGATCGCGGATGCTGAGACTTCAGCTCGTCTCGACGCGGTGGATCGTGACCTTGACGAGTGTGAGGCGTTGGACCGGCTCGTGTACGGGCGGGAACCGCGCGGGTGGCAGACGACGGCGGAGGTCGCGATGGTCGTCGCGGTTGGGCTGGCGGTTCTTGCGGCGGTGATCGTCCGATGAACGAGTTCACGGCATCCAACGGTGTCACGATCCGGTACACGGTCGGTATCGACGGGGCCAAGCGTCTCATCGGTACTAGCCCCCGCCCGTCGGGCGACGAATGGACTGAGGCAACGGCTTCCCCGGAAGGTATCGAAGCGCTCCGCGAGTTCTTCCGGGCTGAGGAAGACAAACGACTCGGACGGTGGGGCGTCGTGAAACGGGCGCGCATGGTCTTGTTCATGACCGCGCTCGTGATGGTGCCGTTCGGGTTGACCTCATTCAACGGGGCGTCCCTCATCGGGTGCGCAGCCGTCATCGGCTACATCGTCTTGACGATCGCCGGCGCACCCAACCACAACGAACAGGAGCAGCTGTGACCGTGCCATTCATCGAGGTCACCGTGCAGCAAGGTGGTGGCGGCTTCATGCGCCACGCATGTCGCACACCAATGACCAGCTCCGCGACCATGGGGCATTTCTACGGAGTCACAGCGTGCGTTCGCCGCATACGCCCGCTCCGCCACGATGCGCCGCCGCGCGCATTCACGGCAACCGAGCCCGACCCGAAGCTGACATGGAACGGCGGACAGATGAACCGCTACTGCCCTGCGTGCATCAAGGTCGTCGCAGATCACGCTCCGGCCGAACCGTCTGGGGGTGTGTCGTCGTGAGTGGGTCGTGGGACGGCATGGTCGCCGATGAGGCGAGGAGACACGGCAACCAGACCACCCTCCCCCGCGGCGGGTGGGAGGCGTACAAGAAGCGGCGGTCCGCGGGGCCACGCCCGTTGAACTCGTACACGCAGTCTCAGCAGGAAGCGTTCACCGCCGGTGTCGACTGGGTGATCGCGCAGCAGCTCGCCTGGGCTGACCTCACGGTGACTGATGCGATCTGGGAGCTCCGTCGCGGCAACCTGTCGATCTTCTACCCGCTGTTCCAGGAGAACGGCATTAACCCGCAGATCGGCGTCGACTGCCCCTCCGACCGGGTCCACCCTGCGGGGCTGATCCAACCCACGAACCGTGACGGGTTCTGTCTGACGTGCGGATTTGACCACATGGCTGCCGCGACCGTCCTCGAAGGAGACAACTGATGCCCGAGAAGAAGAAGGAGGGGCTCGAGCTCCTCCGAGAACCGTTCCCCAGCAACCAGATCAACCAGCTCCCGAAACCGTACAAGGCCGACTCCCCGAAAGCGCGGTGCGGTGAGTGCGGCGGATACCACGGCATGCCAGCTGCGCACCTCGACTATGTGGGGCACGCCGCACTCACCGATCGTCTCCTCGACGCCGATCCCGCATGGACGTGGGAGTTCGTCGTCACTGACCCGACCACGGGTGCACCCATCTTCGACCAGAACGGGGGCCTGTGGATTCGTCTGACCGTGTGCGGTGTGAGCCGCCTCGGGTACGGCGACGCTCAGGGCAAGAAGGGTGGTAACGCGGTCAAGGAAGCGATCGGCGACGCGCTCCGCAACGCCGGGATGCGGTTCGGTGCCGCCCTGGACCTGTGGCACAAGGGCGACCTGCACGACGCGTCCGTGGAGCGTGGGGACGGTGAAGTCGAACGTCTCACCGCCGACAAGAAGGCACCAGCACAGGAGCGTGTAGCAGCTGCTCTCGCCGCTATCGAATCTGCTGAAACTCTCGCTGATCTCGACAAGGTGTGGGCGCGGGTGAAGCTTGGCGGCATTGACGGTGTCGCCCCTTTGCCTGCGACCCATGAGGCTCGGCGGTCGGCGCTTGCGGGCACCGAGGAACCTGCCGACCCGTGGGCGGCTACTCCCGTAGCGGAGGTCCCGAAGTGACCGACCACGCAGCGAAGGCCACCGAGTTCGGCAACCTCGCGAACGAAGCATGGGACGCGAACCAACGCGAGTACGCGACCGCGCTCCTCGCCTCCGCACAGGTCCACGCGACCCTCGCCATGGTCGAGCAGCAGCGCATCGCGAACCTCATCGCCCTGGCGGAGCACACCCAGCGCCGCTACGGAACAGCTGCAGGCGAAGCAGGAGGAGTCGGGACTCTCCTGAGCTACGGCGAGACGCCCGACAGCAACATGCGGGTTCGGAACAACGTCGCCTACGCCCTCGGCCTCCGGGAAGCGCCCATCGAACCATCCACCGACTGATCCCACGAAACGGGGCACCGACCGCATTGCCCGCGGTCGGTGCCCCACAACCCAAGTCGAACCCCTCTACCAGGAGAAGAACCCTTGAGCAGCACCTACCCTAGCCCCGAGCAACTCCCGCTCGTCTGGCCTGACACCGCCGACACCCGCAGAACCGACCCCGCCACCAGCCACACCGCAGCGGACAGAGCCGTCCACAAAACGCCCGTGAAGCTCGCGATCGAACGCGTCCTCACCGACGCCGGCCGGCCCCTCACCGCAGACCAGATCTGGGGGCACCTCCGCAACTACTACGGCGTGTACTGCTCCCGTGAGCGGGTACGCACCGTCCTCAACGAGGGTGCCGGGTTGTGCGCCCGCACGAAAGACCGGTTCCACGCGTTCACCCGCCTCCCCGAGACGGCCCCGTCC
>NZ_VZQN01000061.1:0-27240 GCF_014397645.1 Paraburkholderia sp. 31.1
ATGCGATAAGTGAGGCTCGCTCCAGAGCCAAATTCACCGAAACCGATCCTCATTTACTTCGTCATCCAGAAAAATTCCGCGCCATCCCATCTGCAAGCTCGGCAGCCCGGTCAATTAATCAGCGTTTTCCTAGCTCTGCGGCATGCGGCTAAGTGGCGCCCCGTACTCCCAGCTATACATGCCTTGTCCACTCTGACCGACCAGCCGGAGGAAAGTGTCATTCGTGAAGCCGCCTTCCCCCATGTATTTGGCTTTAATTCCAAGCTGGTGAATCTGCTTGGCCACACCGGCGGCTTGGATGTCCTGGCCCACATAGAAAATCAGGTCAGGGTTCAGCCTTTTGATTGTGGTCAGGACGGCTCGGAAGTCTATGGACTTCGTCGTCGTGAATTGCCATGAGGCTAGCTTCGCTCCTGCATTCTGGACGGCCTTCACGTACTCGGTGGCGAGATTGGTTCCGTAGTCGGTGCTGTCGTCAATCACCGCCACGCGCTTTGCTCCCAGTTGCCTCACCGAATAATTAGCCGCAACAACGGCCATCTGGTCGTCGTTGCTGATTGTTCGGAAAGTAGTTTCGAAGCCTTGCGCGGTGTACGCCGGGGAGCTCGAGGCCGGAGAAATCTGCGGAATGCCAGCCCTGCGATACACCGCCGAAGCGGCGATAGAGCATCCTGAGTTGTGGTGACCGATGACCCCACTGACACCTTCGTCCACGAAACGCTGCGCGACGAGCACAGCCGTTTTGGGGTCGCCAGCGTCACCCTGGCCGTCAACCTCAAATCGAATCTTCTGACCTCCAATCACGAGACCGCGGGCATTCGCTTCTTCGAAGGCAAGTCGTGCCGCATTCTCCTCGTCCTTTCCGTATGAAGCCGAAAACCCGGACAAAGGCGCGACAACGCCAATCTTGACGACCTTTACGTCCTCGGCCCGCGCTCGATGCGCGAGGGCGACGCACACGGATAGAAGAGCGAGCGTCATCACGATTCGACGGAGCATCAATCCTCCAGGTGCAAACCGACTAGGCAACGAGCAGCCGCTCAAAAGCTGCTCATTTGCACCGCCCGGCCAGCGTGATTTACCGTTGGGCAGACAGTGCAGATGGCGAAGCGTCTAAGCGAGTCTCCTACTTCGCAACGGGCATTGTAAACTCGGCACCTTTGCTGATGCTGTCAGGCCACCGCTGCATGATGCTCTTATATCGCGTGTAGAAGCGAATCCCTTCTTCGCCATAAGCGTGATGGTCGCCGAAGAGCGAACGCTTCCAGCCGCCGAAGGAGTGCCATGCCATCGGGACAGGAATCGGCACGTTCACACCGACCATGCCAACTTGAATCTGGCGCGCGAAAGCCCGGGCTACTCCGCCATCCGACGTGTACAGCGAGACGCCATTGCCGAACTCGTGTGCGTTAATCAGCTTCACGGCGCTCGCGAAGTCCGGTACACGGACAACGGCGAGGACAGGACCGAAAATCTCTTCCTTGTAGATTTTCATATCCGTTCGCACGTCGTCAAACAGCGTGCCGCCAATGAAGAAGCCGTTTTCCGAGGAGACCGGATGGTCCCGGCCGTCAACGATGAGCTTGGCACCTTCGGCCTCGCCGGACTCGATGTAGACGGAGACTTTCGCCTTGTGTTCCGCCGTGACGAGCGGCCCCATCTCGGCATCGAGATTTTCGCCGTTCTTGATGACAAGAGATTTCACACGGGGAACAAGTTTCTCGATGAGCTGGTCGCCCGTGTTACCGACTGCAACTGCCACGGAGATGGCCATGCAGCGCTCGCCAGCCGAACCGTAGGCCGCGCCAATCAGGGCATCGACCGCCTGGTCGAGGTCGGCGTCGGGCATGACGACCAGGTGATTCTTGGCGCCACCGAGCGCCTGCACCCGCTTGCCACGCTTCGAAGCTTCCGTGTGAATGTACTCCGCAATCGGCGTCGAGCCGACGAAGGAGATTGCCACCACGTCGGGATGCTCGATGAGCGCATCGACTGCAACCTTGTCACCATTCACGACATTGAACACACCGTCGGGAAGCCCCGCTTCCTTCAGCAATTCGGCAAGACGCAGCGACGCGGACGGGTCGCGCTCCGAGGGTTTCAGGATGAAAGTGTTCCCGCACGCGAGGGCGACCGGGAACATCCACATCGGGACCATCACCGGGAAGTTGAACGGCGTGATGCCTGCCACGACACCCAGCGGTTGACGCAGATTCCAGTTGTCGATGCCGCCGCCAATCTGGTCCGTGAACTCCGTCTTCAGCAGATTCGGAATGCCGCAAGCGAATTCGACGACTTCGATGCCGCGAATGACTTCGCCCTGCGCGTCAGTGAAGACCTTTCCATGCTCGCGCGTGATGAGCATCGCCAGTTCGTCGTGATGCTTGTTCAGCAGCTCCTTGAACTTGAACAGGATTCGTGCGCGCTTGAGCGGCGCCATCTCGCTCCAGTTCGGGAACGCCGCGTTCGCAGCTTCCACCGCCCGGTTGACTTCCTCAACCGAGGCAAGTGCGACAGAGCCCGCTACGTCGCCAGTCGCGGGGTTGAAAACGTCCTTGAATCGGTCGCTCGACGGTGCAACCACCTGACCGTTGATGAAGTGGCTGACCTGCTTCACCGAAAGACTCGCCTTCTCGCTTGCAACATTCATTTCAGAACTCCGGATTCGTGCCCGGCCATCTCGGCTGGGCGATTAAAGTCAGGCCACGTCGCGCAAGGCGTCACGCACCGTCGAGAAAATCTGGTCAATCTGCTGCTCGTCCACGATGAGCGGCGGCGAGAAGGCCAGGATGTCACCCGTGTAACGGACCAGAACACCTGCCTCGAAACACTTGAGGAAGACCTCGTATGCGCGGGCGCCGACGGCGCCGGGACGCGATTCGAGTTCGATACCCGCAACTAGACCCAGATTGCGAATGTCCTTCACATGCGGAGAGTTCTGGAGCTCATGTGCCGCGTCCTCGAAAACACCAGACAGCTCTTTCGCCCGTTCGAACAATCGGTCGCGCTTATAGATGTCGAGCGTTGCAACTGCCGCCGCCGCCGCCGCCGGGTGCGCCGTGTAGGTGTAGCCGTGGAAGAACTCGATGGCGTTCTCGGCTCCAGCGTTCACAACCGTGTCGTGTATGGTGCGGCTGGCAGCCACCGCACCCATCGGGATTGCCGCGTTGTTGATGGCCTTGGCCATCGTGATAATGTCCGGCACGACGTTGAAATACTCACTTGCGGTAGGCGCGCCAAGGCGACCGAATGCAGTAATCACTTCATCGAAAATCAGCAGGATGCCGTGCTTTGCGCATAGTTCGCGCAGGCGTTGGAGGTAGCCCTTCGGCGGCACCAACACACCTGTGGAACCGGCGAGCGGTTCGACGATGACTGCGGCGATGGTCGATGCATCGTGCAGCGTGACGAGTCGTTCGAGCTCATCTGCCAAATGCGCACCCCAAGTCGGCTGGCCTCGCGTGAACGCCGACTCTGCGAGGTTATGCGTGTGTGGGAGATGGTTCACATGCGGCATCAGGTTGCCGGAGAACATCTTGCGGTTAGGCAGGATGCCGCCGACGGAAATGCCACCGAAGCCGACACCGTGATAGCCACGCTCGCGACCAATGAAGCGAGTCCGTTGCCCTTCGCCGCGAGCTCGGTGATAGGCGAGCGCCATTTTCAGCGCCGTGTCGACAGACTCGGAACCGGAATTGGTGAAGAAGATGCGGTCGAGACCTGCCGGCATGAAATCGGCGACCTTGGTGGCTGCTTCGAACGCAAGCGGATGGCCCAACTGAAACGTCGGCGCATAGTCCATCGTTTCGAGCTGCTGGCTCACCGCCTGTGTGATTTCTGAGCGACCATGGCCCGCGTTCACACACCAAAGACCCGCCGTCGCATCGAGCACGGCGCGGTTGTCCACCGTAGTGTAGTGCATGCCTTTGGCAGACTTGAACAGTCGAGGTGCTGCCTTGAACTGACGGTTTGCCGTGAAAGGCATCCAGAAGTTCGACATGTTCAGATTGATTTGATTCGAGCTCATGTGTTGACTCCGGGAATGTGCAGTCAACTTTAATGAGTTTGCCGGCTACAATCACTGGACAGTCTGCAACCAGCAGTCAGACCGTGCTGATTTTCTTCTCCGAACTGTATTGGAAATGTTCAAGCTGAACCTGTCACGCTCGCGCAAGAACGAAGGCACGTTGGTCGACCAGATTGTGTCGTCAATCGAGCAGGAACTGAGGCAGGGAACGTACCCGGCTGGCACGACGTTGCCCTCCGTCCGAGGCCTTGCGAAGACTCACAACCTCAGCACATACACGGTATCTGAAGCCTATCAACGGCTCGTTTCGCTGGGTCTCGTAGTGGCACGCGCGGGAGCAGGCTATCGCGTCGCGACGCCAGCAGCCAAAGCGCCCGCGGCACCGTCATTCAATGCGCCGAGTCTTAATAGAGCGTGGCTACTTTCCGATGTGTTCGCCGACAAGACAGTACCCATCAAAGCGGGCTGTGGCTGGATACCAAACGACTGGATAAACGAGAGCGGCGTGCAACACGCTCTGCGCGTTGTCAGCCGCGTACCTGGGTCGCGCATCGGCGGGTATGGCCACCCGTACGGCCTTTCGACTTTGCGCGAGCACGTGGCGAGCTCACTGCGCAGATACTCACTTCCCGTTGGCAGCGACGATGTCCTGCTTACGCAGGGAGTGACCCAGGCGCTGGACCTTGTTGTCCGCACGTTGCTCAGGCCTGGCGACACGGTCGTTGTCGAAGACCCGTGCTACTGCAATCTGCTCGAAATCCTCAAGGTAGCGTTCGTGAACGTCGTCAGCGTTGCGCGCACGCCTGATGGCATCGACACTGCGCAGCTCGCAGAGGTCGTGAAGACGCATCGTCCAAAGGTCATGTTCGTCAACACGGTGCTACAGAATCCATCTGGTACGTCGCTCAGCGCTTCGTCGGCATTCCGCCTGCTGCAGATTGCGGACAGGGAAGGCATGTACGTTGTGGAGGACGACATCTCCCGAGAACTCGCGCCTCCCGGGATGCCGTGTCTGGCCGCAATGGAGGGGCTTCAACGCGTCATCTATCTCTCGGGATTCTCGAAGACCATCACGCCAGCGATGCGCGTTGGCTACATTGCTGCGAAGCGCGAGCTGTTGTCACGTTTTGCTCTCACGAAGATGGCCGTTGGCCTGACCTCATCTGAAGTCACGGAGCGCGCCGTGGCGAGCGTGCTCATTGACGGACACTATGACCGACACATTGCGCACATACGCGAACGACTGTTCAACGCCCACGCGAAGGTGACTCAGTCCATGTCCGAGGCCGGCCTGGAGATTTTTCATACACCGAATGCAGGGCTGTTCCTGTGGGCAAAGCTGCCCATTCAGCCGGAAGACAGCATCGCCATTACAAACGATGCCTTGAGCAAGGGAATCTGGTTGGCACCTGGTTCCTACTTCCGGCCGAGCGAACACGCTTCGGAGTGGTTCAGGTTTAATGCCGCAACATCCGATATACCGGAACTGTGGACGTTCCTCCGGAAACTGAGACGCAGCCGGACCTGAAGGAGGAGCGGGCACCGAAGTCTCGGTGACCCAATGTGAGCCATTAAGAAACCGCCATCGATTCGGTCATGTTCTGACGCATGTAGTCCAGGAACCGCTGCTGAAACAACATCGTATGCTCATGCGCGAGTTTTTCCGCCATATTGGCATCCTTGCGCTCAATTGCGTCGATAAGGTCGGCGTGGTCACGTCCTAGCTTCGTTGCCGTCGGTGACGTGACAGTGAAATCAAAGTGAAGGTGTGAGAGGCGCTGTCCTTCACCAAGCAGCCGCTCGTAGTACCCGATGAAGTAGGGATTATTCGCTGCATGTGCGATGGCAACATGCAACGCCTTGTTCGTCTCGGTCATTGACTGATAGTCGCCGCTCTCAACCGCTTGCATATACTCGTCATCCGCCTTACGGATTCGCACAAGGTCCGCCTGCGTGCGGTGCAGCGCTGCCAGACGGGTCACTGCCCGTTGAATAAGGTCAAGAGCGGAGATGTACTTCGGGAATTCTTCAATTTCGAAGGGCGTGACGAGCGTCGTCCGGTTCGGAAGAATCGTAACGAGACCCTCGCTGATAAGGCGGGCGAGCGCGTCGCGAACGGGCGAACGGGAAAGGCCAAACTGCGCGGCGAGCGACACCTCGTCGAGCGGGGAGCCTGGCTTGAGTTGCAGTGTCAGAATCTGCTTTCGCAGCTCCTCATAGATATACCGTCCGCCGTGGCGGCGGCCGCTTACCTCTGTCTCCGTCGTAGCTTTGCTCATGGTTCCACCGCTGTCATCGTAAGCCCGGAAAGACGGGCGCGCATTCAAGTTTATCATCGTGCGCGCTCCGCCTCAGACCGCCGGAAAACCGGAGCCCCAGGTGTCGCTCAGCATGAATCCGGCGGACAATGGGTCATCGGGGTCAACCCCAATCTGCTGGATTCCATAAAGCCAGGCTCGCCCCTGAATGCGCGGAAGAATTGCCGCGCGACCTCCAACTTCGGTCTTGCCGAGCAGTTCCACATTGAACTCGCCACCGATTGTCGAGCGCGACTTCAACCGGCTTCCGATGTCGGCCAATCCTCTGGCCGCCAGTGTCGCCAGATTGGCGGAGCTGCCCGTACCGCACGGGGACCGGTCGACTCGCCCAGGCGGCAACGTCGTGCAGGTCTGATAGAGCTCGGGGCTGACGCGATGTCGGAACATGACGTACGCGACCTCGTTTATCTCCGGGAAAAGCGGATGTTGAATCCGAATCTGGCCGTTGATGATGTCTTTGAGACGGATGCCAAGCTCAGCAAGTGCTCGAGCATTCTCCGGCGCAATAGTCAGCCTCACCTGGTCAACATCGACGAGCGCGTAGTACACCCCGCCGAACGCTACGTCCGCTTTGATTCTCCCGAGTTGTGGAACTTCGAACTCGAAATCCAGTAGTTCGACAAAGGAAGCCACCATGTCGAGCGAAACGCCCGTGCAGCGTCCATCCTTGCATGTCGCGCGCGCAGTCACCAGTCCCGCAGGCGTATCGAGAACAACAGTCGTCTCCGGCTCTTGCATCTCGACCAGGCCGAGTTCGAGCAACGCCGTGACCACGCAAATTGCGTTGCTGCCGGACATCGGATGGGCTTTGTCCGCCTGCAGGACGATAAACCCGGCATGCGCCTCCGGACGCGTCGGCGGCAGCAGCAGATTGACTGACATCTGAAGGCAACCGCGCGGTTCGAGCACAACCAGTCGGCGAAGACTATCGTCGACCTCGTTGATGTAGTTCATCTTGTCGAGCATCGTCGCACCGGGGATTCCCAAAACTCCCCCGGTGATAACTTTGCCAACCTCGCCTTCGCAGTGCACATCCACGAGTTGAAGCGTCTTTTTCCAGCGCATGATGGACCCGCCTTACTTGATGTACCAGCCCCAGGGCTTATCGCCGTCATACCGCGTGATTTGCTTCGTTTCCAGATAATTGTTCAAGCCCCACACGCCGAGCTCTCGCCCGATGCCGCTCTGCTTGTACCCGCCCCAAGGCGCTTCAGTGAACGTGGGCTGCGAGCAGTTAATCCAGACGATGCCGACGCGCAGCGCCCGTGCGACTCGCTCACAGCGTTCGTTGTCGCGCGACATGACGGCGGCAGCTAGCCCGAAACGGGAGTTGTTGGCAGAGCGCACCGCTTCGTTTTCTTCGTCGAACGGCCGGATGCAGACGACCGGTCCAAAAATCTCTTCGTTCCAGACCGAGCTCTCTTCAGGGACGTCGGCAAAGACGACGGGCTCCATGAAGTAACCTTTGTCGAGGTGCGCAGGACGGTCACCACCCGTCACCAGTCGCGCCCCGTCTTCCTCGCCACGCGCAACCGCCGCGAGCACTTTCTCGTACTGTCCCTTGCTAACAATGGGGCCGAGCAGGACGCCGTCTTCAAGGCCGTTACCGATTTTGATTTTGCGCGTTTCCTCTTTCAGCCGCTGAAGGAGACGGTCGTAGATGCCACGCTGAACGATTACCCGCGACGTAGCCGAGCAGACTTCTCCCTGATTCCAGAAGATGCCGAACATTATCCATTCGACGGCAGCGTCGATGTCGCTATCATCAAATACGATGAAGGGGGACTTGCCACCCAGCTCGAGGCTGATGTTCTTGATGTCGCGCGCAGCGGCCTGCATGATGCGGCTGCCGGTCGGCACGCTTCCCGTGAACGCCAGCTTGTCGATGCCCGGATGCTCGCTCATTGGCGCGCCCACGTCACTTCCAGGGCCAGTCAGAATGTTCAGCACACCGGGCGGAAGGTCCGCCTCGGCCGCGATACTGCCCAGCTCAAGGGCCGTCAGGGACGTCATCTCTGACGGCTTCAGAATCATCGTACATCCGGCGGCCAGCGCGGGGGCGACTTTCCATGCTGCCATCAGCATCGGGAAGTTCCACGGAATAATAGCGCCGGCAACGCCGACCGGCTCCTTGCGCGCCACTGAACTGAAACGGTCGTCGGAGAGCGTCACGGGCGTCTCGGCGTTCTCGTCAAGCTTCTCTGCGAGCCCAGCGTAGAACTCGAAGCAGCCTGCTGCGTCACCCAGGTCCCAGAGCGCTTCGGGAAGCGGCTTACCGTTGTCGCGGACTTCGATTTCGGCAAGTTCCTGGATTCGGTCGCGGATACCGTTGCCGATGCGTCGAAGCACGGCGCCACGTTCTGCTCCGCTCATCCTCGGCCACGGACCCTCATCGAATGCTTTTCGGGCCGCCTTGACGGCGAGGTCGACGTCTTCCGCAGTTGCGGAGGCGACTTTGGCAATCACCTGCTCGGTACTGGGGTCGACAGTTTCGAAGGTTCCCTTGTTGACAGGCGCCACCCAGCGACCGTCGATGAAAAGCTGTTCGTACGATTTCATAATTAAGCCTTGTCAGGAAAAACGATAGGCACTGAATGGCGTAAGGCTCTGCTTGGTCGGCCGGCCGGCAACCATGTCGGCAATCAGTCGACCTGTGGTAGCGCCGAGCGTCAGACCGAGCTGCCCGTGGCCGAACGCCATGAAGACGTTTCCAAGCCTGCGAGAACGGTCGATGATGGGCTTCGTGTCAGGCAGGAAGGGTCGATAGCCAACACCGTATTCCACGTCGGCGGTTTTAAGTTCCGGCAGAATTCGTTTGGCTTTTTCGAGGATGATTTCCGCGCGCCCAAAGTTCGGTTTCGCGCCGTCGCCCGCGAATTCGATAGTGCCGCCAATCTGCAGGCCGCGAGTCATGGGAGTGAAGCAGAAACCGCCATCCGCATAGATGGTCGAGTGACGAAATTCCACACCCGGGTTTTTGACGACAGCCTGGTAGCCCGCGATGCCCTTGAGCGGCACGCTTACCCCCAGCGAATTGAAGAACCGCCGCGCACCCGTACCAGCAGCAACAACGACGTGCTGCGCCGCAACGCTCTGGCCATTTGCAAGGTCGACGCCGACAGCGCGGCCGTTCGATTCGACAATGCGATTGGCCTCAGTCTGGATTCGGCGTCCGCCGTGAGCGATGAAGCTGCCGGTGAGCGCGGCGATGAAGCCTTCCGCGTCGCTGACAGCGCGCCAGTCAGGGAAAATCAGTCCGTGGGCGAACTTGCCAGCTAGCGCCGGCTCGAGGTCGCCGATTTCCTTGGCGTTCAGACGCCGTGACGTGAAGCCAAGCGACTCGCGCAGCTCCAGATGTGGCAACTCGCGCGTGAGCCCACCTGGATTGTCGAAGACTTCCAGAATAGGACGTTCGCCCATCAGAGCTTTGTCGTCGCAGGCCTCGAGCAACGGAGCGTAGTCTGCATAGACGTCATGCGTGAGGGTCGCCATTGACTCGGCGATGTCCACAATCTTCGAGTGCCTTGCGCACATGAGAAAGCGGAAGAACCACGGTATGATTCCAGGCAGAGCGCTTGGACGCAGCGCGAGTGGGCCCTTCTGGTCCATGAGCCAGCCCGGGATTTTCATGAGGATACCGGGCTTGGATAGCGGGATGATTTCGCTCACCGCCATCTGGCCACAACTCCACTTCGCCGTACTATTGCCCGGACTTTCCGGGTCAATGATCGTAACCGCGTAGCCGTCGCGCTGAAGATAAAGCGCGCAGCACACGCCCACGATGCCGCCGCCTATGACGACAGCAGATTCCTGGGCAGAGGCAAGCGGGTCAAGCGAAGCATTCTCGCGAGGAACGGCGTTCAATTCACAAACTCCTGCAAGCTGAAGCCATGAGCATAGGGCTGGGAGGTGTCGACATAATATTCTGCCCGTCCCGTAATCCAGGCGCGTCCTTCGACACTCGGCAACACCGCGTCCAACCCGCTCTTCAGTCTTGTTGTTGATTCCACTCGACCAGTGAAATAGCTGCCAATCAGGCTCTGGTGCCGGAAAGCTTGCCCCTCCGAGAGTAGGCCGCGCGCGTACCGCTGGGCGACTCGAGCGGACGTGCCGGTGCCGCACGGTGAGCGGTCAATCAGCGTGTCGCCGGCGATTACGACCGCTCGAGCGTCGGCGTCATCGGAGACAGGCGCGCCCGTCCACATGGCATGCTTCACGCTGCGGATGCCTGGGTTATCAGGATGAACGACGTCGATTGTCGAGTTCACCGCGGTTTGCAGCTGGCGGCCCCAGTTCAGCAGTTGGTCTGGAGAGAAGTGCTCGCATCCCGGGAAGTTCGGTTGCACCTCCACGATAGGATAGAAGTTGCCGCCATACGCGATGTCGACGGCAAGACGTCCGAAGTGCGGATGCTCGATTTCAATATTGCGATGAAGCAGAAAGCTGGGCACGTTCGTGAATCGAACCGACGCGACACGGTCGCCATCCATCACGTACCTGGCGTGCAGTTTGCCAGCAGGAACGTCGACGACGACCGTACCAGCCGACTTCGGTTGAATCAGACCTGCTTCGAGCGCGAACGAAATGGAGCCGATTGATGCATGTCCACACATCGGCAGGCAGCCGGATGTTTCGATGAAGACGAGACTCATATCCGCATCTGCAGACAGGGGCCGATAAAGAATGGTCCCGGACATATGCGAGTGGCCGCGCGGTTCCAGCATCAACGCGCGTCGAATCCAGTCGTGGTCTCGCACAAATAGGCCGCGGCGTTCATCCATTGTCGTACCGCTGAGCGCCGGCGCGCCGGCGACCACCATGCGCACGGGCATGCCTTCGGTATGCCCTTCGATACTCTTAAAGCTGTGCTTGCTCATCCGAATACCTTGCAAGAGTGCATTGCCGGCGGATTTCTCCGCCGGCTTCCTGTCATGCCTGAGCTGCTTCGAAGACGGCGCGGAAGTCCGCCTTTTCTGCGTCGGTCAGCGGCTGCAGCGGCATGCGAGCTGAGCCGACCTTGAATCCCGCCAGTTCACAGCCGTACTTCACCTTCTGCACGAACTTGCCCGCTTCCATCGTCGCCATGACCGGGAAGAGCGAGCGCATTACGTCCTGGGCACCGCGGATGTCGCCAGCGGTGAACTTGTTGTAGAAGTCCACCACTGGCTTCACGAAGCAGTTCGCCGGGCCGCAAATCCAGCTGCTCGCGCCCCATAGGAAGAAGTCGAGCGCCTGGTCATCGGAGCCGCACGACAGCTGATAATGGCCTTTGTACTTTTCGCCGATTTCGATGGCGCGCAGCAGGTTGCCGCTGCTCTCCTTGATGCCGACGACGCGCGGGTTATCCTTGAACGCGTCCAGCACGCCGAAGCCCACTTCGACGTTCGTGCGAACCGGATAGTTGTAAAGCACGACATCGACGTCGGGAACCGCTTTGAGGATGGCCTCGTAGTGGCCAATCAGCTCTTCCTGCGAGGGCAGCGCATAGTACGGCGGAGCGATGAGGACGTTCTTGTAGCCCGCATCGCGGACCAGTTGAACCTGCTCGATGACTTCACGGGTGCACGAACCGTTCGCGCCACCGATGAGTGTGCCGCGGTCGCCTACGACCTCGCGAACGGTCTTCAGGATGGCGCGGCGCTCGTCGTGCGTCAGCGCGTAGTACTCACCTGTCGAGCCGAGCGGCACGAAGCCGGTTACACCCGCCTTGAGCTGGAACTCGAGAATGTTCGCCAGCACGTCGTGGTCGACAGCGCCGGCAGCATTGAACGGCGTGACGAGTGCGGGCAGGATGCCTTTCATCTGCATGTGTTTCTCCCTTTATGAAGGACGGGTTGGGTTAGTAGGCAAAGCGTTTAAGGAATCGCGACTCGACCACGCCAACCAGGCGCGTGAGGGGAAACGCGACGAGGAAGTAGATAATCGCGACCGTCGTCAGGAACTCGACCGGCTTTGCTGTGCTGCTCGAGATGTTCTGTCCGACGAACATGAGGTCCGCGACGCCAACCGACGAGATGAGCGCACTTTCCTTGAACAAACTGACGACGTTCGAGAGCAGCGGCGGAATCGCGCGCAGCAGTGCTTGGGGGAAAATAACGTAAAGAATTTTCGCTTGCGGCGAAAGGCTCAATGCGATACAGGCGTCGTGCTGTTCACTGGAGATAGACTTCAACGCGCCGCGGAACGTCTCGCTAGTGATAGCTGCCATGTACAGCGTCAGGGAAATCACAACCGAAACATACGGCGGTATCGGAAGGCGAAAAACGACCGGGAAGCAAAAGAAGACCCAGAACAGCTGGATGAGCAGAGGCGTGCCTCGGAAAAACTCCACGTACAGCGTTGTGGCGCCCTTAATGAATCGGTTGGGCGACATACGAAGCAGGCTTAGCACGAAGCCGGCGAGGCTTCCGATAACCGCGCAGCTGCTTGTAAATGCAAGGGTGAGCCCCAGTCCCTTGAGCAAGACAAGCCAATAAGGAAGAACAGCTGAAAAATCGAGATGCACGGTCTTCTCCTCAACGCTTGACCGCAAGGTCCTGACGACGCTCAATCACATGCACAAATTTTGCGATGGGCAGGGACAGAGCGAAGTAGATGAGAGCAACAACCGTGTAGGTTTCGAGCGGCCGGTAGGCTTCGGTCGCGAGGCTCTTGGCGACGTACATAAGGTCGGCGACCGCAACGATGGCAACGAGCGCACTCTGCTGCAGACTGCCAATGCCGTTTGTCATGAGAACCGGCATCGAGCTGCGAAGTGCTTGAGGCAACACCACATACATGGTGCGCTGCCACGGCTTGAGGCCCAAAGCGACAGATGCGTCAAGATGCTCCTTGGGGACCGCCTGAACGCCTGCACGGTAGGCTTCAGCGTTGAACGCGGTCAAATTGAGACCAAGCGCGAGCACGCCCATGAGGATGGGGTCGATGAACACGTCGACCATCATCGGGATGCAGTAAAAGAACCAGACGATTTGTAGAAGCGCAGGCGTGCAGCGGAAAAACTCGATAAAAAGCTGCGCTGGCCAGCGTACGGCGACCCATCTGCTCATGGCCATGAGGCAGAGCAGGAAGCCAAGCACGAGACCCATAATGTTCGAGGCTACGGCGAGCTCGATGGTGACCTTGAGGCCTTCGAGCAAGGCGCCGAAACTGCCTTCAAGGAAGCGGAAGTCGAAGTGATAGTTCATGTCGGACCTCAGTCGAGATGCAGCACTTTCTCGAGGAATTCGCGGGTGCGAGCTTCCTTGGGGCACTTGAACATTTCGGCGGGAGCGCCCTGTTCGACGATTTTTCCACTCGCGCAGAAAACCACGCGCGTGGCGATGTCGCGCGCAAAGTGCATGTCGTGCGTCACGATAATCATCGCCATCTTCTGTTGGGCAAGCTGAAGCATCACGTTTTGCACTTCGATGACCATCTCGGGGTCAAGGGCGGAGGTGACTTCATCGAACAACATCAGCTTTGGCTCGAGCATCAGGGCACGCGCAATGGCAACTCGCTGCTTCTGGCCGCCGGAGAGCTGACTCGGGTATGCGTGGAGCTTGCTTTCAAGGCCGAGCCGGGCCAGATACGTGCGAGCCCGCTCGGTCGCTTCTGCTTTTGTGATGCCGCTGACCTTCGTCGGCGCGAGGATAAGGTTGCCCAGGACGGATAGATGCGGGAACAGCGTGTAGTGCTGGAACACCATGCCAATCTGTTTCTGCAGCTTGGAATCGATGCGCTTCGACTTGCCCGAGTCGGCTCCGTAGATGTACGGCTTGCCCTGAAAGCCAATCTCACCGCCCTGGACGCCTTCCAGCCCCATCATCACGCGAAGCAGCGAGCTCTTGCCGCTACCGCTCGGTCCAATGATGACGAGCCGGTCATCGGCCCGCATGTCGAGGCTCATGTGGTCCATGACGACCAGATTCGGACCGTAGGACTTGTAGACGCCTCGAAACTGCACGAAATCACCGAAGGTCGCGTTGGCGCAGCCAACTGCAACTGGCGGAACATCCTGTTGAGCATTCATGGTTTGAGAAGAAAGCATGGAATCTCTCCAGCTGACGCGCCCGCAGGCACGTGATGTGTGATTCGAAAATCAGCGGCTGGCGACAGTGCCGAACCGCATACGAAATCGGCTAATACGGCTTGCGCTCGAGAGTTGAGACCCTTAGGAGCCTTGGTACCCCCGGGGCTTCCCATGCAGCACGCAGATATGTGTGTTTCGATGTGTGCAATTATGTACACATACTAGAAGGCCGGAATTGCGCCTGTCAACGCCTAACTTGGTGTTTCAGGGAAATCACTGACAAGCCGGTTGAAGACGCTTGGGACGAACCAAAACAGGCTTGAGCGAAGCCGAATCTGACTATTTCGCCGCATGCTACGAACGAAATAACCGTTTAACACTGCCCTCCATCCGCGCCCGGAACATAGGCAAGTCGACGACGGTGCGCGTTCTATCGCCGTCTGTGTCGTAGTCGGACTTTTTCATTAAGCACTGCAAACCGCCTCATGGAGCATGAAGCGTTGTGTTGTTCTATCCCGTCAAGCTTGCAAAGGTCAGATTGACGGGCGCCCTTCTGAATATCCTCGGAACAGCGCACCCATTGGGGCGTGCCGCGTCAACAGGTGCATCACTTGTTTGTGACAAGCATTGCCTGGACAGAGGTTTTGATGAGGCGGTTGACGGCGCCCGACTTGACCTGTTCGTCGACATACCTGTTAAGGACGGCGATGTCGGCAGCAGGCGTTTCCTTCCTGAGGCCGAATGCGACTTCCTGCTGGGCGAGCGGCGGAGTCGGCTGGATGGTGGACGCCCATTCCGGGTGCGCCTCGGTAAGCAGCATGTTTGTGATGTTGGCATCTGCGAGCAGGTCCGCGCGCTTGGACATGAGTGCGAGGCGCGTCTCATCGTTACCCGGCAGACGCATGATTGTCGCTTGCTTGAAAACGGCAGAGATAGCCTTGTCCTGCGCGGTTCCTGACATGACCGCGACTGTCACACCGGGCTTGTCGATTTCGGCGATGGTGCGAGCGGCCTTTGGAACCTTTGGATTGTTCTTGTTGTAGACGAAGGAGACGTTGTAGTCCGTTGCCGGCGCCGAGAACGAAATGGCTTTCTCCCGTTCCGGCGTATCGTTCAACGCCATCGACAGGTCCCACTTGTCGGACTGCAGGCCGGCGACAATGTTGTCCCACGTGGTGTCGACGAACTCGACCTTCACCTTCAGCACGTTCTGTCCAAAGTTGCGACAGAGTTCCGAGAAAAAGCCGCTATATTCGCCGGTTTTCGGGTCGCGCATGACGTAGGGAGGAGCCACGGCCGCGCCGCAGCGGAGAACACCAGCCTTTTTCACACTTTGCCAGGCACTGGTGTCATCGGCGTGAGCAGGGGCACCAGCAGCGACAAAACCGGTTACCGCCAGGCACGTCAGAACGCGCCGCGTGAAGCGAGACAGCAGAACCATAATCAGCTCCCGAAGTATTGATAAGCCTGTTAAAAGGCCTTGGTTTCTCGCCACACAGCTTTGCGCATCTCTTTGTGTGCAGCGATGTACACAGTCTATGAAGTCAAAATCTGGGCTGTCAACTAGGCATTTGTCCCTAGGCGAAAATGCAGCGGTCGCTTCAAACCTCGCTGCTGCAACGGTGACAAGGCGTTCAGCGAACTGAACACTCCGTCGCCTTCATCCGGTAGTGGATTCAACCAAAAAGCGGGCCTCAAATGGTTTCTTAAACTACCAACTCGTAGCTAGCATGCAGTCAATAACTGCATACATCATTGTGTGCAGGCGACGTCGACTGTGATGCCCGGAGCGGATGCCATGCGTGCCGTCGTATTGGGAAGTGGAGTTGTCGGTGTGACGAGCGCGTTTTACCTCGCACGCGCGGGGCATGCGGTCACCGTCATCGACCGCGAACAAGGACCTGCGCTGGAAACGAGCTTCGCGAACGCGGGGCAGATTTCGCCTGGCTACGCAGCACCTTGGGCGGCTCCGGGTGTGCCCGTGAAAGCGGTGAAGTGGATGTTTCAGAAGCACGCTCCGCTCGCGATTCGTCCGGACGACGAGGACAGGCAATTCCAGCTTCAGTGGATGTGGCAGATGCTCCAGAACTGCAATGCGGAGCGCTATGCCATTAACAAGAATCGCATGGTCAGGCTTGCGGAATACAGCCGCGATTGCCTGAAGGCGCTGCGAGCAGAAACCGGCATCCAGTACGAAGGACGCACTGGCGGCACGTTGCAGGTTTTCCGTACGCAGCAGCAGTTCGACGGTGCGGCGAAGGACATTGCCGTGCTTAAAGAAGCCAATGTCCCATACGAGTTACTAACTCAGGGTGAGCTTGCTAGAGCCGAACCGGCTCTTGCCGCCACCTCACACAAGTTGACCGGCGGCTTGCGTTTACCGGGCGATGAGACCGGCGACTGCCAGTTGTTCACGACTCGGCTCGCGGCGTTAGCTGCGCAAGCTGGCGTCACCTTTCGGTACAACACGCAAGTCGAGGGCCTTGTCGTGGAGGGCGGTAAAGTTGTCGGCGTCCGCCATGGCGCCAAGCTCATTCACGCCGATGTGTTTGTCGTAGCGTTCGGCTCATATTCGACGAACTTCCTCTCAGACATCGTCAAGATTCCGGTTTATCCGCTCAAGGGCTACTCCATCACCGCCCCCATCATCGAAGAGCGATGCGCACCGGTCTCAACCGTCCTCGATGAAACGTACAAAATTGCTATCACCCGATTCGACAAGCGCATCCGTGTTGGTGGTATGGCCGAAATCGTGGGGTTTGACAAGCGCCTTCGCGAAGCTCGGCGCGAAACCTTGGAAACGTGTGTAAACGACCTTTTCCCGGGCGGCAGCGATACCTCGAAGGCTACATTCTGGACTGGGCTGCGACCCATGACGCCTGACGGCACACCAATTGTGGGCAGCACCGCGGTCCCGAACCTCTATCTGAATACGGGCCATGGCACGCTCGGCTGGACGATGTCGTGTGGTTCAGCGCAGCTGCTCGCGGATTTGGTTTCAGGGAAGCAGCCGGCGATTCGACATGATGACCTCAACGTTTCTCGCTACGCGAGGGAGTCGCCGGCTCCGGCTGAATTCAACCTGAGCTGAGCCGCGTTGCATGCGTCAGCAGTGGCACACGCCGGCGCGTGCGTATAAAGCGACGATTCGCCGGTTCGAGAATTAAGCGGCGGCGCTCGGAATGAGTAGCCGAACGGCCGCGACCAAGCGCTTGCGCTCGTTTTTTTGACACTCGAGGCACCGCTCGCTCGCGAGATGCCGAGCACGTTGTCCGCATCGCACCGGGCCGGCGTTACTGGCTGTAGACCTTACTCACTCAGCAAAGATGTTGATGCATTGCGCCATTCGCTTTCGACCACCCGTGGTTATCAATCCAGGCACGTGCCCAAGCCAGGCCGGCGTGTTGCGCTTCCTCTCCTGTGTCGAAGTAAGCAAGGATGCCTGAGGCTTCGACGAGTTTGCCGTTCACGCTTATTGTCCCACTTGCCGCATAACGCTCGGGCTGGAGGATTTCCTCTTGCTGCAGAATTGCGTGCCCCCAGATACTGTGACCCTGATACGACTGCGACTCCATCAGCGGGCGACCTCAGCCGATGCTCCGTGAGCCGTCACGCGAAGCGGGTTGCCCCGGGGTTATCTGGCGCGGAATATCCGACATGTCTGGTTCGCTCGCAGGAACGGCTTTTTCCAAGCTGCGCTGCTTTGCCATGAGATTGGGCGACGGTGTGAGGGCACGCCGCGCATGCACTTTCACCGAATGCGGAGCCGCACGTCGATGAGATGCAGCCTTCCGCGTAGCCCTAACGTGAGACTGGCAACGGCAACGTGATTATCTGGCCGTCCTTGTTTGAACGGCAGCGAAAGGAAGCCCTCGGCGCGTCACTGCTCGCTGTATATGGCACGTGGCAATGCCACGGAGAGGTTCGACATCTCGTCGCACAGCGGCTTGTTGACATGTCCCATCTGCTTGGCGGTTTGATTACCGCGAGCAGAAATTTTTGCTGACTCAACACTGTGCCCGCGGCCGCCGTTCCTTTTGCCTGCAACCAGGCTCTGGTCCGCCCTGTCCACACAAGCAGGTGGCTTTTCGACTACGTTGTCTTGCCTCGCTGTTGCTCTCGATGGGTTACATGGTCTGCCAGCAGCCGTCGAATTGTGGTCAGTAAAATTTGCCCATCTACAGGCTTGCGAAGAAAACCGTCGTAGCTTACGAAAGCGGGTGGGCTCGGCTCTCCCGAAACCAAGACGAATGCAACGTCGGCTAAGCCGGGGAGTGTGCGCAAACGGTGACAGAGCTCGCTCCCCGACATCACCGGCATGCGCCAGTCGGCGACCACTACATCGACAGGGGATTCGATGAACATCTTCAATGCTGACTGGCCGTCGCTCGCGCTTCTTACTTCAAATCCGTCAGCGGCACAGCTGGCGCTCCACGCGGCCAAAGCCTCCACGTCATCGTCTACGAGCAGTACGCTTGCCATACACAATTGTCCGGGTCGCCACATGTTGATTGGCAGTTCGACGGTGGCCAAAGTTCACGCGGCCATTCATTGAGTCCTCATATTCGTCGCGCTCGCGTCGTTCTAGAGAATGCGTATTATGGGGCAGTAAACGGAGGCATCCATGTGTTACTCGGCTCGGATTCAAGCAGACTACCGCAAGTTTGTGCGTACTTTCGGCGCCCTGATGGATATCCACGAGTTTGCGCGTCTATTTTTTGAGCGCGCAGAGGGCATCAGCAAGGCAAAGGTGCCCAAGGCGATGGAAGATGCGTTCGCTGAGCCGCAAACTGACGCCGAAGGCGCCATCAAGACCCTTATCGATAGGTTCGAAGCAGAACAGACATCAAAACTCCAACGAGACCTCTTTGCGCAGCGCAAGCGACTGGCTGACGCAGAGCGTTCGCTCGAGAGCAAGGTCACAAAAGCAGCGACCGAAAGCAAGCGCATTGCCGCGAACAAAATTGAACAGACTCTCGATTGGCTCGACGATATTCGGCGAACGGAGCCGAAGGCACGGGACTCGCGCATATTCCCGAGGCATTACGCGCCAGTCATGGTTATGGAAAACGGACAGCGTGTTATCAAACCGATGCGATATCAGTGTCGCATTGCTGGCAAGCCCGCGTCACACGACGTCAAATACCACGGGGGCTACAACGCGAGGCGTGACAATCTCGAAGGATTCTGGAAGCCGCTCTTTGGTTACTCGCACGGCATTCTCGTGGTCAACGCGTTTTATGAGAATGTTAGCCGGGCCAAAATGGAAGGTCGCGTGCTCGCCGAAGGGGAGCAGGATGAGAACGTCGTTTTGGAGTTTCGTCCCAACCCTGCCCACGAGATGCTGGTAGCTTGCCTGTGGTCACGCTGGTCTGCGCCTGGCGGAAACCGGATTTGCTTTCATTCGCGGCAGTCACTGACGAGCCTCCGTCGGAAGTTGCCGCAGCCGGCCACGACCGGTGCATTGTTCTCATCAAGCCCGAAAACATTGACGCTTGGCTCAACCCTAACCCAAGGAATTTGGAGGCAATGTACGCGATACTTGATGAGTGGGACCGGCCTTACTACGAGCATCGACTGGCAGCGTGAGAGCTCCGTACGGAGCCGTCGCTGCGGGCAAGGCGATTGCGACAGCCTCGTGACGTTCCTGACCGGGATATGGGCGCCTACAGGCTAGGACGCAAGAAAGCTCGATGCCGTCAAGATTTAGTTCAATCAAGACGGAATCACCATCAGTAAATTAAGGCGCTTACTTTCGGGAATCAAACCTTCTATAACACCGCCGATATCCAACTGCGATTGCCTGTCTTAGCCAAAGACAGACCGACGCCGGCATCCGTAAGCGCGAATCAACATTTTGTTGAAGTCAATGAAGGGGGGCGTAGCAATGGCCTTGGCCAATTTCGAGACACAGCGTGCAGGCTTAAACGGCGACGGCGACGTATTCAACGAATCACAAGATAGGGACTACGCGGACTGGAAGCGGATTCGGCTCGTGATAGAGCATGAAAACACACTGGTTCATCACAGGCTAAGTTGGCTGCTCACGTCGCAGACTGTCCTGTTTGCAGCTCTCGCGTTCATTGTGAGCAACTGGAAACCACAGCCAAACATTTGGACTGGGCCGTATGTTTGGCTGTTGATTTTGATTGCGGTCCTCGGCTTCATGACGTCATTGCTGGTCGGGCGTGGTCTAGGACACGCCCAGCAGCATATTGCTCGCATAGACCGCTGGTGGTATTGCGAGGATAGAAGCAAGCTTTCGATGGAGATGTTGGACGAGGACATGTTCCCCGGGGGGGCAAGTCGGGTCGAACTCACGCGTCGCCGTTTGCCATTTCACCCGCCACTGCAGGGACAAACTAAGAAACGCGTTGACGAGAAATTCATTAACCCATACAACTTACCCTACTACTTCATGGGAGCGTGGGCGGTTATAGTTGCCATCATGCTGATTTTCCGACCCTGAGGCATGCATCGTCCGGCGCCAAAGAGCATCGTCTATCAAAGCGGGAAAGCCTGTCATTAGGTTCGTAGAAACGCAACAGCAATAACCATGGCGTAACGGCGGCAGCAACAGGGATTCAGCGCGGTTGATGCCACCGGCTTTGTCGTCACCGCTTGCAACTATCGGTATATCAAGAATGGAACTTTGGATTCAAGTCTGCGCGTGGTGCGCTGACCATGGCGTGAAATCGGCCACTGAGTCTTTGCATCAGGAGCTGACGCTAAAGCGCGTTGGGGCGGTGAAGGATGCGCGAGCAGAAGAGCACTGCACCCGCGGCCGGTGCGGCTGTTATCGAACGCAGGGAGCTTTAACGCATCTCAGGTCCAAACTCGTACGACAGCGGGTGGGCCACCGTTTACATTTCCGCCCACCCATCAATGCTGGCATATGACGACAAGGGTGTACATCGCACCGAAGTCGGTTTTGGGAGTGCCAACGGCCGAGTGCAATTTGTGGCGCTGCTGTCGACCGGTGACTGGGTGTATCGGTTGCGAAAGAACCTTGAAATATCGTTGTTAGCGACTATGCTCCGAAGAGCAATGCGCGGAGAGTAACACCAATTGCCAGTTTGAGTCCTGGCCGCGCATGTGTGCACTTCAATAGAAGAAGCATCTGGTTGTTCGAGCAATCGAACACTTGCGCTGGCTCGCTTACTGCCCAGACCCAACCGAATTGATTTTCTAACGGGCATGCATTACGGCCTTGTGAGCAGACTCGTCTGTCAGAAATTGATGACGTGTTTGGCGTGTTTTATTGAACATCTGTGTGCCTGTCTGCGCACAATTCTCAATTTTTACACCGCGTTAGGCGAAGTATTGGACGTAGAGGCAATATCAATTAAATGACCTTGCCCCTGTTTGACGTATCCCATAGCCAAGGGGATTTAGGCGGCTCGCTGGGCAGCGAGCCAGTTCTTTTCGAACGCCATGGGGCTAACGTAGCCGAGCGTCGAGTGTAGCCGATGGGCATTGTAGAAACCCAGCCAATCAATGATTTCATCCATCGCGGCACGCCGCGTCGCGAAGTGCCGACCGTGCAGTCGTGCGACCTTCAGCGAACCCCACAGACTTTCGGTCGGCGCATTATCCCAACAATCGCCACGCCGGCTCATTGACGAACGCATACCGTACGCCTTGAGCGCGTCCTGGAAGAGTCCGCTGCAATACTGACTGCCCCTGTCGCTATGCATGGTCAGGCCGGGCGGCGGGTGCCGACGGAACCACGCCATACGCAACGCATCCGTGACCAGTTCGGCTTTCATGTGCGGCTGCATCGACCAGCCCACTACCTGCCGGCTGAACAGGTCAATGATGACCGCCAGATACAGCCATCCCTGCGCCGTCGCGACATAGGTGATGTCACTCGTCCAGACCTGATTCGGTGCGCTCGCCGTGAAGTCGCGCTTCAGCAGGTTTGGTGCGACCGGCAGGTCGTGGTTCGAATTCGTCGTCGCGATGAACTTGCGCTTGTGCCGCGCGCGGATGCAATGTCGCACCATCAGCATGCGAACTCGCTCCTTGCCCACGCGGACGCCGCGTGCAACCAGTTCTTTGGTCATGCGCGGCCAGCCATACTCGCCTTTCACCTGTGCGTGAATCGCACGTATGTTGGCCAGCAAAGCGTCATTGCCGATTCGTACCGGACGGTGCCTCTCCCGGCCCGCGGCAGACCGCTGACGCCGCTGGTGATACCCACTCGGGCTGACATCCAGCAACTCGCACAGCATCGACACCGGCCAGCGTTTTCGCTCCCGTTCGATAAAGGCGTACTTCACGTCGACTCTTTCGCAAAGTACGCCGCCGCTTTCCTGAGAAACTCCTCTGAGTCAGGTCGCTTTGGCCTGAAGGACATAGCCCAGGGACTCGGCCCGTCGCGTCAGGTTGTTCAGGACCCGCTGCCGGTAACGTTCCTCATAGTAGGCTGCGCCTGGATCGACATATTCCATGCCGTAGCGCAGCGTGTTTTGTAGAACAGCGCCGCGATCTTGCGTGCGGTGGCAGTGACGGCCTTCGCCTTGCCGATACGGGCTGACAGGCGTCGATAGAATCCGCCCAGAGCTGTGTCGGTCTTGCCGACCGTGACGGCGGCGAGTCTCAGCGCGGCAGCGGCCTTGCTGGAGGAGCGGCGCGTTTTCGAAGACAGGATCTTGCCGCCCGAGATCTTGTTGCCAGGTGCGAGGCACAGCCATGACGTGAAGTGCTTCACGCTCGGCCAGCGGGACATGTCGTTGCCGCATTCGGCAATGAGCTTGAGCGCCACGTAGGGTCCCAGGCCGTGAATCTGCGTCAGGTCGACACCGAGCATCCCGTACAGCGCAGCACGCACGTCGAATGAGAAGTCGTTTGACTGCTTGCCTCGATGTCGCGCTGCCGGCAGTGGCGCGGCGACGGGTTCGATGCCAGCCTGCAACTGCTTGAGCGCGATTTCGATCCGCTGATCGCATTGCGTCACCTGGGTCTGGTAGAAGTCGTACAGGGCCACGGCCTGGGTGAGCTCGAACACGTGTTCGGGCTGGTAATGACCGCCCAGCGCTTCACGGATTGTCTCGATGGAGGCTTTGCAGCGCCTGTCGCGATGCTGTGCAAGGACATCGGTATCGCGCTCACCCGCGACGATCGCCCGGATGATCTTCATGCCGGTGACGCCTGTGATGTCCTCAACGACGTGATGCAACTGTACATTCATCTGCATCATTGCCTTCTGCATATGCTGGATATGGGACGCCGCATATTCCAGCAGGCGCTCCCGCTGCCGCAGATAGGATCGTAGCGTGGCCACGTCCTGTCGGGGGCGGAAGCTGGCGCGCAGCAGTCCGTACCGGTGCAGCTTCTGCAGCCACTGGGCATCGTTCACATCGCTCTTGCGTCCCGGCACGCTCTTTGCCTCCCGGGCGTTGACCAGCAACACCTCGAAACCATAAGACTCGAGGATTTCGAACACGGGAAGCCAGTAAATCCCGGTCGACTCCATCACGACAGTCGTGACCTTGACCTGCCTGAGCCACCTGGCAAGTTCGTGAAGATCGGCGGTGAAGCTGCGGAACGAACGCACCGGTTCCTCGGCGCATTCGGGTCCGACCGCGACAACGTGAAACTGTGCGCCGACATCGATGCCTGCGGCGTGCGGATTGACAACGGACATATCGGTGCGGCGAGCGACGGTTCGCCTCGGTTTGGGCTGTGCCATGTCTGGCCCTCCTGGTCATGGAAGTGCCAAAGGGCGGGACTGCGGTATCTATCACTTTCCTGAACGGGATCACCTCACGGTGTCACCAATGCCGGGTCCGCATCGGTCCCTGGACCATGTTTTTTAACGGGATCAGTCACCAGTAAGCGGACGGCCGCTCCCTTCAGCGTGGCCAGTGTAGGACTTGCCCGGAGTTTCTGCTCCTTGGGGAGGGCATGGCCCTTTGGATGTTTTTTAGAATGTCGCGCTCCATCTTCAGCCGCGCATTCTCCGCACGCAGGCGGGCCAGTTCCATCTGTTCCTCGGTCACCGGCTTCGTACCTGGACCGGCAAGCGTCCCTTTGCGGTCCGCCTGTACCCAGTTCGAAATCGTCTGGCTCGACACCCCCAGAATAGCCGACACCGCCGCCAGGCTCTGGCCCGACTTCACCAGCCGTACCGCCTCCAGCTTGAATTCCAGGGTGTACCGCGCACGCTTCAATTCGCTCATCGTTCGTTTCTCCTTGCAGCAGTTTAATACTCAGCAAGGGATACGTTTTTCGGGGGCAAGCTCAAAACATCGCTTCACGCCTGCTCGCGCTCGCCACTTGCGCGATGGAATTCATTGAATTTCTACAGGGCGGCGAGCTTGAGGTTCGGCTGACAGCTCCCAACGATTCACTTTCACGTCGGCGGATTCGTCACGGGCGCTATTGTGGGCCACTGGCATCGCTATCGACCGTGGGTAAGCTACGTCCCTTTCTATCCGACGCATGTCTATCTCTTTCACGACAATTAAGTAAACCATATCAAATGGAGGCGTAAATGATTGCATGTTCTCTCATTTCATCGCACTGCGCTCCGCAGAAAGAACGTAGGTCCGCCTGGAGAGTCAGGCTGCGTTCCATTCTCTGCACCATGATTGCGCTAACTACGTGGTCGATTAGCCAGACGCCGAAGGCGCAAGAATTGTTCGTTGACGACGCCGGGGACAATACTGTTAAACGCTTTGACGCGTCGAACGGCGCCTATCTCGGTACTTTCGTCCCTCCCAATAGTGCCGGGCTGACCGGACCTGCCGGAATTATTTTTAGTGAAGGTCAGCTCTTTGTCGTTAATCAGAACGTCAACACCCCCAATCTCGGCGAGATTTTCATCTTTGACGGAAAGACGGGCGCCTTCGTCAGAAAGCTTATCGCTTCGACCGATAGGGGGGCGCCCTTTGCTCCGCAGGGCATCGTACGCGGACCGACGCACGAACGCGGAGAGCGTCGCGACCATGAAGGTTCAAGCGACCACGGTGACTCGGACGACCGCTTCTACGTTGCCGATGTCGGTACTCAGGGAGACACCTGTGACAATCAGGGTGATGTCAAGGTGTACACCGGGTCTGGTGCCTTTATGCGCAACCTGGACCGGCGCGGCTTCCGCCCTGCTTTTTATCCGCGTGGCGTGGTCTTCGGGCCCGACGGCCTTCTTTACGTATCTGCGAGAGGCTGTCCCATTTCAGAGAATCCGGACGATGGTTTGATTGGGTACATTTTGCGCTTCGACCCGCGTACATACAGGTTCATCGACGTGTTTGCATCTAATCAAACTGTCAAGACCTTGCACCGCCCAGAGGGCCTCGTCTTCGACGGCGATGGCATCCTTTGGGTTACAAGCTTCCGCGACAACAGCGACTCTACCGACATCGATAGAATCCTTAAGCTTGAGGGAAAGAGCGGTCGACTTTTAGCCACACTGGAACTATGGGCGCCGGGAAAACCCCCTCGGGCCTATGCTCAGGCGATTCTCTTCGGGCCGGGCGGAAAGCTGTTCATTCCCATCACCGGTGATGACCCGGCGACCACAGGGCAGATACGTCGCTGCGCCCCCAAGACGCTGCACTGCGACGTCATTGTTCAGGCCGGCACTTCACTCGTATCGCCGTGGTTCCTGACTTTCAGAAACACTGACCCTGCTACGCTTGAATACGAAAAGCGCTAACGCAACAAGGGGGCACTCACTTGAGAGAGGATAGGTGCAGTGCCCTGCATTCAAAGCCCGAGGATTTGTGTCGTTGAAGGTCCATGCATATCTTATGCTCTGACGGACGCCAGGATTCAAGTTGGGGTGGCGGCAAATAATTATGCTCTTGTCGCCGAGATTTGAACTACAACGCAGCAACAAGGGCGCGATGGTAAAGCTGTGAACTGTAGGCATAGTGTTACCGCTCAGACGCTGCCTCGCCTATATTTTAAGCAACCCGTCCCGGCCGCCAACCGCGACAGTGATGCAAGCGCATCATGGAGACATGGCTGGACAATTACTTCGACAATCCTCGGCAGGTGGGCATGCGGCTGGGAGCAATGACAGCGACGTTCGGACATGAACTGGACGAACCGCAGTTCTACTTCTACCTCCAGGCGAACATGGTTTATCACTCTCGGCAAGCACGCCGAGGGCCACCTTGGATACTACTGGCACCGCGCTATGCGACTCAAAGCATTCAGGTGGAAAAGAAGATTGACGTCGTGAACGGCGGTTTCGAATTATCGAACCTCATTGAGCACGTCGAAATTGTCCGAAACTTTGGTGGTGGTTATCTCGTGAAGGTGGGCATCCAAGGCAGCCCACGGGTCTTTGTGCCCAATTTGGCGACGGACATGCGACTGTCCGGACTTGACGAGGGCGCATGGCATTACGACCTTGTCATCAGCGAACCGTTTGCGGAGCCTTGAGGTAATTTCGTCGAGACCGATGCAGTGCCTGACTTCGGACCTGTTTCGGGATTTTTCGACGCTGCACTTCGCTTTTCCACATGGTGGCGCCGTCCCGTATCAATGGAGACGCTTCCGTTGGCTTACCCACGAGCTGAAAAAGCCGCTTCTCAAAGACCATCTTCTTAACAACGTCTTCTTCGATTCTTGCGTCTATCACCAGCGCGGTATAGACCTGCTTACCCGAGGGCGGTTTCAAGAGTGAAGCGCAACAGCGGGTTTAATGTTTAGAGCCTTGAGGTTGACTTGCTGATGCGAGGGTCGCGGCGAAGACCTCGAAGGGTGAATGGAAGTTGTGAGTTGCACGAGGCCGGCTGTTCAGCCCCCCGCGTCACAATGGTTGTCGCCTGGATAAAATTGGAATCTGGGGGCGATAAAGAGAGAACAAGTTGGCGCGTTACGGAAAGACATTCAAGGACAGAGCGGTGGCGCGGTTGCTGCCGCCGGAG
>NZ_VZQN01000062.1:0-27062 GCF_014397645.1 Paraburkholderia sp. 31.1
CGTTGGTCCCGATCGACGCGCAACTGGAAATTGAAGGATGAAGTCTGGCTCAATCCGGAGCGCATGCAACCGGAAGAACTAAAGCAGTGCGCATGAGGTGACGCGACAAGTACGTTGACAACCGCCGGGCTTGCAAAGGCACTGTTCGAAGGAAAACGATTAACAGAAGAACGGTGCCGCACACTTGCCGAAATGGTCCCAGACGTCTTCCGGTCGGTTGATTATGGCAACGTCGATCCGCACAGCGAGGAGGCTGTCACCGCATCGACCATCAGGTCGGTATGTGTAAAGCTGGCCCTAGCGCTCGCACAACGGTTTCCAGATAATCGCGAATTGGCGGACCTCCTTGCTGCATCAATAGCAGATCCCCTGCCGGAGGTGCGATTCGCGTCAAATTCAGACCATGACGGCAGCGACGGATAGCCGTAGGGATAGGCTCCAGTGACAGTGATCGTGAGTTTGTAAATGCCGCGCGCGGGCGTGACCATCCATGTCTCTGCGGACATGACCCGCGCTCGATGGCCACGCCCCGGGGGCCTACGATCGCTGCAACGCAGACCCACACATTCCCTGACGCTTCAAATGCCGCCCTGGTCTCGTCGCCGAACGATCTGCGGCCAACCTCTTATACCTAGCCTCGACTACGGGGTTGCGCTGGCGCTACTCAAATGTCTCGTCGCGCTCCCTGTCCCGTTTCATTTCGCAAGCCTGATCCTCGATTGCTTCTCGGATTAACTCACCTCTTTTGAGTTCGATAAACGAAGACAACGAAGGATTCCCACGGCTATCGAACTGGCCTAGCAATGTCACGTTTTCTCGAAGTATCGTCGAACGCGACCCGCTCCACATCATGGGACGCAATCGTGCAACGATCTCGACCATGACCGACAGCGAGTCGGGGCAGTCATGAACCAACCTCATCGCAACGGGTCGCCAGCTTCGGGGTTGGCGATCGCTTGTCACATCGAACACTGGACCGACAGCGGCCATCAATGAATAGCGGTTGGCGGGACCCTCTGAGCACCACGTCAGCAAGACGTCGTCGCCTATTTCGGACAGCGGATTCCCTTGATGAAGGCTCGCGCGCTCAACGATTCGAGTTCCGGCCGCGACTTCGGTTTGATCTCCGGTGAGCAACGCGTCCAACGTTGCTCGCGGCTGCAACCTCGCGAGAACCTTTAGCACCTCGCCGCAATCGACCCAGAACGTATAAGCCAGACTCGCGCGCCGCATATTCGTGCAGAAAGAATGCACGACGGAATAGCCCGCCATCCCGGTCGCGCAAACATCGATGACATTCTTCAAATGGTAATCGTTCGCCGACGCGTCGTCGAAGCCGTCGAAGTCAAACGTGGACAGTATGGTTCGGCCGGCCTCGACTATGGGCTCCGCGTGGGGGCGCTTGTCGTGAATATCGTTGAAGAACTGATCACCTAGCATTCGTATAGCTATCCGCACGCCTCCCTTCACGTTTGACACTGAAACAATGAAGTTGGCGATGTCGGTCGCCGGAATCACTTCGACCGCCCGCCCAAAATGTACGTCCGCGTACCGGGCGATAGGCGCTTTTCCAAGTTCAAGCGATCTTTGCAGCAGCGCGATACCGCCTGGTACGTTCATCAGCGATGGCAACAACCGGGGGAAATTCGAAGCAAGAAGGTCGCTCTGAACAGCTTCATCCAGTAGCTCTCCAAGCAGCGGCGATTTCCTGTTGGCTAGCTCAAGAAGAAAACCGCTGAGCACCCTCATATCGCGTCGGTCCTCGGGCAGATTCGCGAACCCGGCGACCATGCGGTCCCATATCTCGTTCGGGCTCTTCTCTACTTGGGCCAGTCCCATACCGAAATACCAGATATTTGGCCCGCCACCAGCGACGTCGGGCATCAGTTCATCAAGTACGGTCGGGTCTTCCGCGACAGCGACAGCAAGTGCGATTACTTCGGCTTGCTGTCGCTCTATGGCCTGCTGAAGATTATGAGAGTCGTTCGCGTCAACTTCGTCCAGGTCGTAGCCGCTGTTGGCAAACACCTGTGCCCGGATTCGCTCAACAAGGCTTTGCGGACGAAGCGCATTTTCCAACGCGCTCAGTCGCGAGTAGTTCTCCGAATCCTTGTTCTTCTCGTCGTAGAAGCGGGTTTGCTTGACGGCGTGCCAACCGTCACTCCAGAACTCCCTGTCGGCGATCCTTCTTGAAAGCGCCTCCAGCTCATCCCGCAAACCCACGTGTGACCAAAGGCCACGAAAGCTTCCCGCTATGATTTCCCTAGCTTCGCGCGCGGCGGGGCTGTCGGAAAGAGCAAGTTCCTCAGCTACCGCGAGGGCTTCCCTGTACCAGTGCAGAATTTCCGGTGCCGTTTCCGGCAGATATCCGTAGTCACGGGAGTGCGAACCGAACTGGAAGTCGTAGTGTGAGGTAAAGAAGCTGCAACGCAATAAGTTCTTGAGCGCAGTGAATCCAAGCTTCTTCTCAACCGCGTTTTCAGACCGCAGCAGCTTCCGCGTCACCTTCACTCGTTGTTCAATCGACGCGTGCGTGCCCGATAGGTATATCTGAAAAAACGAGGAGTGAATCTCGCTTGCGATGCTGAGGTTGCCATGTACGGCGAGGAACTGAAGCAGCGTGGCGCATCGCTCGAAGAGGTCGGCCTGCCATGCTAGCGAGCGTAGGGTATGGGCAACATAGTCAGGCCCGTCGAAGGTCAAGCCAGCGTCGATCGATGGCAAGTTGGCTTCCAATGCCGCCAGGCACGCCTCGGGCGCGGCTGGCAGGCAGTTTCGAAAGACGGATTTCCCGAACTCATTGAGATTCCAGATGTGCTGCCCAATCCATCCCCGAGGACCCAGCCATGCGCCAACGATGCCTCTCGCCTCGGCGCTGCGCTCCAGATAGCCAAGCCGCTTTGCAAATGAAATAGTCAGCCGCTGAGGTGCCCCTTGCGTTAGCACCTCTTCGATGCGGCTGAGAGGTATGTTTTGAAGCCCAACCGTTGCGAGATGGTTCGCGAGCGCATGGGGGAGAATGGCCCGCCATTTCCCCCTTCGTTGAGCAAGATCTCGTCGAAGTAGCTCAGCGATGAGACGGTGGGCCTGTTCGGGGCTTGCACCTACAAGCCCGGATAGTCGATGCAATTCAGCATCGGGGTTGCGGGAAAGATCCTCTGCATTAAACGAGTAAACGAGAGCACATGCCTGCGCCATTTCCAGAAGCGAGCTGTCGTACCCCTGACGCTGAGCGAAGAGACGGTTGAACAATTCCGCGTCGGTTAGCCTTGCGAGCGTGCCACCACGACTCACCGTGCTAGCCAACGCGATAGCAATACGGGCGTTGCCTGAAGAAAACTCCGCCGCCGTTCTCACATTTATTCCGGAGAGCTTCGGAAAGCGGGTCTGCAAAATCTTTTCAATGAGTTCGACGGAAGCCACGCGAATCTCGAAGACCTCGGTGCCTTCTGGCACATCATCCTTGATGTCATACTCGACAGTCAGGATGCTCAGCCCACCTCCCCGGGCCCTCACGAGTTCAGACAACCGCGAGTGCAGGTCCGAAGGACAGTTGTCCACGATCAATATCGCGCGAGCCCGATTGGCAAGAAGGTCAGACGCCAGCTTAAATGGCTGCGGATCGGGATCGTTGCCCATGTTTGTGTACACGGCAAGAGCGGGATCCAAAGCGTCCTGACCCACACGATCATCGAATAGCGCCTGCACAAACCTCGTTTTCCCGACGCCGGAAAGACCGACGAGTCGCACAACGCTTGGCGCATTGCACAAAATCTCGCGGATTCGATGCAGCCCGTCCAGCGCAGACATTTCTTTGGAGCTATCCGTGGACCGGTCTCGAATACGTACACCGTCGTCAACCAAGTAGACGGCCTCGGTGCCTTCTGCGGGGTATGCCCACGGCCCGAAAGCCTCCCAGCCCGATATCGCGCGCCCTATTGCACCTCGCACCCAAACGACAAGCCCTGGATGGTTGCGAACCCAGGTCGCCAATCGCGTGCGGTCGTAAAAATCGCTATGAAGCTTACCCGCCAGTCCATTCGCCGCTTCCGCAATCGCTTTCTTGCGGTTCGTCAGGGCGCTATCGCTTGTGGTTCCTTGTGAGCTGACGATGATATATGCCCCATCGCTTTCAGCGAGTTCCTGGATCGCAGGACGGAGTTTTCCGTTTGGACGCATCTCCGCCACGATCGCTCGCGGCGGCATATCCTGTCGCTTTACCTGGAAGCCCGTACAACACCGAGGAATGAACCCATCCTCCCAGTCCCGACTGTCCAGGCTGACTCTTACATCAAGACCACCGTCCTTTGCGTTCTGATTGCCCCCCCAAGTCACGGCAGCAGTCGAATATCCTCGACTGCGCAGTTCTGCTTCGCATAGCAAGCCGACGAGGGTTCGCAGCTGCGAGTCGTCTAGTATGGCTATATCGTCGGCGGTGATTTCAAACATGATCAAAAGTCCGGGTCATATTCGATGTTTGGACATGCCGTTCGACATTGCCGCGCGCCGAGAGCACCAGCTTCGTCGGGCACCGCAAAGTGCCACGGTCTTGCCAACTCGAAATAGCACGCACCGAGCGTACTCAGGCTGCGGTTACGGCACGATTAGGGAAACGTGTGTATTGAAATCTCGAAACGCGCTAGTAAGGCAGATCCATATCGTTCGGATCATCACCTTCATCTGACTCTTCCTCAGCTTCTGGCTCATCGAGCTCCGTGTCACCATCGTACGAGAACACAACACCTTCATAGCTACCGTCTCCTTCCTCGTAATCCAAGTAGTCTTCGACGTCCTCAAGTTCGAACAGATCGACGATATTTGAAAACCGCTTGCCTACAAGCGCGCCGTGCTTGAGCTTGAACAGTGGCGGAAGTACCGCACCTGTGTCATAAAAATGAACATTCAAGGCGAGCAGGCGCTCAAAGTGTGGATCGGCCGTAATGTGCGCATTGGCAAATCCGCCCCATCCGCGGACGCCTGCCTCATACGACAAAAGCCACATGTCATCGTAGAGCGCGGTCGACTTCTCGTGTACTTTCCAGTATGCCGTTTTCGGAGTCCTTCCCAACTTCCCCATGCTATGAAGATCCAACAGGATCAAAGCACAGACGGAGCTATGCATCTCCGAGATCACGTCAACGTTGGCATCTGAAACGGTCAGATCCAGATCTTTTGCCATCCAAAGACACCAAGCAACTTCACTATGGTGGCCTAAAGGTGCATGATCTTCAATCACCGCGTTGATGAAGCGACTCAAGCGAATTTTCCCGATGCTGTATCCAACACTTTTGTAAGTCGAGAAGAGTCGCGCTACCGTCTGTAGGGTATTGGGATAACCCATTGCGACCTGGCAGACGTGTGCTTCGAATCGGTCCCAATTCTGCTTACGTACAATAACCGACGACGCTTTCTTGAGAGCGTAAATCATCACGCTCTCGTCTGCGTTCAATCGGGCTAGTTCCTTTGCCAGCTCGAAGAAATGACTGAAGTCCGAAGCTTGTCGAGTACCGTTCTTTGAGATTGAGAAATTTCTTAGCCGGTGGCTCCAAAAGTCATCGGTGATCTCGAGCACCGTGCAAGTCTTCGTCTTCTCGAAGTTGACCTGCAACTCATATTCCTTAAGCGCACGAATGAGCGCGGCCAGCGCTGCTTCCGCCTCGCGTGCGGTAGCAAAAAACATGAAGTAGTCGTCGACGTAGCGAAAGCCTGCCGGGAAACTCTTCAATCTTTTCTTTAGTTCAAGGTCAACAGCCGTCGCGATCGCTTCGGCGATAACGTGCGACGTGTCAGGCCCAATAGGCAACCCGAATGTCTGTTCATCCTGCGCCTGACGCAAAGATAGGTCGAGAAGATTACCAAAAAACTTCGGTGTAACCGAACGATTCCTCTTAGCAACCGCTTTGCCATGAAGCGCCCACGGAACAGAATGGGTATAGATTGTAGGAAAAAAACGCGATATATCAGTGCGAAGCATAAAGCGATAACCGGCCGACTCCATCACCTTACGGTTGTAAAGAAACTGCATCGATGGGATATTTGCTCCGCGAGCGGCACCGTGAAGGAAGCGGGGGCGACTGGCGGAGAGGCGAGACTGCCGATAGTGCTTCAGCAGATCCCCCCAATGCTCAGTCACATGCGTGGAGAGGTAGGTCTGGGCAACGGGATTCGTAATGCTCGTTACACGACGCTGATGTCCGGCCCGCGCCACGCTGAACAATTCGGCTTTTCCGCTGGGCGATCGGGGGATCTTTGGTCCTTTCTTGGGTACCGGCTGGAGCGCAACCCACTGTGCATAAAGCATTGCGTGGTGGTTCGCTAGGTCTACCGTCGTGAACGACGGTGGCAGTTGCGAAGGAAAGTAGCCTCGCTCAAGCAGTCTCGCCGTACGGTCCATTCATCCCCCTTAATATGTCGATGCCCCCAGCTTCCGACAGTGGTGCTTCCAAATGCGAAACATTATCCGACCTAGTATCTGAAATCCAGATTGGCGTCGCGCGGCACAGCGTGGTTACCACGCAAATCGAAACTCTTGGGCGTTACAATCTTGCGCAACCGACAGAGGTGGCCTCGTTCGTTCGGACAGGATCAGCGAGTTTTTAAGTGGAATTGCTGAGGCAATCAAGCTGCCGATTTTATCGCTGGCAGCGTGGCGAAGTATGCTTCATCCGGTGTCTGATCGGCCAGCCTGGAATGAGGCCGGTTCTGGTTATACCAGTTCAGGTAATTGCCGATTGAGCGGCGGGCGTGGCTGACCGAGTCGTAGGCTTTCAGATAGACCTCTTCATATTTGACGCTTCGCCACACCCGTTCGACGAACACGTTGTCACGCCAGGCGCCCTTTCCATCCATGGACAGAAGAACGTTCCGGCTGAGCACCGCGTCGGTGAATTCGGTTGCGGTGAACTGGCTGCCTTGATCCGTGTTGACGATCTCAGGCAGGCCGTATTTCGCAAACGCTTCCTCCAGCGCCTCGACGGCATGGCAGCTCTCCAGCGTGATCGCCACCCGGTGTGCTAGCACCCGACGGCTCGCCCAGTCCACTACGGCCGTCAGATATACGAAGCCGCGCGCCATCGGGATATAGCTCGTATCGAGCGCCCAGACCTGATTGGCCCGTTCGATCTTGCGATGGCGCAGCAGGTACGGCCAGATCCTGTGGGCTGCATGCTTGCGGCTCGTGTTTGGCTTGCGATACAACGCCTCGACGCCCATGCGCTTCATCAAGGTGCTGACGTGTCTGCGCCCGACCTTGATGCCTTCGCGACGCAGCAGCCTTGCCAGCATTCGTGCCCCTGCAAATGGATGCTCGAGATGAAGCTCGTCAATCCGGCGCATCAATTTCAGATCCGCTTCGCTGACCCCACGCGATTGGTAATAGGCACTCGAGCGGCTGATGCCTACCAGCCGGGCCTGCTGTGTCACCGGTAGAGCGTGATCACGATCGATCATCGCTTTACGCCCAGCAGTCCCGCCTTGCTGAGCGCGCTTTCTAAAAAATCATTCTCCAACGTCAATTGCCCGATCTTCGCGTGCAGCACCTTCACGTCGACTGGCGGCGCCGACGGCGCCGCGCCCCCCACTTCGAACACATCGGCAACCCGCTCTTGCAGTTGCTTCTTCCAGTCCGTGATCTGGTTCGGATGGACATCAAATTGCTGGGCCAGTTCTGCCAGCGTCTTGTCGCCCTTGAGCGCCGCCAGGGCCACCTTTGCCTTGAACGCCGGTGAGTGGGTCCGTCGGTTTCGTTTCGTCATCTTCTGGTTCCTTGTTGCCGGCCATTATGGCCGACTCACCCCCCAGCTTTTCCACTCAACGAACTGTCTGAATTCTCGAAGCCACTTCTGTGACGCGACTGCCATCGATTATGACGGCTTCGTTGACGCGTAACGTTCGGAACCGACACCCAATGAAAGGCGGGCACGGCGGCGCCTTGGGCGGCGCGATAACGGTCATCGGGCCTGCACGCCGAAACGGATGGTACGAGAGGATAACAGGGCACAGCGTCCCCGTCGTCGTTCTGAACTCATTGCGCATATCGCCTACTGATGTCTCACAGCGCACTCATCGCCAAGTGACGGTATTTTCGACGGTATACGAACGACTTTTCGAGGCGCCGCCTAAGCGGGACAAGCGTTTCCAGCCAGACTCCACATAATTGCGCGCTATGTGGAGCGGATGCTCAATGCGCCGCGCGATGGCGATCCATTCTCGACGTAACCTGGCCACTTCCCTCGAGACCGTTACGCGATACCAGGAGCGCATGCTCGGTGCGTATCGGGACAGCGATCGATCCGCGCAGCAAGCCGGTTTGAGCGAGGCGAATCCGGGGCCGTGACCCAGCGCGCGTGCACGATCCGAAGCTGACAATCACAATGAAAGAGCCGCACCTGCTCCGGCGCTGCGGTCGCGCACGCGCCGCGTCCCAATGCGATCGTGCGTGCATCGGTCGACGAACGTGGACAGATCAGCGACGCGGTCGTCGAAGTCTCGTCCGGCAATCCAGCGTTCGACAACCTCGCCCTTCAGGCATCGCGGCGTGCCCAGTGCAGCGCGCTCACGGGCATGGACAATCAGCCTGTGGCGGTCGAAACGAATTTCGTTTTCAATCTACCGCACGCGAGTGGCGATACGGCTCACTCCGGCGCAGGCGTCGCGGCGGCCGCGAGCAACGCGGACTCCCCGCGACCGCCGTCTTCTCCCGCGGGCGCGACCGGTTCTTCGCTGTTGCTCGAGCCTTGCGAGCGCCCCTTGCGACGACTCGCCCAGAACGCCAAGCAACGGCAGCACGACGCTTCAGGGATTCGGCAGGCAAGACCACCGGCCGTTGGCAACGAAAGGCAGCGGCCGTGTCGCCACGGCGCCGCCTCGTGTGATTACGCTTCGGCCGAAGCGCGCGGACGATGGACGAGCTGGTTGTCCTTACCCTGGACCAGCGGCGTGATCGTGAAGTTGAACTCGATCTCCTTGTACGTATCGGCCTTCAGGCCCAGCGCCGCGCCACCGCTTTTCTCGACGACCGGCGGAATCAGCTCTTCGCGCGTTGCATACGCGAAGTCGTCCCAGATCAGCGGATCGCCTTCGATGTTGAACTGCGTGGTCAGCTTGCGATGGCCGTCGCTGCTGATGAAGAAGTGCACGTGCGCCGGACGGTTGCCGTGACGGCCCAGCACGTTCAGCAGCTGCTGCGTCGAGCCGTGCGGCGGGCAGCCGTAGCCTACCGGCATCAGCGTGCGGACCTCGTACTTGCCGTCGGCGCCGGTCTTCACCGCGCCGCGCAGGTTGAAGTCGCTCTGCGCGCCGGTCGGATCGAAGTGCGAGTAGAAGCCCTTCGAGTTCGCGTGCCAGCACTCGACGACCGCGCCGGCGACCGGCTTGCCGTCCAGATCCTTGACCGTGCCGCGGATCACCAGCGGGCCCGCGTCTTCGTCCGGGTTGATGTCGATCTTCGAGACGCCCTCGCGCACCGTCGCGCCGGCGACGTACAGCGGGCCTTCGATCGTACGCGGCGTGCCGCCTTCGAGACCGATCTTCTTGTCCTCGGCGTCCATGCGGATGTCGAGATACTTCTCGAGACCGAGGCCGGCCGCCAGCAGCGCCGCTTCGCCGTCCTGACCGAGCTTGTTCAGATAGTTGACGCCGGCCCAGACTTCGTCGGGCGTGATGTCGAGGTCATCGATTGCCTTGAACAGGTCACCCAGCAGACGGAAAACGATCTGCTGGAAACGCGCGTTGCCACTCCCGGCATCGACGTTGGAAGCGGCTTTCAGCAGATCCTGCACTTCTTTGGTTTCAAATACTTTGACGCTCACGATGACTGTCTCCAGTTGGTATAGGGGGAAAAGATGGCTTTGGATGCGCTCGCCGTCAAAAGCGCCTGGCCCCTGGGCTCAGATGTCGCCGTCCCGAATCGACGACGGGTGACGACACAGAGGCGTCACCGAAATCTTCATGTACGGGAACAGAGGCAAGCCGGACAGAATGTCGTGAAGTTCGGCATTGCTCTCTACATCGAAGATGCTGTAATTCGCGTACTCGCCAACGAGGCGCCAGATATGACGCCACTTGCCGCTACGCTGGAGCTCCTGCGAGTAAGCCTTCTCGCGGGTCTTGATTTCGTTCGCCACTTCGGCCGGCATGTCGACCGGCAGGTGCACGTCCATTCGCACATGGAAAAGCATCGTTGAATCCTCTTGATCTAAATCCGTTTAGCGGGTGACCTTCATCAGCCCGTCTCGCGTGAATCGTTCGACCTTCGCCTCGTCGAGTTCGATGCCGAGACCCGGGCCGTTCGGCACGGTCAGTTCGAAGTCGCTGTAGTCGAGCGGCGTGGTCAGAATTTCTTCGGTGATCAGCAACGGCCCGAACAGCTCGGTGCCCCATTGCAGATTCGCGAAGCTCGCGAACAGATGCGCCGACGCCACCGTGCTGAACGCGCCTTCGAGCATCGTGCCGCCGTACAGCTCGATGCCGGCGGCATCTGCGATCGCGGCCACGCGCTGCGCGGCGAACAGACCACCGCTCTGCTCGATCTTGATCGCGAATACATCGGCGCCGCCGTTCTTCGCGATCTCGAACGCGCTGTCCGGGCCTTGCAAGACTTCGTCGGCCATCAGCGCGACCGGGAAGCGGCGCATCAGTCGCGCGAGCGCCGCGGCGGTCGCGACCGGCTGCTCGACCAGATCGCAGCCCGCGTCGGCCAGCGCCGGAATCGCCCAGGCGGCCTGGGTCTCGCTCCACGCCATGTTCACGTCGACGCGCACCGCGGCGCGCTCGCCGACCGCTTTCTTGATCTCGGTGACGTGCTTGATGTCGGTCTTCAGTTCCTTCGCGCCGATCTTCAGCTTGAAGACCTTGTGGCGGCGCACGTCGAGCATGTGCTCGGCTTCGGCGATGTCCTTCGCGGTATCGCCCGACGCGAGCGTCCACGCAACCGGCAGGCGCTCACGGCGACGGCCGCCGAGCAGTTCGCTCACCGGCACGCCGAGACGTTTGCCTTGCGCGTCGAGCAGCGCGGTTTCGAGCGCGCTCTTCGAGAAATGATTGACCTTGACCAGCTTGCCGAGGTGCGCCATCAGCGCCTGGATCTGCGTCGCGTCCTTGCCAATCATCGCCGGGGCGAAGTAGGCGTCGATCGCGAGCTTCATTGCTTCGGGGCTTTCCGGGCCGTAGGCCATGCCGGCGATCGTGGTGCCTTCGCCAATCCCGACGATGCCGTCGCTGCAGTAGACCTTGACCAGCATCAGCGTCTGCCCGTACATCGTGGCGACCGACAGCTTGTGAGGGCGGATCGTCGGCAGATCGACGAGGCGGGTTTCGATACGTTCGATGGTCGCTTGGGTCATGGCGGCTGCGGCGGGAAGTGAGTTCATTGGATGTTTTTATACCCTTCGCCCGTTTGGCCCGTCCAATACTTTTCCTGTCCTTTTTCATACCTGCAGGGTATGGTGAGGCCAGCAAGCCCGGCCTTTCTATGGATTTTGCATTGCACCATGCAGGTGGGGCATCGAAAAAGAGGCCGTTCTTGCGCCTCAAACATGACGTGAGTCAATGTTCGATGCATGGAGAGCATGTTGTGTAACCATCCAGATCGCGCAGTGAGTACTCCGTCGTTTCGGACTGCGGTTCATGCGCGCGGGCAAGACTGCCCCTACAACTCGCCGCGCGCGGCTAGCGCGGCGATGCGCTCGGCGGTGCGACACGCGATCGCCTGAATCGTCAGCGACGGATTCACGCCGCCCACGGTCGGAAACACCGAGCCGTCGCACACCCACAGGTTGCGGATGTCCCAACTGCGGCAGTCCGCGTCGACGACGCTCGTCGACGGATCGTCACCCATGCGCGCGGTGCCGTTCAGGTGGCAGGTGTCGTCGGTCTCGCGCCAGATCTCCTTGCCGCCGGCGGCCGCGAGCGCCTGCTCCATGAAGTCGAGCGAATGCGCGATGAGCCGCTTGTCGTTGTCGCACCATGAATAGGTGACGCGCGCGATCGGCAGCCCGTACTGGTCCTTCTCGTCGGCAAGCGTCACGCGGTTGCGCTGCTGCGGCAGCATCTCGCCGACGATCTTCAGCCCCGCCTGGTGGTTGTACTTGAGCATCTCCGCGCCGAGCGCGTCGCCCCACAAGCCGCGGCCGTTCTGCACCGCGACCCATCCGTTCGGCAGCGGCCCCTGGCTCATGTAGCAGTAGCCGCCGAAAAAATCTTTGCCCTTGTCTTCGTAGTTCCAGTGCTCGGTGAGCGCGAGCGACGGCGGCCCCTTGTACCAGCGGATGTCTTCATCGAAGGTGCCGTAGACGCCCTGATTCGACTGCGCCATCAGGTTTTTGCCCACGAGTCCCGAACTGTTCGCAAGTCCGTCGGGAAAGCGGCTGTTGGCCGACATCAGCAACAGGCGCGGCGTTTCGATCGCGTAGCCGGCCACCACCACGTGCTTCGCGCGCTGGAATCGCCAGCGTCCTTCGCGCAGATATTCGACGCCGGTGGCAAGCCCCGCGTCGTTGGTGACGACACGGCCGACCATCGCCAGATCGCGCACCTCGGCGCCGGCTCGCAGCGCACGCGGGATCCACGTGACGAGCGCGCTTTGCTTCGCGTTGGTCGCGCAGCCGGACACGCAAAAGCCGCGGTACACGCACGGATGCGCGCGGCCGCGCGGCGCGGAGAGGGTCGCGAGCGGCGTCGGGCTCCAGCCGATGCCGAGCGCCTCGGCGCCGCGCGCGAGCACCAGCGCCGCCGCGTTCAGCTCATGCGCGCGATACGGATAGCGCGGCCGCCTCGGCCCCCACGGATAGTTCACCGGTCCGGAGATTTTCAGCGCGTCCTCGACCTCGCCGTAGTAGTGCCACATCTCGCGCCAGTCGAGCGGCCAGTCGGCGCCATAGCCGAGCACGCTGCGCGACTTGAACCACTCGGGCCGAAAGCGCAGCGACACCATCGCGAAATGGACCGTGCTGCCGCCCACCGCCTTGCCGCTGTTGTTGTTGCCGAGCTTCAACGGATTGTCGCCGTCGCAGATGCGCTCGTCGGTCCAGAACAGTTTTTCCTGATGCGCTTCGTCAGACGCGAACTCTTCGAGCGGACGCCACCATGCGCCGGCATCGAACGCGACGACCTTGAAGCCTTTTTCCGCAAGTCGGCACGCAAGCGTGCCACCGCCGGCGCCGGTGCCGACGATCGCGAAATCGACCTCCTCGCCGTCAGGGTACGTGCGCATCGGCACCCAGCCGCCGCGCTGGAACACGTCGGGTGCGCGGCCGTCCTTGCCGCGCGGCCGTTGCTGCGCGTCATCGGACACGGCGGTTCTCCTTCGCGGCCTGCTCATGGGTGTCGGGCGTCGCTTCGACCGCCTCCCACGGATCGCGCCGGTTCAGGTACATGCGCACGTAGCCGCGCGGATTCGCCGGGCCGCCGAAGCCGATCTCGCTCCACGCGTGCGGGTGCGAGTAGTAGAGCCCGCAGATGTCGTGCAGCACGCGCTCGCCGAAGAACAGCTTCGACGGCATGCCGCGCCACGCGGGGTTCGTCAGTTCGCCGCGCTGCATCTCGCCGAGCAGCGCGATCTGCGTGTCCGCCGCGAGGCTCGCGAACGGCAGGCCGCCCCGTTCGCGGCACTCGGCATCGAGCGCGGCGAGCCCGATGCGCCAGGCGTCGCGCATCGGCGGCAAACGGGCGTCGCGGTAGCCGTCGTTGCCATTGCCGGCGAGCCTCGCGTCGAGCAGGGCGGCAAGCGGCACCACCGGTTGCGCATTCGCTTGCGGCACGATGCGGGCGCACAGCGACGTGACCGCGAGCCATTCGACCGCGTTGAAAAAGCGCGGCTCGAGCGGTGTCGCGAGGCGTTCGGCGATCACCGCGCGGGTGTGCGCGTCCCACGACGGCGTCGTGCGTTTGTCGAGCACGTCGTAGCCGGGATAGCGGGTGGCTCGGGTCGAGCGTGGTCGGTTGGTCATTTTTCAGTCTCCCGCAGACGCAGTGCGGCGAGCCCGGCGAGCGCCAGCGCGGAAAAGCTCGGCGGCGCGGGCAGCGGCGGCCCGTCGAACAGATTCTGGCTCCAGTTGCGCCAGCCGCCCTGACGACGCGCGATCCCGCGCGCGTGAAAACCCGCGCCGACAAAGCCGAGCACGGTCGTGACGCGTAACCAGAGCCGCGTGTACCAGCGCTCGCGCGGAGCGGACAGCGCGGCATGCGCGAGCAGCGCGGCGGTGATGGGCGCAATGCTGACCGGCGCGTACATCGCGCGATGCTGAAACGCGCCACGAAAATGCAGCAGCGCGGCCTCCCCCACCGTGCCGACGAGACCCGCCGCGACCAGCAGACCGAGCGCCTGACCGGCCGGCATGCCGAGCAGTTGCGGGTCGTCTGCGGGCTCGTCGCGCAAGCGTTCGGCGACGGCACCGAGCGCGCCTGACAGCAGCAACGCGCTCGGCGCGCCGAGCGGTGCCGCGTGAAACAGGTTGTTCCAGCTCCAGCCGCCCGGCCGCTTCATCACGTTGTAGAAATGGAAGCCCGTGCCGGCGATGCCCGTCGCCGCCGCGGCCAGATAGATCGCATGGCGCGCGCGATGCGTCTGGCCGCGACGATCCGCGCCACCATGCAGGCCCGCGGCGAGCGACAGACTCGCGCTGACGAGTGGCGTGAACATCGCGGGGTTGTCGAACGAGCCGCGGTAGTGCTCCATCGCGCTGTCGGCGAGCACCGACAGCGCGAGCAGCGCGGAGCTGTGGTTGAAGGAGCGGGCCGCTTCGACGTGTGCCTCCACCTCGGCGGTGGGTTCGCTCGCGTGCACGCGCGCCGGCGCGCGCTGATGGCTGCGGGCGGCACACGTCGGGAACGCCACGGATGCCCGACGCTCGTGGTGTTGCGGGCCGCTCTCACGCCGTTCGCGATGCGACTCAGGTCTTCCCGCGCCGCGCGCGGCCAACGCCGCGACGGCCGTCACCGCCGCCGCCGTGTACAGCAATCCGGGTACGCGTGAAGAGCCCATCGATATCGCTTCCTTGTCGTGGCCTGCTTTATTTGATGAGGTAGCGCTCGGCGTCACCATGCTTGAACTCGAGCCCGCAACCGGGCCGCGACAGATCGGGCTCCATCTGGCCGTCGCGCAACGGCGGCGCACCGTCGAACAACATGGCTTCGATCCGGGCGTGGTCATGGAACCACTCCTGATGGCGCAAGCGCGGCGCCGCGCACGCGACGTGCAGATGCAACGCCGGTGCGCAATGCGCGGACAGCGGCACGTGATACGCGTCGCACAGCGCGGCGGCCTGCAGAAAGCCGGTGATGCCGCCGCAACGGCTCGCGTCGGCCTGCAGCACGTCGACGGCCCCCGCCGCGAGCAGGTGGCGGAAGTCGTCGAGCGTGTAGCCGTATTCGCCGGCGGCGATCTCCATGCCGGCCGGCACGCGCTCGCGTACGCCGCGCAGGCCCGCTTCGTCGTCCGAAGACACGGGCTCCTCGAGCCAGCTCACCTCGTGCTCGGCGAAACGTTGCGCGTAGTACAGCGCCCGTTGCGGCGTGAACGCGCCGTTCGCGTCGACGAACAGGCCCGCGCCGCCGATCGCCGCGCGCGCCGCCGCGACGCGCGCCGGGTCCTTGTCCGGCTCGCTGCCGATTTTCATCTTTACCCACCGGCAGCCGTCCTGCGCGACCCAGCCGGCGAACTGCTGCTGCAAGCGCTGGTTCGTATACGTGGTGAAGCCGCCGCTGCCGTAAGCCGGCACGGCCGGGCGCAACGCGCCGAGCAGCCCGACGAGCGGCACGCCGAGCAGCTTCGCCTTCAGGTCCCACAGCGCGCAGTCGATTGCCGAAATGGCTGTCGCGGCCAGTCCCGCGCGGCCGAGATTGCGCACCTGGCGTTGCAACCGTTGCCAATGCGCGCCGACGTCCAATCCGTCGTGATTCAGCACGCAGGCGGCGAGCGCGCCCTGGATCAGCGCGACGATGCAGGCATCGCTGTACGTGTAGCCGATGCCGGTGTCGCCGCCCGCGTCGACCTCGACGACGACCAGCGTGGTCGCGTCCCACGCGAACGTGCCGTCGGCCTCCGGCGCGTCGGTCGGAATGCGGTACGCGCTCGCGCGCAGCGCGCTCACGGGCGCTTGCGACGAGCCCCCGCTCGTGGCGCCGCGCTTCATTGACGCGCTCCTTGCGCGCGCGCGTGACGCCCTTCATTGATGCAACAGCCGACGGTCCCCGACATTCCGGTCTCCAGGTGGTAGTGAGACGAAGCTGCCTGCTGCGCCGCAAGTACCGTTCCGCACTATCGCAATCCGTAAAACGGGCCGCGCCGGAGCACACTTCGCGTTGCCGCCAACGCCAGTCGCGCGCTCGCCCACCGTTTCGACGAGCATGGCAACCCCGCCCGGCTCGTCACGGTCGGCCAAACGGCCTATGTCGTCTGGCGGAGGCGACTTGGGCTCGCGCGTGGCGTAAAATACGCGCTTTCCCGAAAAACTCGCCAACATGACGCTCGCCTCCACCCAAGAGATCATTGCCGAACTGAAAGCCGGCCGGATGGTGATCCTCGTCGACGAAGAAGACCGCGAGAACGAGGGCGACCTCGTGATCGCCGCCGAGTTTGTCACTCCGGAAGCGATCAATTTCATGGCTCGCTACGGCCGCGGCCTGATCTGCCTGACGCTGACCCAGGATCGCTGCCAGCAGCTGAACCTGCCGCTGATGACCTACCGCAACGGCACGCAGTACGGCACCGCGTTCACGGTCAGCATCGAAGCGGCCGAAGGCGTGACGACCGGCATCTCGGCGGCCGACCGGGCCCGCACGATCGCGGCCGCGGTCGCGCCGGACGCCAAGGCCGAGCACATCGTGCAGCCGGGCCATATCTTCCCGATCATGGCGCAGCCGGGCGGCGTGCTGGTGCGCGCCGGCCATACCGAGGCCGGCTGCGACTTCACGAGGCTCGCGGGCCTCACGCCTGCCGCGGTGATCTGCGAAGTGATCAAGGACGACGGCACGATGGCGCGTCTGCCGGACCTGCTCGAGTTCGGCAAGGAGCACGGCCTGAAGACCGGCACGATCGCCGATCTGATTCACTATCGCAGCCGCACCGAGTCGATCGTCGAGCGTGTTTGCGAACGTACGATGCAAACCGCGCACGGCGCGTTCCGCGCGGTCATGTATCTCGATCAGCCGAGCGGCCAGCCGCACATCGCGCTGGTGCGCGGCACGCCGATGCCCGATCGCGACACGCCGGTGCGCGTGCACGAGCCGCTGTCGGTGCTGGATCTGCTCGAAGTCGGCGAATCCACCCATTCGTGGACGCTGGACGCGGCCATCAAAGAAATCGCAGAACGCGATCTCGGCGTGGTCGTACTGCTGAACTGCGGCGACTCGAAAGACCATCTGATCGACGTCTTCAAGGCGTTCGACTCGAAGGAAAAAGCGGACGCGCTGAAGCGCCGGCCGGTCGACTTCAAGACCTACGGCATCGGCGCGCAGATTCTGCGCGAACTCGGCGTCGGCAAGATGCAGGTGCTGTCGAACCCACGCAAGCTCGGCAGCATGTCGGGTTATGGTCTCGAAGTCACGGGCTTCATTCCGATGCCCGGCAGCAAAACGCAAGCCCCGCAACTCTGATCCGGCCACTCACGCGCCTCGCGCCCACTCAAACACTACGGAATTCATATGGAAATCGGACAATACCAACCGAATCTCGACGGCGACGGACTGCGCATCGGCATCGTCCAGGCGCGCTTTAACGAACCCGTCTGCAACGGCCTCGCCGACTCCTGCATCGAAGAACTCGAACGCCTCGGCGTGACCGGCGAAGACGTGCTGCTCGTCACGGTGCCGGGCGCGCTGGAAATCCCGCTCGCGCTGCAAAAGCTCGCGGAAAGCGCGCAATTCGACGCGCTGATCGCGCTCGGCGCGGTGATCCGCGGCGAGACCTACCACTTCGAGCTGGTTTCGAACGAAAGCGGCGCGGGCATCACGCGCATCGGCCTCGACTTCGGCATTCCGGTCGCGAACGCGGTGCTGACCACCGAGAACGACGAGCAAGCCGTCGCGCGCATGACCGAGAAGGGTCGCGACGCCGCGCGCGTGGCTGTCGAAATGGCGAACCTCGCGGTCGCGCTCGAGCAGCTCGGCGGCGATGACGACGAAGATGAAGACGAAGACGACGAGGAAGAGGCATGAAGAGCGCACGCCGACGCTCCCGCGAACTGGCCACGCAGGGGCTTTACCAGTGGCTGCTGTCGGGCTCGCCCGGCGATGAGATCGACGCGCAACTACGCGGCGCGCAAGGTTACGACAAGGCCGATCACGAGCACCTGGACGCGATCCTGCATGGCGTGATGCGCGATTCCGAAGCACTTTCCGCCGCGATCGCGCCGTGCCTCGACCGTCCGATCGATCAACTGTCGCCGGTCGAACGCGCGGTGCTGCTGGTCGCCGCGTTCGAACTGAAGAATCACGTCGACATTCCGTATCGCGTGGTCATCAACGAAGCGGTCGAGCTGACCAAGACGTTCGGCGGCTCGGACGGCTACAAGTACGTGAACGGCGTGCTCGACAAGCTCTCGGCGCAACTGCGCGCCACCGAGACGCAGGCGGCTCGCAAGAGCTGAGCGCGGCGCCGGTGGGGCCATGCCGCGCATCGGCTCCCTGCCACGTCGCACTGCACAGGGCGAAGCACCTCGATCGCCCGCAAGGACGGCGCTGCGCGCATCGATGAACGCATCATTTGATGGGTAGGCGCCGTCCTGCTTCTGAACTGGACTGACCGTATGAACTCCGTGACCGAACCTCTCGTGCGGCTTGCCGCGCGCGTCGATGCCATCCAGCCTTTCTACGTGATGGAACTGGCCAAGGAGGCCGTGCTGCTCGAACGCGCGGGGCGCGACATCATTCACATGGGCATCGGCGAGCCGGATTTCACGGCGCCCGAGCCGGTCATCGAGGCGGCCGCGAGCGCGCTGCGCCGCGGCGTCACGCAGTACACCAGCGCGCTCGGCGTGCACGCGCTGCGCGATGCGATTTCCGCGCATTACGCCGAGTTCTACGGCATCGACGTCGATCCGGCGCGGATCGTGGTGACCGCGGGCGCATCGGCCGCGCTCTTGCTGGCGTGCGCGGCGCTCGTCGATCGCGACGACGAAGTATTGATGCCCGACCCGTGCTATCCGTGCAACCGCCATTTCGTGATCGCCGCCGAAGGCAAGCCGGTGATGGTGCCGAGCGGGCCGGCCGAGCGCTTCCAGCTGACCGCCGCCGACGTCGAACGCCTGTGGGGCGAGCGCACCCGCGGCGTGCTGCTCGCGTCGCCGTCGAATCCGACCGGCACGTCGATCGAGCCGGCCGAACTCGAGCGCATCGTCAAGGCCGTGCGCGCGCGCGGCGGCTTCACGATCGTCGACGAGATCTACCAAGGCCTCAGCTACGACGCCAAGCCGGTGTCGGCGCTGTCGTTCGGCGACGACGTGGTCACCGTCAACAGCTTCTCGAAGTACTTCAACATGACCGGCTGGCGCCTCGGCTGGCTCGTCGTGCCGCCCGCGATGGTCAGCGCGTTCGAAAAGCTCGCGCAGAATCTGTTCATCTGCGCGTCGGCGCTCGCGCAGCACGCGGCGCTCGCCTGTTTCGAGCCGGAGACGATCGCGATCTACGAAGCGCGGCGCCTCGAATTCAAGCGACGCCGCGACTTCATCGCGCCGGCGCTCGAATCGCTCGGCTTCTCCGTGCCGGTGATGCCGGACGGTGCGTTCTACGTGTACGCGGACTGCCGTGGCGTCGCGCATCCGGCGGCCGGCGACAGCGCGGCGCTCACGAAGGCGATGCTGCACGATGCCGGGGTCGTGCTGGTGCCGGGCATGGACTTCGGCACGCACGCGCCGAAGGACTACATCCGGCTGTCATATGCGACCGCGTATCCAAAGCTCGAAGAGGCGGTCGAGCGGCTGGCAATGCTGTTCGGGCGGCATTGACGCATCGGGATTGATTCGGCAGCAACCGGCCTGCCAGACGCAAAAAAGGACACCCGAGGGTGTCCTTGTTGTTTTCATGCGGCACGGCAACGTCTAACTCAAGCCCCCAGCTCCGACGCCGACGCCACGTGGCGCGTCGTCGAATTGGCGCTCGCGTCGTCCTGATCGGCCGGCTGCGTGTGCACCGCCGACGTCGCCTGGCTCAGCGCGTGACCGCCTTGCAGCGTCACCTGAACGCGCTTGCCGTTGCCACCACTCGTCGCCGCGGCTGGCGCCGGCGTGGCCGACGCGGTCAGCACCGGAGCTTGCGGCGCATTGATCGGCACCTTACGGCCGCGCGCGACGTCGCGCAGACGACCGCGTTCGGCCATCACCTTCGCGCCGTACCCGCCGTCATCCGGCGTGGTGGAGCCGACGTACAGACGCAGGCCGCCCGGCAGCGAGCCGCCACGCGCGATGCAATCCTTCAGCACGAGCGCGCCGACCTTGATGTTCGCGAGCGGTTGGAGCGCCGCGCTTTGGCCGCCGAAATACTGGAATTTGTCCGAATGCACCTTCGACATCACCTGCATCAGGCCCTGCGCGCCGACGCCGCTCTCGGCGTACGGATTGAAGCCCGATTCGATCGCCATCACTGACAGCAGCAGCAGCGGATCGAGGCCGACTTCGCGGCCGGTGTCGAACGCGGCTTTTACGAGCTCGCCGACGGGCTCCTGAGCGACGCGATAACGCCGCGCGAGGTACGACGCGACCAGGTCCTGCTCGTGGCTCGACACGAGCACGCGGTCATCGCGTGCATCGGCGGACACGCGCTGCTGCGGAATCAGACGTGCGAGCGCGCTGACGCCCTGCATCGTGCGCGGATCGAGGCCGTTGAGCGCGGCGGCGCTCGTGCCCGACGTGCCGGCGCCGTCGAACGCGCCGTCGAAGCCGGTGGTGGCCGCGGTGAGGGTCATGCTGCCGTCGTTCGAGCCATCGGTGGGACTCGGCGTGGTCAGCATGTTCGGCGAATTGGCCGACAGCGATTCGTCGGAGGATGCGTCGGCGTTTCTGGTCGGTCCGATGGCGGGCAGCGGATTGCCTTGCAGCAGGCGGGCGGGGCCCGCTTGCACGGCGGCGGAAATGACCGGCATCAGACGCGCGGCGAGCGCGCCGCGCCAGGTCGGCATCAGCCACAGTGCGAGAGCCAGCACCACGGCGATCCCGCCGACAATGCTGAATAGGTGATGACTCAGTCGCGTCCCGCTGCGCAGCGCACCGCGCACAATCTGCGCAATACGCTCATCGGGACGCCACGATAACCAGGCGTTCATTCAGATCTCCCATCTTGCATGATCCGCGAACTCCGCCGGGACAAATCAGGCGGTACGGCGCGCTCGCAGAGTCAAGACATCGCGTGCTCTCTGGTTGGGCAGCAGCGACGTCGGGAAAACGGCAACAAATACCGTTTGGGGAGCCATCTCAAAAACAGCCCACACATACTCGATGTGTATCGGGCTTGGCTCCCACGCGAAAAACCAGCGTTGGTGGACGCTGGTGAGGGACTTCAATAATGCCGTTCTACCCTGCAGGGAAGCAAAACGGTGACGCGTTGCGTCTGAGGACCGGGGGCGACGGTAAAAAGGTTAACGCCCTGCAACTAATGTGGACGGATTCTATGCACGGTTTTATAGATCGTCAACACTATAGAATTCAAGAATGATAACTTTTCGTAATTATGAACAGTGTTCAGTCACCCGAGAACCGCGCTCAATGCGCGTTTCGGGCGATCCGACCCTGGCTGTTTAGACTAGACCATTTGGCTGATCTACGTGCGGTGGCTAACGCAGGTAAAATCGACAATCGTTTTTTGCGTCAGATAGGTACCAACGCCGTCCCTCCTGCCTCCCCGTCCTATGCGCCGTGCATGCGGCCCTGAACCGTCACAGATGAAATACAAAGACTTACGCGATTTCATCGGCCGCCTCGAGGCGATCGGTGAATTGCGCCGAATTTCGCAAAAAGTGTCGCCGAATCTCGAAATGACCGAACTTTGCGACCGTGTGCTCCGCGCGGGCGGCCCGGCTCTGTTGTTCGAGAACACCGAGCGGCACGCGTTCCCGGTGCTCGGCAATCTGTTCGGCACGCCGCGCCGCGTCGCGCTTGGCATGGGCATCGATGCCGAAGCGGGCGCGGGCGACCAGGCGGCGCTCGAATCGCTGCGCGATGTCGGTCGGCTACTCTCCGCGTTGAAGGAACCCGAGCCGCCGAAAGGGCTCAAGGACGCCGGCAAGCTGCTGTCGCTAGCGAAGGCCGTGTGGGACATGGCGCCGAAGACGGTCAACGCACCGCCCTGCCAGGAAATCGTCTGGGAAGGCAATGACGTCGACCTTGCCAAATTGCCCATTCAGACCTGCTGGCCCGGCGATGCCGGGCCGTTGATCACCTGGGGTCTGACCGTCACGAAAGGGCCGAACAAAAGTCGACAAAACCTGGGTATCTATCGCCAGCAACTGATCGGGCGTAACAAGCTGATCATGCGCTGGCTGGCGCATCGCGGCGGCGCGCTCGATTTTCGTGAGTTCGCGCTTAAAAATCCCGGCAAGCCGTATCCGGTGGCCGTCGTGCTCGGTGCGGACCCGGCGACGATTCTCGGCGCGGTCACGCCGGTACCCGACACGCTGTCCGAATACCAGTTCGCCGGCCTGCTGCGCGGCGGGCGCACCGAGCTCGCGAAATGCGTCACACCGGGCGTCGACGGTCTGCAGGTCCCCGCGCGCGCCGAGATCGTGCTCGAGGGCTTCATCTATCCGCAGGAAGGCGCACCCTCGCCCGCCCCGGCCGGCGCACCGCCGCGTCCGTCGAAGGGTGCGTCGGCCACGTACGAACACGCGCTCGAAGGCCCGTATGGCGATCACACCGGCTACTACAACGAACAGGAGTGGTTCCCGGTCTTCACGGTCGAGCGCATCACGATGCGCCGCGACGCGATCTATCACTCCACCTACACCGGCAGACCGCCCGACGAGCCGGCGGTGCTCGGCGTCGCGCTGAACGAAGTGTTCGTACCGCTGCTGCAGAAGCAGTTCATCGAGATCACGGACTTCTATCTGCCGCCCGAAGGCTGCAGTTACCGCATGGCGATCGTGCAAATGAAGAAGAGCTACCCCGGCCACGCGAAACGCGTGATGTTCGGCGTGTGGAGCTTCCTGCGGCAGTTCATGTATACGAAGTTCATCGTCGTCGTCGATGAGGACGTCAATATCCGGGACTGGAAGGAAGTGATCTGGGCGATCACCACGCGAGTGGACCCGACGCGCGACACGGTGCTCGTCGACCGCACGCCGATCGACTATCTCGATTTCGCGTCGCCGGTAGCCGGCCTCGGCTCGAAGATGGGGCTCGACGCAACCAACAAGTGGCCGGGCGAAACCGACCGTGAATGGGGCCGCCCGATCGTGATGGACGACGCGGTCAAACAGCGCATCGATAGCTTGTGGAACGAGTTGGGCCTCGGCCTGTAACACGCGCGGGACAACACAATCAATAACAGATGGAGCGCTCGCGCGGATGCACGCTTTTTCAATGATGTCGGACGGCTTTTTTCTCTCCTTGTCGCTGTGCCTCGATATCGGTCTCGTCAACGTCGCGATCATTTCGCTGACGCTGTCGCACGGCTTTCGGCCGGGCTTCTGGCTCGGCCTCGGCTCTTGCGTCGGCGATCTCATTTACGCGACGCTCGCGCTCGCGGGCATGGCCGCGCTGCTGCAGTTCGAATCGGTGCGCTGGGTCGTATGGATCGGCGGCGCGGCGATCCTCCTGTTTCTCACCTGGAAGATGGCGCGTGAAGCGATGTTCCCGGCCACGGCGCAAGCTGTTGCCGGCGAAGGCGACGCGGCTGCGCCGCATCAGTCGGCATGGCGCGGGTTTGTGCGCGGCGTGCTGCTCGCGGTGTCGTCGCCGTCGGCGATCCTGTGGTTCGCAGCGGTCGGCGGCGCGCTGATCGCGAAGGCCGGCGCAACGAGCCCGACAACCGCGCTGATCTTCCTCGGCGGATTCTTTCTGGGCGGGCTGTGCTGGACGCTTTTCATCTGCGGGCTCGGCAGCCACGGACGCAAGCGCGCGGGCGCCGGTCTGCTGCGCGCGTGTCACGTTCTGTCGGCGCTGCTGTTCGCCTATTTCTCGTACAGCGTGATCGTCAACGGGTATCGCGATCTGATCGTGCAGAGCACCGCGCAGGTGGCAAGCTGAAGCGGCTCGCGAACAAAAAAAACGGCTCGCATCGGCGAGCCGTTTTTCTTCATGCGACTCGACGTGAGCCGCTCATGCGAGGTACTGCGCGAGCTTCGGCAGATCGACATTGCCACCGCTCACCACCACGCCGACGCGCTTGCCCTTCACCGGCACGACGCCGTTCAGCACCGCCGCCGCCGCGAGACAACCAGTCGGTTCGACGACGATCTTCATGCGCTGCGCGAAAAAGCGCATCGTCTCGATCAGCTGCGCATCGCTGACCGTTTCGATTCGCGCGACCAACTGGCGGATGACCGCGAACGTATAGTGGCCCAGATGCGTCGAAGCGGCGCCATCGGCAATCGTGCGCGGCGCGTCGATATGAACGATCTCGCCGCGTGCGAGCGACTGCTGGCCGTCGTTGCCCGCCTCGGGCTCGATGCCGATCACCGTGCAGGCCGGGCTCAGCGCGGCCGCCGACAATGCGCTGCCGCTGATCAACCCGCCGCCGCCAAGGCACACGAACAACATGTCGAGCGGGCCGGTTTCGTCGATCAGTTCTTTGACCGCGGTGCCCTGGCCGGCGATCACGTGCGGATGATCGTACGGCGGGATCAGCGTCATGCCGCGCTCTTCGGCGAGCCGGCGGCCGATTTCCTCGCGATTTTCCTTGTAGCGGTCGTAGCTGATCACTTCGCCGCCGTAGCCTTTGGTCGCGGCGACCTTGGCCTCGGGTGCGTCGTGCGGCATTACGATCGTCGCGTGAATGCCGGCGAGGCGCGCCGACAGCGCGATCGCCTGCGCGTGATTGCCCGACGAATAGGTCAGCACGCCCGCCTTGCGCTGCTCCGCGTCGAAATGCGAAATCGCGTTGTACGCGCCACGGAACTTGAACGCGCCCATGCGCTGGAAGTTTTCGCACTTGAAGAACACCGACGCGCCAGTGCGCTCGTCGAACGTGCTCGATGTCAGAACGGGGGTGCGGTGCGCGACGCCTTCGAGACGCGCGGCGGCGTCGAGGACGTCATCGAAGGTGGGAGCGGGAAGCGCTTGCATCGGCGAAACTCTCCTCTAGCGGTGGCGAAGCAGCCATTCTCCCAGCTTCCTCGATGCTTTGGAACGGCGCTCGCGCGAGCCCGCGACACCAGCCAGGAACGCTGCGGAAAGCAAAAACCAGAGACACAAAAAGAAACGACGTAACCCGGCACAAGCCGGCGTTACGCCGTCGACGTTCCCACGCGCGTCAAGCGCGCCCGCACTTCTTAATGACGATAGTACGAGTGCCCATAGCCGCGATAGTAGCCACGGTAGCCGTGGTAGTAGCCACGATAGTAAGGGCGGCCATAGCCGTAATAGCCTCCGACCACCACCGGAGCCGGTGCGAACACAACCGGCGGCGCGTACACCGGCGGAGGCGGCGGCGGGGCGTAATAGACAGGCGGCGGCGCCGCATAGACCGGATAGGCCGGCGCGATCGGCACCCCAAGGCCGATACCGACGGAAACACCTGCCTCAGCGGTCCCGGCAAGTCCCAAGCCGAGTGCGGCTGCAACGACAAACGGAACGATCTTTTTCACTTCTATTCTCCTAGCGCGGCCTGCCAAGGTCGCCGACTGCGCATGCCTCGCATGCTGCGAAATCAATGTATCTAAAAAGCCCCGGCCGAAATGTTCGCATTTGTTGCAAATTGCAAGGGCGAGCCGAAGCGTTTTGCCGAGCGCGGCGCGAGCGCGCCTACGCGCCGCCGCGACCTGAGCGAAATCAGCCGGGAATCAATGGGTTGCACGCGGGCGACGGGCCGCGCGTCACAGGTCTGATCGAGCGCGGGGGTTTGAGTTCGCGCATCGGTAATCTTTAATTACAAATTCGCTTCAATCCTGACAGCCGAAAGAAAATTCCCAACAAAAAATGCCCAGCTCAATTGCTCGAGGCCGGGCATTCTGTCACCTGCGAAGACCGCGCGACTAGCCGACCTTCACGTACACGAATTCGCGGGACACGTTGGGCGGCACGTATGCGCCGCTGATCCGCACGCGCGGCGTAAGGCGCTTTTTCTGATCCCACCAGCGACGGCGCTGGGCGCGCGTCAGGAACCGCAAGTGCTTTCGGTAAGAAAAAATACTCATCTCGACCCTCCCGAATTTCTGACTGCGAACGAAGTACGGAAAATACGACTGCCAAACCGGCTCATCGACCACTGTTCCTGTCATGTACGATTGTGAGCAGTTTTCACAACCGCGGGCGTCACGCCACCCGATGACCGACCGTTGGCGCCATATCGCCCGCAAACTTATCCGACGACCGCTGTCGAACCGTGCAAGGGGCCGGATCGCGGCCGCGCTTCGCCGGATGCGAGATACTGCTGCTTTCCCGTTCACACGATCCGTCTGGAGCAGGTCACCATGTCCCAGTCTTCCTTGCCGCGCGTCGGCTTCATCGGCGCGGGGCGGCTCGCGCGTTGTCTCGCGCTCGCGTTTGCGCGCGCCGGCTATCCGGTCACCGCGGTGGCGAGCCGCTCGGCCGATTCCGCGCGCCGGCTCGCCGCCCAGATCGCACACTGCGCGGCCACTGACGACCCGCAACAGGCCGTCGACGCCGCCGATATCGTTTTTTTAGCCGTTCCTGACGACAGCATCGGTACGACAGCGCACACACTCCGCTTTGGAGGCGATGCGGCAAGCCACCCCGGCAAAGCGCTCGTGCACTGCAGCGGCGCCTCGCCGGTCGAACTGCTCGCGCCAGCGCGCGATCAGGGCGCGGCGATCGGCGGCTTTCATCCGTTGTAAGTGTTCACGAAAATCTGATTTGAAAATCTGAGCCGAATCCGTCGAGCAGTTTTTTGACCTCGGCATCGATGGTTTCCTTGGTCCAAGTGACGAAGCGGCGCCAGTGATGCTTGGCGTGCTTCCA
>NZ_VZQN01000063.1:0-26840 GCF_014397645.1 Paraburkholderia sp. 31.1
CTTTGGAATGAGACGGTGTTTGCCTGGTAACAACCATCGTATCAATCCCTGGATCAGCCCCCTCCCTTTCTCTTCAAGCACTTACCCGCGTCTTCTCCTCCATGTAGGCTTAAGTAAGTGCCATTCGGGCTAGGACTGCTGTTCATGGGCATCCAGCTGATGGGCGAGTCCACGCATCCGCTGCGCACCTATCAGCCGTTCATCGACGCGATGCAGGACATGCGCAATCCGCTCGTCGGCGTCATCGTGGGGGCGGTCTTCACCGCGGTTGTGCAAAGCTCGGCGGCGACGCTCGCGGTCGTGATTGCGTTGAGCGGCCAGGGCTTGATGCCGCTCGAAGCCGCCATCACGCTGATTCTCGGCGCGAATGTCGGCACCTGCGGCACGGCACTGCTCGCCTCGATCGGCAAGCCACCGGAAGCGTTGCAGGTCGGCGTCGTGCATCTCATCTTCAATGTGCTCGGCGTCGTGATTGCGCTCTTCCTGATTCCGCAGATGGCGGAGGTCGTGCGCTGGATATCGCCGTCGCATCCGGAACTGCAAGGGCTTGCACGCCTCGCGGCCGAGGCGCCGCGTCAGGTAGCCAATGTGCATACGCTGTTCAGCGTGGCGAACACGCTGCTGCTGATCTGGTTTGCCGGTCCGATCGCGCGGCTCGCGCAACTGGTCGTGCCGAAGCGCGCGAAGGCCGCCAAACCCGCGGGTGATCCGCAGTATCTCGACGAGACGTCGCTGGCGGTGCCGGCGCTTGCACTGCAACGCGTGCGTATCGAGCTGACCCGGCTCGGCGCGCAGGTGCTCGACGTTGTGCAACGCGGCTCGCAAATGGTGTCGACCGGCACGATGGAAGAGATCAATCAGATGCTCGATCAGGACAAGGAAAGCGAGCGGCTGGCCTTCGAGATTCTTCAATATATCGGCCGCCTGTCGCAGCGGCAGCACTCGGAGGAAGAAGGTCAGCAGGTGGTCGGCTACACGCAGGTCACGAGTCATCTGGAGAGCATCAGCGGCATTGTCGGCCTGACGCTGATGACGGTCGGACAACAACGAATGACGCAGCAGATCGATCTGCTGCGTCTGCGCGATGCGGCGACCACGCAGTTTTCCGAGGCGGTGATCCGCAATCTCGAGCAGGCGATTCGCACGATCGAGACGAGCGATCCGGAAGAGGTCGCGAAGGTCGTCGACGCGAAGGCCGGCATCGACAAGCTCGCCGCGACCGCGCGTCAGGTCGTGCTCGCGAAGCTTCAGCTGGCGGACAAGGCGGACGTGGTCACGTTCCGGATCGCCATGGATCTGATCGAGCAGGGCCGGCAGATCGCGCAGTTCGCGCGGGCCATTGCGAAAAATGTGGCAGCGCTTCAAGAGCTGCAATAACGCGCGACGCATGATTGGAGATCGATATATTCGCGCAAAGTGATCGCCAGCACACGGACGTTGGGGTTGCACGAGCTCTAAACTTGTGGCGTGTCATCCTCGTGACACGCTTTCAAAGAGAGTGGGATTGCCCGCCTTTGCTGTGCGGGCTTTTTTCGCCTCGCGCGTGTTGTGGTATCAGTAGTCAAGGCGCGGCGGTGAAGTCGATCGTGCGACGACCCACGGTAGCTCGCACAATAAGCAACGCCTGAAGCGATTTAACACACGCCGCATCCATAATTTGATAGCCTTTGTCGCAGCAGAGCATTGAACTCAAGGAGGGCTTCACCATGATAAGGTGGCTTGCTAACTGGGCTTCACAACATGCTCCTACTCCCGAGAAACAGGCCGAACGCGCGCTGAACAACTTGCGCATGGAACTGTTTCAGGCCGAACAGCTCGTGCTCGACGCACAGCTGCGTGCCGATTACTATCGGGCTCGCCTGACCTTCCTCGAAGAAGTCACGAGAAAGGGAATCGAACAGGTATCGGACGAACGCAAGGCTCCTCTGGAGCCTCCCCAACCGTTGCGGCCGGGACTCAAGCTCACCGCGGCGCAATAGCCGCGTCTATTCCATCGCAATGTGTTCCGTCACCCGCGTTTCGATACGTGGGCTGATGGCAATCGTGCTGTCGCGCGCAGTGCGCGCTCTCGATAGTCGATTGTGCGAGCATTGATTGCCGAGCGGAGAAGTGTCCGGTTGCCCGGTTTCGTGCTTCGACCGGGCAACCTGGACTGAGGGTTTGATTTTTACTGCGTGATTTTTACTGCGCGACTTCCACTGCGCCTCGCTTACTGCGAAACGCCTGCTTCGTCCTGCTTAACTTGCCAGATCGGGCGGCAGCTTGCCGCCGTTTGCCGCGAGCGCCTGCATCACCTGCTTGTGCAGCCAGATGTTCATGCTCGCGGAGTCGTTCATGTCCCCGCTGTACTTCAATTCCTGCGCAAGTTGCTTGCGGTGTTCGAGACTGCTGTCGACGCCGAGTGCCTTCATCGTGTCGACAATCGACGTACGCCAGTTCAACGTCTGTCCGCTTTCGCTGACGAGTTGATCCATCACGGCGGCCACGTCGACGTCGGTCAGCGGCGCGGGCGCGGCGGGAGCGCTGGGCGTCGCGGCTTGCGCGGCGGCCGGGTCGGGGGTGGGTTCTGTCGCGGGGGGAGGTTGGTCCGGCTTCGCTTTGCCGAACAGCTTGTGCACGATGTCACCAAAAATACTCATTTCCGAAATCTCCGCGGTTGAATAACGAATGCGAGTGGGGGCGCTCGCAGGACATACCCCCACTATGCTACGCGATCTACCACGGTGAAAAACGTAATATTTTGTCAACCCGTCGACTGCTCGTATTGGTCCGCGCGCAATGATCCTGACACGACTTAGCCCGCGTCACGTCAACATGACGCTGTGCGTGGTTGATGGAAGGAGCAAAACATCATTGCGTCACGAGCCGCTGAACCAGTTGTATCCCTGGTTCTCCCAATAGCCGCCCGGATACTGGTTCGTGATTTCGATAGCGACGACATGCTTGGGATTCTTGAAGCCGAGCTTGGTCGGCACACGCAGCCTCATCGGGAAACCATACTTCGGCGGCAGCACGTCACCGTCGTAAGTCAGCGTGAGCAGCGTCTGCGGGTGGAGCGCCGTCGGCATGTCGATGCTCGTCCAGTAGTTGTAGTCCGCGCAATGAAGCGACACGTACTTTGCACTCGTGTCCGCGCCCGCGCGGCGCAGGAATTCGGAAAAGCGCACGCCGCCCCAGCGACCGATCGCGCTCCATCCTTCGACACAGATAAGACGCGTGATCTGGCTTTCCTGCGGCAGCGCGCGCAGTTCGTCGAGCGTCCACGTACGCTTGCCGTGCGCGAGGCCGCTGACCTGCAGACGGTAGGTCGCGGCATCGATCTCGGGCACCTCGTCGACGCCATAGAACGCATTGAACGGAAACGGCCGTGTGATCATCGATGCCGGATACGTGGGCGCCAGCTTGTTCGGATCGAACAGCAGTGCCTGCACGTCGTCGTTGAAGAACGAGATGCGGCGCAGCGCGGTGTTCACCGCCTTGTCGTCGGTCAGATCGCAACCGGACAGCAGCGCGATGCCGCCTAACGTCAGCAGCCGCCGGCCGAACAGCCGGCGCGCAGGCGATTTTAGTTCGCGCTGAGCATCGCGAATGATCGATTCGCCATGCGTCGCGAGGAAGGTGCCTTGTTGCGCGGTTCGTTTTCGGATCGTCATGATTTACCGTCCGCGTAAGGATCGGGCGACGAGGTACGCTGCGAGCGTCGGACTGGCATTGCGCCCGAAGCGGTAACGCGATCGATCGACGGTTATTCCGTCGTGTCTGAAATCTTTTCGTTCTTGCTATCGACTTTCAATGACGATGCACATCGCGCAGGAAGGCCGTCCGGCCGCATGGGAAACGCAGCATACGACATTCCTGACTACGGACGGACGCTGGCTCGAAGGCTGCAGCGTGGAAGGTTCGGTGGTTTCACGGGGCGATGGGGCGCGTTGTCCCGCCGCAATATGAAAATGGCCTGAAGGGCGGATTCGCCCCTCAGGCCATTCTGTATCTGGTGCCGGGCGTCGGTCACTGCGGAGGTGGCGAAGGCAACCCGAATATCGCCTCGCGTCCGGTCTATCCGTACCCGGCGCTCGCGAAGGACACCGGTTTGGGCGATTGGCACGACGGCGCGAACTACACGCAAGGCGCACCGCTCTACACGGCATCCTCGCGTACGTGGGCCGGCTCGAGCTTCCACACGCCTTATACGCCGACGACGCAGGGTATCGCAGCCCCCTGAGCCGGGTAGCGCACAACGGTAATTGAGTACCAGCCGGTCTCGCGAGGCCGGCTCAGCCCGAAGCGGAATGGCCATAGCACGGTCATGCCGCTTTTTTCTTTTCGTGCTCTTTTTGCGCGGGGCAAATCCGCTACCAGCGCGGCGCATCCATGTTGATCGGAAAAGCGGGCGTCTCACTGCCGTTCTATGCGAGTTCATTCCCGCTTCATCTGTTCTGTTTATCAGGGTGTGCACCAGCAGTCGTTCGAAAAGCCCGCTTCGAAGGGCCGGGACTCTGGTTTGAACGCTTGTCCAGCGGGGCTTTGCGCGAATCGGACGGGTTTCGCCGATGCTATGCGGAACGCTGAGAATGCGGATACTCGCATCGACCCAATGGTTAACCCGCGCTTTGGCCCGCGAAGGACGAAACGTACCTTCATGCCAGTTATTTGAGTAAGCCGTGTAGGAGCCCATCGCCACGATGGTTACGGAGTCGACGTACTTTGCGAAGCTACCCGCTTCGAGCGCGCGATGAGACCAATGAAGGAGACAGGAGAGTTTTGATGACCAGTACTACCAGCGGTAACAGGATTGATATCAAGAAGTTCATCGACGAACGGTCGATTTCGCCCTACCAGTGGCTATTGGTCGTGCTGTGTTTTCTGATCGTGACCGCCGACGGCATGGACGTCGCGATCATGGGTTTCGTCGCGCCTTCCATCATTCATGACTGGGCGATTTCGCGCCCCGAATTCGGACTCGTGATGAGCGCGGCGCCGATCGGTCTCGTGATTGGCGCATTGTTCGCGGGTCCGGCATCGGACCGCATCGGCCGCAAGTGGGTGCTGATTACGTCAGTGTTTCTGTTCGGCGTGTTCACGATCGCGACTGCGTTCGCGCAATCGCCGTTTTCGATGGCAGCATTGCGTCTGCTCAGCGGTGTCGGTCTCGGCGCCGCGATGCCGAACTCGACGACGCTGCTGTCCGAGTACGCACCGCAACGCAAGCGCGCGCTGCTGATCACCGTGATGTTCACGGGCTTCAATCTCGGCTCGGCATTGATCGGCTTCGCGGCCGGCTGGCTGATTCCGGTTCACGGCTGGCGCGCGGTGCTGATTTTCGGCGGCGCACTGCCGCTCGTGCTGATCCCGTTCCAGATCTGGCTGCTGCCCGAGTCGGCCCGTCTGCTCGCGGTGCGCGGCGCGCCCGCGCAGCGTATCGGCAAGGTGCTTGGCCGTGTGTGCGGCGTGCACTTCGCGGGCAATGAAGTGTTCGTGTCGAACGAACCGCCGCTGCCGACGCGCAAGCCGATCGGCGTGCTGTTCTCGCAAGGCTATGGCTCGATGACGATCGCGCTGTGGGTCACGTATTTCATGGGCCTGCTCGTCATCTATCTGCTGACCGGCTGGCTGCCGACGCTGATGAAGGATGCGGGTCTGTCGGTCACGACCGCGGCCAACGTCACGGCGATGTTCCAGATCGGCGGCACGATCGGCGCGATCCTCGTCGGCTGGCTCATGGACAAGGCGCGTCCGGCGCCGGTCATCAGCGCTGCGTATATCGGCGGCGCACTGTGCGTGCTCGGGCTCGGCTACATCGGCGCGCTGTCTTCGTCGCTCGCATTGCTGGTGTTTGCCGCGGGCTTCTGCATGAGCGGCGCGCAAACCGGTCTGAACGCATTTGCACCCGGCCGCTACCCGACCGTTGCGCGTGCGACTGGTGTGAGCTGGATGCTCGGCATGGGCCGCTTCGGCAGCATCTTCGGCTCGGCGATCGGCGGCGCGCTGCTCGGCTTCGGCTGGCAGTTCGGCGCGATCCTGGCGATGCTCGCGATCCCCGCCGCACTCGCCGCTATTGCCATCCTGGTGAGCCAGCGTGTGAACGGCGCCGAAACGGTGGCGCAGCCGAATATCGCGCATTGAGGCGTGAGGCAACGCGGCGCGCGTGCGTTTCGCGGGCGCCGCTGGATACATTCATCTACTGAGGAATCACGGTGATCATCGACATTCACGGACACTACACCACCGCGCCGAAAGCGTTGGAGACGTGGCGTAACCGCCAGATCGCAGGCATCAACGGTCCTTCCGGGATGCCGCAGGGGTCGGAATTGCAGATCAGCGACGACGAGCTGCGCGAGTCGATCGAAAACAACCAGTTGAAACTGATGCGCGAGCGCGGCCTCGATCTGACGATCTTCAGTCCGCGCGCGAGCTTCATGGCGCACCACATCGGCGACTTCGAAATCTCGAGCACGTGGGCCGCGATCTGCAACGAACTGTGCTCTCGCGTGAGCCGGCTGTTTCCCGAGAACTTCGTGCCGGCCGCGATGCTGCCGCAAAGTCCGGGTGTCGATCCGGCCACCTGTATTCCTGAACTCGTCAAATGCGTCGAGCAGTACGGCAATGTCGCGATCAACCTGAATCCCGATCCGTCGGGCGGCCACTGGACCAGCCCGCCGTTGTCGGACCGTTCCTGGTATCCGATCTACGAGAAGATGGTCGAGTACGACATTCCCGCGATGATTCACGTGAGCACCAGCTGCAACGCGTGCTTCCACACCACCGGGTCGCACTACCTGAATGCGGATACCACCGCGTTCATGCAATGCCTGACCTCGGACCTGTTTCGCGATTTCCCGACGCTGCGTTTCGTGATTCCGCACGGCGGCGGTGCGGTGCCGTATCACTGGGGTCGTTTCCGCGGCCTCGCGCAGGAACTGAAAAAGCCCTTGCTGAAAGACCATCTGCTGAACAACGTGTTCTTCGACACCTGTGTCTATCATCAGCCGGGTATCGACCTGCTCACGCGCGTGATTCCCGTGGACAACATCCTGTTCGCGAGCGAAATGATCGGCGCGGTGCGCGGCGTCGATCCGCAAACCGGTCACTATTTCGACGACACGAAGCGCTACGTCGAAGCCGCGGATATGAATCCGGAGCAGCGCTACAAGATCTACGAAGGTAACGCGCGGCGCGTCTATCCGCGTCTCGACGCCTTGCTGAAAACGAAGGGGCTGTGATCATGTATGAAATCGGAGTCGTCTATCGCAACATCCAGCGCGCGGATGCGGAGGTGGCAGCGAAACTCGGCGCGCTCGGTTCGGCCACCGTGCATGAAGCGATGGGCCGCACGGGCCTGCTCCAACCGTATATGCGCCCGATCTATACCGGCGCGCGCGCGAGCGGCACGGCCGTCACGGTGCTGCTGCAACCGGGCGATAACTGGATGCTGCACGTCGCGGCCGAACAGATCCGGCCGGGCGACGTCGTCGTCGCCGGCGTCACCGCACAGAGCACCGACGGTTACTTCGGCGATCTGCTGGCCACGAGCTTCAAGGCGCGCGGCGCGCATGCGTTGATCATCGACGCCGGCGTGCGCGACGTCAGCGTGCTAACCGAAATGAACTTCCCGGTCTGGAGCAAGGCGATTTCCGCGAAAGGCACGGTCAAGGCGACGCTCGGCTCGGTGAACATTCCGGTCGTGTGCGCGGGTGCGTTGGTCACACCGGGCGACGTCGTCGTTGCCGATGAGGACGGCGTGGTCGTGGTGCCGGCGGCCGCCGCGCAAGCCGTGCTCGACAAGGCTGCGGCGCGCGAGGCCAATGAAGCCGGGAAGCGCGCGAAACTCGCCTCTGGGGTGCTCGGTCTCGACATGTACAACATGCGCGGGCCGCTCGAGCAGGCCGGACTGCGTTACAAGGACTGACAGGCGTGGTCGCAATGATCAACGATCAAGCCGCGCGCGCGCCGATCACCGGCATTTCGTCGATGGCCACGCGCCAGGTGCTGGCCGAACTCGCCGCGTTCTACGAGCGGCGCACGGGGCAGGGCGTCGCGATCGAATCGGTCGGCGGCGTCGATGCGGCGCGCCGGGTCGAGGATGGCGAAGTCTTCGACATCGTCGTGCTTGCCGCCGACGCGATCGAGCGGCTCGTGGTGACGGGTTGTGTCGAGGCGGCGAGCCGCGTCGGGCTCGCGCGCTCGGGCATCGCGGTCGCGGTCGCGGCCGGAGAAACGCACCCGGAAATCGCGTCCGAAGCAGCGCTGCGCGACGCGATTCTCGGTGCGCGCAGCATCGGTTACTCGTCGGGGCCCAGCGGCACGCATCTACTGAAGCTGTTCGAACGCTGGGGCATTGCCGGGCAGATCGCTTCGCGTATCGTGAAGGCGCCGCCGGGTGTGCCGGTCGGCACGCTCGTCGCGCGCGGAGAAGTCGCGCTCGGCTTTCAGCAGATGAGCGAATTGATTCACGTGGCGGGCATCGACGTGCTCGGCGAGCTTCCGGCCGCCACCCAGTCCACCACGACTTTCACCGCCGCGATCTGCACGGTGGCGCGCCAGCGTGAAGCAGCGCAGGCGTTGCTGGCGTTTCTGGCCTCGCGCGAGGCCGACGGCGCAAAGCTGCAAAACGGCATGTCGCCGGCTTGATGGCGGGCGGCGCTCGCCGCCCAGGCTTGTGTCCTTGCCTTTTCCGCCTCCATCTCTTTGCGCGAGCGCATGCTCGGCTTCGAAACGCTGAAAGCGCCGACCGGCACGCCCGATCGGATGGCGGACGCAAAACGCTACGAATGAAAGCGGATTCAAGCCAGCAGCTTGCCCCACTCGTAATCGATACTGTCCGGCGTGAAGGGCAGCACGCCCGCGCCGGGCGTAAATGTAAGTTCGCCGAAATAAACGAGGTCGTCCGGCGCATACAGGTCGACGCGCACATAGTCGAAGTCTTCGCACAGACGGGCCGCGACATCGAGCACGGCCTGTAGATGCGGCGGGCGCGGAGCGGGCAACGCGCTGCGCTTGTAGTCGCCGATTGCGATATCGAGGTGATTCCAGTCGGCGTCGTACACGTCGCCATGCGTCGCGTTGCCGAATCGATCCGAGATCACGAGGATATAGATGATCGGCCCGCCAGGACGGCCGCCAAAGCAGTGCATTTTGAAATCCGCCGGAATCTGGCCGCGCCGATCGAGCAGCAACTGCTCGAAGAAAACGCGCGGCTCGATCGTCCGATAGTGCCGCTCGCGCCCAACGTAATAGAATTCGCTGCGCAACCATTGGTCGGCGAGCTTCTTCAGCTTCTCGAACGAGGTCTCTGATTTGTTTCTCACCACTTCGACGTAGCTGCTGCCGTGATTGGCTTTCATTACGAAAGCATCCGGCAGTGCGTCGAACACTTCGGGCGTGAATGCATCGGGCGCTGCGATCAGCGGTATCAAATGCTTGTCGCCGATTTTCCGGGCAATATATTCCCGCACCAGAAGCTTGTCGGTCAGGTCGATATAGCGCGGATCAGGATGAAGATTGCGCTGCAGGATCTTCTCATTGAACGTCACCGGACGAATCAGGTTCGGATAGCGGCCAATGCATTTGTGATGTAACAGGCTTAAGAAAAGGGCGTCCGGCAATAGCGTTTTCGCCGCTTCCTTGATTTTTCTCGCGGCAGATGGCGATTGCCCGTGCGCCGCATGCGCACCGGTGTGCAAGCCCGGCTGCCGGCAGGGCGCGGCCAGAGCACTGTCACCGGACTGTAGGGAGGCCATGTTTTTCGGCGCGACGGCCGCATCCTGCGCGGCCAGTTCGGCGGATTTGATGATCGTCATGTTCTAATCCCTTTGCGGTCGAGTCGACGAGTCGTCCTCGGAGTAACGGGAATTGAAATCAAAGCGTCAGCGGCGCTTGCCGCAACATCTCGGTCGCGGCACTCCAGCTTTCCTCCGGCGTCAGCCAGCGTTCGTCCGCATCCACATGCTGTTGCGCGCGGAATTGCGTCGGCGACATGCCATAGCGCTCCTTGAATAGCCGCCCAAGCCGATTACCGTCGCCCATTCCGCAGCGGCGCGCAATCTTGTCGACCGGCAGATCGGTGTTCTTCAGCATCGAGCGAACGATCTCGAAGCGTGTGCGCAGCAGATATTCGAGCGGCGTCATGCCGAACTCGCATTTGAAGCGGCGCTGGAAATTGCGCTTGCTCATCGCCACCGATTCGGCCGCCTGCGCAACCGAAATAGCCTTGCTGTAGTTTTCCTTGATCCAGCGCGCCGATTCGCGAATCTTCTCCGTCGTCGTCGTGATGTTGACGTCGTCGAACTCGGAGCGGCTTTTCTCGGCGTAGCCGTTTTGCAGGATGCGGCCGATCTTGCGGGCAGTGTCGGTATTGATGTCGCGTTCGATCTGCGCGAGCGCGAGATCGGTCGGCGTCACATTGCTTTGCGTGCGCGCGGCGTCACCGCTGTCGTCGAACAGAAAAATCGGCACGATCGATTGCAGCGGATCGTTGCAGACGACCGCGAGATTCGCACCCTGTTGCATGCCGAAAGATGCAATCGATCCTTGCAGCGAGATCCACGACAGAAAGCGGTCGTTGGATTCCGCGACTTCGGTGACGTCGCGGCAGGCCACGAAGAGCGCGTGGAAATCAGCGAGGCAGTAGCGTTCGAGGCCTTGCGTCCAGATCGATATGCCGGACGAACTGGTCACCAGACCGCCGCCGTCGGATACCACGGTAAACCGGTATGGCGCCTCTTCGCCAGCCGTTCTCCTGAACTCATTGGCAAGCCGGAACGCGTCGCCGATCGCGCCGGTACTTGCCATCGAACAATCCTGAAAGACGAATAGACCAATGTGCTTCATCACGCGAGCTTCTCCAGTCAGGAAAATCTACGCATTGAGATTAGCGCATCGATTTGGGCGAGACGAGCTTGGCCGGCATGCGTGGGTGTTTTGGCGTAATCGTCAGGATTCAAGAAATTCTTACCTCGCTATTCGCAGAAATGCGTGCTACCAATTAACGTTGCACGGAATTTTTTTCCCGATCAATTAGCGCGATTCTTGCAAGCGCAGTGCTGGGGCATCGGCGGAATGCGCCGAGTGGCTTGGATTCGGCGCGATTTGCGGGATAACAAGGGCATTCCTGGCACTTGAGCCGTGCAATTGGCGTTCTGTCGCGATGTACGATGCCTGTCGTATTACTCTGTTACAGCAATTGCAGATCGCAACAAGCCTTTCCGGCTTCTGTTTCATTTGTAAAAGGCTCCGCATTATCGGCCAATAGCACCCTACTTTGGGCCGCCGGCGAATGCCTCGATCCTTTGCGGACTATGCTTCAGCGCAACATCGAGAGAGAAATTGTCAATCGCGGATTACGTGAATGGCGGGCTTCGCATTTGCTGATTCGTGAGAAGAACAATCGGCAATGCCGCGGTGGATAAGCAATAGGTGTGTAGCCTTCCGTAGTTCGAGAGGTCCCGAACACGGCTCCCCGACCTAACCCGACACAGCACGTCGCTTCGCCGTGCTGCCAGCCAATCGAGGGTCTATCCGGCCGGCGGCATAAATAGCGACGTGGCGACGCAAAGCGATCGCCGATCGTTTTGTTTCATCAACCTGCAAGGATCAGACCGGTGGATTACTATCCGCAAAACTCGCTCTATCCCGCTGTTGATACCGAGCGTAGACAACTCAGTGCCCGCGCGATGCTCACGCTAATGCGCGACCACATCTGGGAGATCGTGGTGACGACGGTCGTCGTCCTCACGTTCGCGGTCGCGTATCTTCTGATCGCCACGCCTATCTATTCCGCTGACGTAATCATTCGCGTGGACCCACCCGAGCCAAATGCCCTCGGACTCGCGTTGCAGAACCAGGAACTGTTGCCGCCACCGACGCCGTCTTCGGTAACCGAAATGGCGGTCATGGAAAGCCGTGCAGTTTTGCAGCCGGTGATGGACCAGTTCCGTTTCGACATTTCGGTGAAGCCGCACAAGCTTCCGGTTCTCGGCGACATCGCCGAAAAATTCGCTACACCGGGACAGCCCGCGGCGCCGTGGCTCGGGCTGAAATCGTTTGCATGGGGCGGCGAGCGTGTGCAGATCGCCGCGCTCGACGTGCCGCGCGAACTCGAGGAAGAGAAGCTGACCTTGACCGCGCTCGACAATGGCGCCTTCGAATTGCACGGCCCGTCCGGCGAGTTGCTGGCGAGTGGCACGGTCGGCATGCCGCTCAAGCAGAACGGCGTGTCGATGCTCGTGAAGGAACTCGCTGCGCGGCCGGGCACGAAGTTCGAGGTGATCCGCTGGAATGAGCTCGATGCCATCAAGCGCTTCACCAGTCTCGTCAAGATTGGCGACAAGGTGAAAGACTCTGGGCTGATGCAAATCCAGTACCGCGACAAGAGTCCGGACAAAGCCGCGGCCATCGCCAATGCATTGGGAGAGCAATACCTCGCGTCCGCGGTGGCGAGCCGGCAAGCGAACGACACGCAGACGCTCGCGTTTATTGACGGCGAACTCCCGCGTCTACTCGGCGATCTGCGAAAAGCCGAGGAAGCGCTGAAGAACTTCCGCTCGAGATCGCAATCGATGCAGCCGACCAACGAGGCGCAAGCCTATTTGCAGGGCGGCCTCGATCTCGACAAGCAGATCGCGGCGCTGCAATTGCAGCGCACGCAAATGCTCGAGCGCTATACGGGACAGAGCCGCTGGGTGCAGAACGTCGACGAGCAACTGGCGCAATTGAAAGATGCGAAAGCGAAATTCTCCGACCATTTCAACGGCATGCCCGCGTCGGAACGCGCGAGCGTCGATCTGATCCGCGCGCAGAAGGTCGCGGAAACGGTGTATCTCGGCATGGTGCAGAAGGCCGAGCAATTGCAGGTGCGCCGCGCCAGCACGACGGGCGGCGCGCATATTCTCGATCGCGCGATCAGACCGCATATGCCGGTCATGCCACAGCCGATTCTCGTGCTCGGCGGCGGATTGGTGCTCGGTATCGTGTCCGGCGTCGTGTTGGTCTTCATGCGCCGCCACGTGATGATCGGCGTGACCGACCCGCGCTATGTCGAGCGCCAGATGAGCGTGCCGGTGTTTGGTGAGATTCTGTTCAGCCATCAGCAACTGCTGCTCGACCGCGATGCGACCGCGGGGCGCAAATCGCTGCCGGCAACAGCCGGGCGCGCCCATCCGCCGATGCAGAAGAGTCTGCACGAGATTCAGTTCGATTCCGGCGTCCAGAACAGGATTCTCGCCGCGCGCTTTCCGCACGACACATCGGTCGAAGCGCTGCGCAGCGTACGGACCGCCGTCACGCGCGATCTCGCGCATGCACGCAACAACATCGTGATGATCATCGGGCCCACGCCATCGGCCGGCAAGAGCTTCGTCGCCGCGAATCTGGCGATCCTGCACGCTGAAATCGGCTCACGGGTGGTGCTGATCGATGCCGACATGCGACGCGGTCATCTCGCCTCGCTATTCAACGAGAGCAATCGTGGAGGCCTTTCCGAAGTTCTGTCTGAACGCCTGCCGCTCCGCAATGCGCTGCGCTCGACCCGCATCGACGGATTGACGTTCCTGTCATGCGGCGTGCGCCCGGAGAACCCCGCCGCGCTGCTGATGAGGCCGCACCTGAAGGATGTGCTCGAGCGGCTGTCGAGCCAGTTCGATCTGGTGATCATCGATACGCCGCCTTTCCTCGCGGTCACCGACGCCTCGATCGTCGCGAACGAGGCGGGCGCGTCCCTGCTCGTGCTGCGCTCGGGCATGCAAAGCGAGGAGGAGATCGCCGACACGCTCAGAAAGGTGGAACGCGCGGAAGGGCGCATCGCGGGCGCGGTGTTCAACGGCATTCCGCTGCGTCGAAGCACGAAGAGCTATGGCTACGAAACGAACTATGCCAGCGATTTCGGCGAAAACGACGTTGGACAGCAAGCGCCGCGAGGCGCCTGAGCGTGTGGAGACCCCAACGCGGTAAAGCGCGTTCGCGATGGCGTAAAACGGAGAACCAGATGGCCTTTGCAATCAACGGAAAGTTTACTTCTCAGTCCATCACGGGGGTTCAACGCGTTGCGTATGAGCTGACGCGGGCCATGCAGATGCGCGCCGCGCCCGGTGACGAACCGGAAGTGTTCGTGCCGCAAAACGCGGTCGAGCCGGGGGCGCTGCTCAAACCGCAACGGCGCTTTCCGTGGCTGCGCGGCACGCTGTGGGAGCAGATCACGCTGCCAGTCGCCGCCCGCGGCATCACGCTGCTGAGTCTGTGCAATACGAACCCGCTGTTCAAGCACAGTCAGGTCGTGATGGTTCACGACATGGCCGTCTTTGACGTGCCGCAGGGCTTTTCGAGGAAATTCCGGCTCTGGTATCGCATCTGTTTCGCGCTCTTGCCGCGCACGCATCCGATCGTTCTGACGGTCTCGACGTTTTCGAAAATGCGGATCTGCCATCACCTGAAAATCGACGAATCGCGCGTGAAAGTGGTGGCGCCCGGCGCGGATCATTTCGACCGGATCGTTGCCGACCCATCGGTGCTGCAACGGCTCGAATTGAACAAGGACGCCTATTGCGTGATCGTCGGCAGTCTCGATCCGCGCAAGAATCTGCGCGGCGTGCTCGATGCGATCGTGCGGCTCGGGCATCTGCGCGACGTCAAATTCGTCATCGTGGGAAAACAGTATCCGCGCATCTTCAGCGGTGCAGGCGTCGGGCATCCTGTGCATTCGCGGCAGGTCGTGTGGGCAGGTTTCGTGTCGGACGCGGAGCTGAAGGCACTGTACGAGAGCGCTGGCTGCCTCGTGTTTCCGTCGCTGTACGAAGGTTTCGGCCTGCCGCCTCTGGAAGCGATGTATTGCGGCTGTCCGGTGATCGCGTCGGCGCGCACGTCGATACCGGAAGCATGCGGCGATGCCGCAATGTACTGCGACGCGACCTCCGCGGACGACATCGCCGCAAAGATCGCGCAGATGATGAGCGACGCCGATCTTCGCCAACGTTATCGCAGCGCGGGGCTGCTGCATGCGCGCGAGTTTCGCTGGGAGCGCGCGGCGCAAACGGTGCTCGAAATCCTCGATGTCAAGACTGGCGAGCGGCTGCCCGAACTGACGCCGCGCGCGTCCGCGAGCTAGCGATGGGTGGGCACGAACATGGATCGCATGAAGACCCGTGCTGGCAGAAGACGTGCATTGCGCGCACTCGCCGCGTTGGCGGCGGGTGCGGCCGCGCCGTTGTCGAGTCTGCGGCCCGCTCTCGCATTGGTGCCGGACCCGGCGCCCGCAAACGCGCGCGCCCGCATAATGACCGATCTGATCGGCACGAACGGCTGGGCCGGATCGGAAGCCGACATCGAGATGTGGCGAGCGATGGGCATTAGCTGGGGCCGTGACACGGTCGGCCCTGGTCAACCTGATCGGCCCGGCGAGGCGATGCGCATCGACAAAACGAGCTCGGCGTTCGATATCGATCTGCCGCCGGCACTGTTGCGAAACGAACGCAATGGAATCGGTTCGCTGTTGATGCTCGGCTATACGCCGAGATGGAATGCGACTGTGCCCGGCGACAGCAATTCGGCACCCGTCGACGTGGATGTGTGGAAGCAGTATGTCGACGCGGTGGTGCGAAAGTATTCGGCGCCGCCTTATAACCTGCGCTATTTCCAGATCTGGAACGAGGCGGCCGGCAAATTGTCCGGCGGCTTGCCTCAGTCCGTGTTCTGGCACGGCCCGGAGTTCAGCAAGGACGAAAAACGCTCGAAACCGTATGAGCGCGCGATGCAGGATTACGTGGAGCGGATTCATATTCCGGCGGCCCGCATCATTCGCAGTTATCGCGCATATGTGGTGTATGGCGGCTGGCCGGACCAGGGCGGCCTCGATAACTTCCACCGCTGGCTCGAATATCGCAGTCCGGTCTTGAAAGAGCGCATGCTCGATTGGGTCGACTACGTCGACACGCACTACTTGCCGGTTGCCGATATGGAATCGCTGTACCAGCGATATGTGAAGAACGGTCCCGCGCGCGGCATCTGGCAAACGGAGATCGGCAACGAGTACATGAAAGACCCGCACTATTTGCCGCGTTATTTCTTCGACTTCGCGGTGTGGGCGCTCGGCAGGAATTGGGACGACCCGAACAAGTACCTGTCGATGATCTATCACTGGGACGGCTATGAACCTTTTCGTCTCACGCATCCCGGTCCGCCTGAACGAACCTACAACGTTTCCGGTCGAAGCTTGGTCGTGTTGCATCAAACAGCGGGTGGGCATCTGGCGAGTTTTTCGAAGCCGCTGCAATGCGGTCCGGGTGTTGCTGCAAATGCCTTGCTTTCCGGCAACGACCTCGTGATGCAGGTGAGCAGCAACGCGGGCTGGCAGAACGTTTCCATCGGCGGGCTGGAGCCGCTGCGCTCGCACGCGGTGCAGGTCGATTTCATCGATGCGCTGAGCGGCGAGGCGAGCGCAGCGGACAAGGTTGCATTGAGTTGGGACAACGATTTGATGAACGTGCGATTCAAGGTACCCGACCAGGTGAACGGCGCTGGTAATAATCCGCCCAAACATCTGGCTTATCTCGTGGTGCGTCGTGTGACGCAGGCAGTGGCATAGCGATATTTCGCGAGCATGACGACCGCCGGGAGCCGGCGGATCGAACCTGACGGATAGCGTTGACACATCATGAAGCAGGTCACCATTGCGATTTGCAATTACAACTACGAGCACTATCTGGCCGCGGCGATCGACTCGGCGCTCGCGCAGGATTATCCGGCGACCACCGTCATGGTCGTCGACGATGGCTCGACCGACGGTTCGCGCGCGATCATCGAAAGCTATGGCGATCGCGTACTGACGTTGTGCAAGAAAAACGGCGGGCAAGTATCCGCCTACAACCATGCAATCGCGTCGCTCACCACCGAGTACGTGATCCTTCTCGATTCCGATGACGTGCTGTACCCATCCGCGGTTACCGAAGTCATGCGCTTTTTCGAGGGCGGCGAGTGGGCCAAGGTGCAATTCCGGCTCGACGTGATGGACAACGAAGGCGCATTGACGGGCGCCTACGTGCCGAATAGCGAGCCGCCACACGACTGCGGCAGGCTGCTGCGCGGCGGCTGGCTCTATCCGTCCCCGCCCGCGTCTGGCAATGCTTACCGGGTGAGCGCGCTCAAGCAGATCTTCCCGGTTCCCGAAGAGGGCGTGAATCGCTATGGCGCGGACTTTTATGCGATCTATGGCGTCGCGCTGGCTGGACCGATCGCTACCGTGTCGAAGTCGCTAGGCGGCTACCGGGTGCATAACGCGGGCAGTGAAACGGTGTCGTTCGCGAACTCGGAACAACTGACGAAAGCACCGCGCGCGTTCAACATGCGCTGGGCCATTCTGCGCAATATCGCCAAAGATCGGCTCGACATAGAACTACCGGCAACATTTCTCGACTTCTCACACGAGAAAGCGACATTCTGCTCTTCCGTTTATCGCGCGACCCTGTTCCGGCGTTGGCATTGGATGATCCTCGATTCGCGCAGCTATCTGCACACGATCATTGCAAATCCGTTCTGGAGCCTGAAGAAGAAGCTCGGCACGCTCGTACTGTCGAGCCTGTGTCTCGTGCCTTATTCGCCGCTGTCGGATTTCGCGGTGCGTTATATCGCGAACCCGCTCGCGCGCCGTCGCGTCGCAGGACGCTGAGGCGAAGGAGGACGGCATGGATAGACGAACGAGCGCCAACCTGATCGTATTTGTTTACGCCGGTTATTTCATGAGGTACGTGTACCTCCTGATCGTCGTGCCGTTCTATGGCCGGGTGCTCGGCGTGGCCGAATACGGCCGGGTACTCGCGTCGATGTCGCTGATGAACGTGATATGGATGCTCGTCGGCTTCGGCTTTACCTTCGTCGGCATGCGCGAGGTGGCGAAAGCGCAGTCGACCCAGGAATGCAATGCGATCTATTCGCTGCATGTCAGCGCGCGGCTGACACTCGCCGTGATCGGCGCGGGCATCGGCATCATTGCGACGTTCTGTTCACCGTTACTGTCGGAGCGGCCGCTGATCGGCCTGCTCGCGACCTTGCTAGGTATCGTGTCGGCATGCAATCTCGGCTGGCTGTTTCAGGGGCGGCAACACATTCGAACGCCGATCATGATCGAAGTGTTCGGCTTCGCGCTGAGTCTCGTGCTGGTGCTGACTCTCGTCAAAGGACCGAACGATGCCGTATGGGTGTTGGCGAGTCTGCTGATTGCGGGTATTGCGTCCTTGATCATTGCCTACGGTTTGACGACGTGGCAACTCGGTTGGCCGCGTCTGGCGTTTGCCGGTGTCCTGCCGCTCGTGCGCCGGTCGACGATGCTGTTCTGCTATTCGTCCGGCTCCGTCGTGCTGACGGCATCGTCGACGTATTTGCTGACCTTGTTCTCGACGCCCGCGGAGGTCGGCTATTTCGGCGCGGCCGAGCGTTTCGCGACGATCGGACTCAGCCTGATGGCCCCCGCGGCGCAAGTCTTTATTCCGACGATAACCCGGCAACTCGCACAGGGCGACAAGGCGGGCGCGCATGTCACGACGCGGCGCGGCGCCATCTTGCTGCTCGGCTATGGCGTGCTCGTGCTGTGCGGCGCGTTGACGCTGTCGCCTTTCGTGTTGCCGCTGATTCTCGGCGCCGCGTTCGAGCCGAGCGTGCACGTGTTGCAGGTGTTTGCATGGATGTTCCCGTTCGCGGCTTTCAACGAGTTCGTCGCGCTCTATGTATTCGTGCCGCGCAGGAGAGACCGGGTGCTTGCGATTGCCGGCGTCGCCTCGGCGCTGGTCAATCTCGCAGCGGCGCTCGTTCTCGCGCCGCGTTTTGGCGCGATTGGCATGGCCTCTGCTCGGGTGATCGGCGAAGCGGCGCTGTCGGTGACGCTGCTCAGCGTGTTGATTCGCCTCGAGCTGGTCGGGCTGTTGCCCGGCGCCGAGCGCGCGCTCGAGCGGGTGCGGGTGGTGTGCGGGCTGAGTACGCAGGCGGGCGGCGCAAAGGACGATTGAAGTGGCGCGTGAGTGTGTGGGAGTTTGGGTGGATTGTCACAGGAGGTCGAAGTGAAAGTCGCTATTGTTCACGATTGGCTGGTAGTGTCCGGCGGCGCCGAGAAAGTATTGAAGAACATCATCGAGTGCTTCCCGGATGCGGACGTCTTTTCGATTGTCGATTTTCTCGAAGACCGCGATTGCGTGAAGGGGAAGTCCGTCAACACGTCATTCATCCAGAAGATGCCGTTTGCGCGAAGACGATACCGCGCCTATCTACCGTTGATGCCGATTGCGATCGAGCAGGTGGATCTGTCAGGCTACGATCTCGTCATTTCGAGTTCGCACGCGGTCGCGAAAGGCGTGTTGACCGGGCCGAACCAGATGCATATCAGCTACATTCATTCGCCGATCCGCTATGCGTGGGATCTGCAACATCAGTACCTGCGTGAATCCCATCTCGACACAGGGCTGCGCTCCGCGTTGGCGCGCGTGCTGCTTCATTACATTCGAGGCTGGGATTCGCGCTCCGCGAACGGCGTCGATCATCTCGTCGCGAATTCTCAGTTCATTGCGCGGCGTATCAGAAAGGCCTATCAGCGCGAATCGACCGTGATCTATCCGCCGGTCGATCTGGTGAACATGCCTATTGGTACGGAGAAAGAGGATTTCTACGTGACGGCGTCGCGGATGGTGCCTTATAAGCGTATCGATCTGATCGTTCAGGCCTTTTCGCAAACGCCTGAACGCAAGCTGGTCGTGATCGGCGACGGTCCCGAGATGAAGAAGATCAAAGCGGTGGCCGGCGACAACGTCCAGATTCTCGGGCATCAGCCGTCCGATGTGCTGGTCGATCATTTGCGGCGCGCGCGCGCGTTCGTGTTCGCGGCGGAAGAAGACTTCGGCATTTCGGTGGTTGAAGCGCAGGCATGCGGCACGCCGGTGATCGCCTTCGGCCGCGGTGGCGCGCTCGAATCGGTGGTGGGATTGCCGCTCGAGCGACCCACCGGGGTTTTCTTCGGTGAGCAAAGCACCGCGTCGTTGCTCGAAGCCGTTACCCGGTTCGAGAGCAACGCAGCCCTATTCGACGCACGCGTGTGCCGCAAGAATGCCGAGCGGTTTTCGTCGGAGAACTTCAAGAAGGCCCTGATGGGCTTCGTCGACGCGCGGCTCCCGTATGCGTGCGTCGAACAGTTTCTTCCCTATGCGCCGAGTCAGTCGCTGCCGGCCGAAGAACGTCATCTTGCCGACGTTACGCCCTGAGTCGGGCGCTGGGGCACGGGCTGCGCAGCTCGGGTGCCCACGTTGCCCGCCTTGCGCGCTCCGCGCGGGCCGGGCCTGAATGCGGTTGTCGCCAGCGGACGCGCGGCTAGCAGCAGCGAGATCACCAGAGAAAGAATCAATACATTCGACGGCGAAACGAGCCGATGCTCGGTTGCCGACATCACCAGCAGGCAAACCGACGAAATCTCCACGAAGCGGAACGCCGCGAACTGGCGGCCCCCCTCGATCAACGCGGTATACGCCGCCCCCTGCCTGCTCCACTCGATCAGTCTCCAGAAGAACGCGAGGATCAGCGTCAAGCCCACTACGCCGAGCTCGGCGAGGATATTCAGATACGAGTTGTGAGCGTGCGAGTCGCTGTGCTCGATCACTATGTCGGACGGCACCGCGAACAGATGGAAGTACGAGGTGAGGCTGCCGATGTGGTCGTCGAAGGAGCCGAAGCCGAGACCGACGAGCGGGCTTTGCACGAAATACGCGAGCGCTCGCGGCCACAACCACTCGTAGCGAATGTCGAGGTTGTTGACCTTGGCGTCATTGGCGTGAATCGCGAACGTATAGCCCATGTAGTCGACGTTCGGCTGGGTATGGTAGATCGCGACGGCGACCGAGGCTAGCAGCAGCGCGGCTATCAGCGTGCCGAGAATCCAGCGCTTGCGGCCAAAGTACAGATAGGGCAGAACGGCCGCCGCGCCAAGCAGCGAGCCACGGCTGTAGGTCGAAAACAGCATCAGCACATTGCAGGCGAGCAGCGCGATCAGCAGCTTGCTGCGTTTTTGCAGGTAGCACGCTATGCCGAGACAGAACAGCATTGCCAGGAAGCCGCCGGCTGCGTTGCGCGCAATGAAGTAGCTGCCGAAACTGTCGGCCGGATTAACGAAGATGCTGAACAGCCCGTTCGTGGCGATGTAGTAGACGTACATCGGCAGATTGATGATGACCGCGAAAATGAACAGCGCACGCAGTACCTTGTGCAGATCCCAGCGGTGCGCATACACGAAACCGGCAAAAATGGGCGCATAGGAAATGAAAAAATTGCCGTCGCGCCGATAAAAGTCGAACTCGAGGAACGACTGCGGATCATAGAGCAGCGTCGAGACCGTCGCGAGCACCGTGAAAGCGGTAAGCGGCGCGATGAACGCGGGATAACTGCGGCCGTAAAAGCGCCATGCCAGCAATAGCAACGGGACAAAGCCGATCGCACTGATGGGCACGAAATTCGTGACCGTCAGGAAAAGTGCGACTAGCGAAATATAGGCCATTGCAACTCCAGAAAAACGAATGGCGCGCCGGTTGGGGTTGTGCCCATGCGCTGGATGATGGCGAGATTGGAACAGCGGAAAACTCACAGTGTGGGCCGCGCGGGGATCACGCCGCTGTTTATCTTTGACATGAATGCCACGGGACGTTCATTAAACGGTAGCACGTGTCGCTGCTGATTTCCAATCGTGCGCCCTGCAATAGAAGTGCAAGCTCGTTCGCAAGCTTGTTAAATCAAGTCCGCGCGCACCGCCAAAACTTCCGCGCTTCGCGCCAGATGGGCTGCGTCGCAATGCGGTCTAACTATGATGAATTCATCGGGGCACGATGTCGACTAGATCCGATGCAGGTCGTTTGCCGCATTCGATCTTTCGTTTCAATCGTTTTCCGGTCGTCGTTGTCGAGCAGACCATTGCGATTCGGCCAGTCGTTTCCGTACTTCCCGATCGAGCCGGATTCGCCGTAGGCGCATGCGTCGTTCACTGCGAACTGAACTACTGGTCTGGTCCGTTTGACGCGGACGCCTGTCATAAATCACATCAGACGGTATTTGCGTGGATCGCGGCGCCCCGCGTTATGCGGTGTCCTCGAGGGAAACGCGTTCCCGAGCCGGTTTCAATGCGAAGGAGTGAGCGATGGGCAAGGTTACCGCGGCAGCAGCCGCAGCGGATGTCGAAACGATACGACAGGATTCTGCCGAGGCGGAGTTGCCGACGCTCGTGCAGGTGATTCTCGCCGGTGGTTCCGGCACCCGGTTGTGGCCGGTGTCGCGCGAACAGTTTCCAAAACAACTGATCGACGTGATCGGCAATCAGACTTTGCTGCAAGCAACCATGGGGCGCATGGCGGGTTTTGATGGCGCATGGAACGTCGCGGCCGATCCCGTGATCGTCTGCGGAACCGAGCATTATTTCGCCACTTACGAACAGGCGCGCGAGATCGGCGTGCACGCGCGGATCGTGGTCGAACCCGCGCGTCGCGATACGGCGCCGGCATTGACGCTTGCCGCGTTGACGGCATGCGCGGAAGACGAAGACGCCATTCTGGTCGCAATGCCCGCCGACCATGCGATCGCGAATCTCGAAGCGCTTCACCACGCGCTGGACATCGCCGCGAGGCAGGCGCGCGACGGCGCGATCGTCACGCTAGGCGTACCGCCCGAACGGCCCGACACGGGCTTCGGTTATATCCGGCTCGGCGACGCGTTGCCAGACGGCGCTCGCCGCATCGAGCGCTTCGTCGAGAAGCCCGCGACGGAACTCGCGGCCCAGTACGTCGCGTCGGGCAATTACTGGTGGAATAGCGGCATCTTCGTCGTGCGAGCGGCGGTTTGGCTCTCCATCATCGAGCAGTTTCAGCCGGACATGCACGCGGCCTGCGTTCAGGCATACCGCGACGCGAAGAAGACTGAAGAATGCATCATGCCGGACGCCGAGGGGTTCCTGGGTTCGCCGTCCGACTCGATCGACTATGCGGTGATGGAACAGCTTGGCAAACCGGAGTCGGCGTTTTCCGGCGTGGTGGTGCCGCTCGAAGCAGGCTGGTCCGATCTCGGCTCGTGGGATGCCGTATGGCAAGCGATGGAGAAGGACGACTGCGGTAACGCGGCCAGCGGCCGCGTACTGTTCGAAGGGGCCACCGCGACCTACGCACGCTCGCAAGGAGGCAGGCTTCTCGCCTGCGTCGGCACCAACAACATGATCGTGATCGAAACCGACGACGCTGTGCTCGTCGCGGATCGCTCGCATGTGCAGGACATCAAGGGACTCGTGTCGCGGATCAGGGCCGAGAAGTCGCCGGAGGCCGATGCGCACAGAAAAGTGCGTCGCCCGTGGGGCTTTTACGACTCGATCGATCATGGCGAGCGCTTTCAGGTGAAGCGCATCGTCGTGATGCCCGGCGGCCGTCTGTCGTTGCAGATGCATCATCATCGCGCCGAGCATTGGGTCGTGGTGTGTGGAACCGCACACGTCACGCGTGGGGAAGAGCAGTTTCTTCTTGGCGAAAACGAATCGACCTATATCCCGTTGGGTGTTCGCCATCGGCTCGAAAATCCGGGCCGCGTGCCGCTGCAGATCATCGAGGTGCAGTCGGGTACTTATCTCGGCGAAGACGACATCGTTCGTTTCGACGACAAGTACGGGCGTTGCGGCTGATGCGACGGAGTCGACCTGCTACGTCCTATGAGGGGGCTGTGATGCGATTGCTGACTGGTCTACTGGCGAGAGCGTTCGACGTCGCGATGATCGTGGCTGGGGCATTTGCGGCCTCCCAGATCCGCTTCGACGGCGGCTCGCAACGGAGCTTTTATTTCGCCTTCGTCGCTTTTGCCGCGGCGTTCGCTCTCGCGGTCTTTCCGGCGCTCGGCGTCTACCAATCGTGGCGTGGCCGCTCGAAGAGAGTGCTGGCGAGCCAGGTAGCGCTCGGCTGGCTCGTCGTGCAGGCCTGCGCGATGGTGCTGATGTTCTCGCTGCACCGGATCGATTTCGTGTCGCGACTCTGGTTCGTGTACTGGACCGGCATTTCGGGCGCGGCAATGATGGCCGGCCGGCTGGTCACGCATGCGTTGCTTGGGCGCATGCGTCATGCGGGGATGAACTTGCAGCAGGTCGCGGTGGCGGCGTGCGGCGAACATTGCGACGAGATCATCCATAAGATCGAGACGTCGCCCGCGGCCGGCTTTCGCGCGAATGCGCTGTATAACCTGCACCCCGGCTGTTGCATTCCGCCGCGCTCGTCGGTGCAGGTCTTCGAAGAACAGGGTGCATTCGCTCGCTACGTGCGCGAACAGCAGATCGGCGAAGTGTGGCTGGCGCTGCCGCTCACCGAGGAGCGCGCGATTCTCAAGCTGGTGGCGGAGTTTCGCAACGACCTGATCAATGTGCGCTTCATGCCCGACGTGCGCTCGCTTGCGCTGTTCGAAGGCAGCATGACCGAGTTGCTCGGCTTGCCGACGATCAATCTTGCCGCGTCGCCGCTGCCGCCGAAGGCGTTGGTGCAAAAAGACCTGTTCGATCGTCTGTTCGCGCTCGTCGCGTTGATCGCGATCTCGCCGATACTGCTGGGCTGCGCGATCGCCGTCAAACTGAGTTCGCGCGGGCCGGTGTTCTTCACGCAGCGTCGCAAAGGCGCCGACGGCCGCGTATTTACGATCTACAAGTTCCGCACGATGCGCCTGCACGAGCAGAAGCCGGGCATTCTCGAACAGGCCACGCGCGACGATCCACGCATCACGACCGTCGGCGCGTTCCTGCGCCGCACGAGTCTCGACGAACTACCGCAGTTCTTCAATGTGCTGCGCGGCGATATGTCGGTGGTGGGGCCGCGCCCGCATGCGCTCGAACACGACGATCTCTATCAGAACATCGTATCGGGCTATATCCACCGTTATCGGATCAAACCCGGCATTACCGGCTGGGCGCAGATCAACGGCTATCGTGGCGAAACCGATCGCCTGGAAAAGATGGAGGGCCGCGTCGCACACGATCTGTACTACCTGCGCAACTGGTCGTTCTGGCTCGACATGAAGATCATTCTGGCCACGATTTTCAAGGGGCTTCATCATCCAAACGCGTACTGAGCATGATGCTATCCGGAGTTGAAAACATAGTAAGACGATCTGCGAAGCGGGTCTCGCTTTACCGCTTTCACCACGATCATGACTTGCAGGCGAGAAAAATATTGGAGCGACTCGAAAGCAGGTATGGCAAGACCGATCCGAACAAACTGCGGCTCGCGGACACCTATGCGCGAGACGTGTTCGGCGACCCGGTCTACGCACCCTGGCTGCGCGTTTATACCGCGTTTTGCGGCACCTTCAAGGAAGGCTGGATTCCGGACAACTACTACGGCATCGTCGTCGTGCCGCAAATGCAAGGCTGGTACGGCAAGATTTCGAGCCTCAAGCCGATTTCACGGCTGATCTTCGACGGCGACGAATTGCCGGACGTCGCGTACTTTGCCAATGGGCTGTTCTTTACCGACAAAGGCGTCGTGGTGCCCGAGCGCGATCTGACAGACGTCGTGTTCGAGCATACCGAACGCGTCGTATTCAAGCTCGACGGTTCCGGACAGGGCAACGGTGTCTACTTCTTCGACCGTGCCAACTTCGACCCCGCGGTCATCAGGTCGCTCGGCAATGGCGTGATTCAGACGTTCATCAACCAGCACAGTCTGTTCGCTACGTTTGCTGCGAAGCCGGTGGCGACATTGCGCTTCACGACCGTGGTGGACGAGGCCGGTCGCATTTCCATTCGGGCCTGCTACTTGCGACTCGGCAGAGCGGACGATACGCATGTGCTGAGCGATCGCGAGATATGCGTGCCGGTCGAACTCGAAACGGGCGAACTGTGCGACGAGGGGTATATGAGCGACTGGGCCGCGGTGGACGCGCATCCAGACTCGGGCGCGCGCTTTGCGGGCCTGAAGATCCCATGTTTCGAGAAATGCGTGGCCACCGTGCTACGCCTGCACAGGAAGATTCCGTTTGCGCGCTGCATCGGCTGGGATCTCGCGGTCGACGCGAACGGCCAGGTCAAGGTGATGGAGTGGAACGGCAAGCACAACGACGTCAAATTCAGCGAGGCGACGCAAGGCCCGTGCTTCGCTGATCTGAACTGGGAACGGCTGAGGGCCGAACCTGAGTTTGCACGGCTGTCACTGGGCTGATCGGGCAGGCCAAAAAAACGTAGTAGGAGACGCGACGTGAGCGAACAGTTATGGTGCGTCCATATCGAAGGACTGAACGACTTCATTGCCGTCGATTCGGAGGAATCGGCGCGGTACGAGGCGTCGCAGATCAATGCGTATATCGATCGCGCCGACAGAAGCTCGCGCGCCGCCCGCTTGCGCGCGGTGGTGGTCGAATGGCCGTATGGCGCCGACGCTCACGCAAGAGCGGTCGATGACGACTGGCACGATCTGCAATGTATGCCACACAGACAGCAGGCCGTCGCGCGGTCCGGCGGCCCGTTGTCGAATCTCGCGCGACGCGTTAGAGAACTGCTGAGCGTCGCGCGCACGGGGAAGGACGATGCGTGAAGCGCGGCTATGGCAAACCGCGTTATGCGGGCAGTGGCACGTCCTCGATCAGATCAGCCGAGAGGCTTCCCAACCGACGACTGAGACCGGCGGGCGCGGCAGCGCTTCTCGCTGGCACTGACCGGCGTCGATCACTGGCGGAGAAGGCGGCTCAATGCCGTCTTTTCTTGTTGTGTGCCGAGCATGCTCAACAGCTCGGGGGTGAAAGTCCCCTATCCAGCCTGATGGTGGTGAAGGATTAGCGAAGCGCAAGGGCGTCGTCGTGAGGCGGGGTCTGAAAGAAGCGCGTAGCAA
>NZ_VZQN01000064.1:0-25759 GCF_014397645.1 Paraburkholderia sp. 31.1
GGATGGGGGCGGGCGCTGCGGTGGGGGACCGCCAGGAAGGATGCCTGGCGAAGCGGGGTGCAAAACCGCGCGGGCAAAAAAAAACCGGGGTCGATAAACCCCGGAGCAACAACGACAAGAGGAGAATGGTGACGTGATGGCTTCGCCAGACACGTACCGTAAAGACAGACCGCAGATTTTCCGCAGAGTTCGAAATTTTTTCGATCCGTCGACAAACCGGTCCGGCGGCTCGTCCCGCCCGCAAGCCGGGCGCGTGCGGCTGAAGCCCGGCCGGCCCGGCGGCGCCTTCTCCTTGAGACTTGCCCTTATTGGGTCGCGTGCTGGGCCGTGGCGCGCAGATAGATCTCGACGCGACGGTTGGCCGCGCGGCCGGCTTCGGTGTTGTTGTCGGCGATCGGCTGGTTCGGGCCCATGCCGGTGGCCGACAGGCGCTGCGGCGCGATGCCGCGTTGCGCCAGATAGCCGGTCACGCTCTGCGCGCGATTGACCGACAGCGTCTCGTTGTATTGCAGCGAGCCGGTGCTGTCCGTATGGCCGACGACCGACGCGACGACTTCCGGATTCTGCTGCAGCGTCTGCGCGAGCTGGTCGAGCACCGGTGCGAACGACGGCTTGATCGCGTAGCTGCTGGTGTCGAACGTGACCGAACTCGGGATGTTCAGCTTGAGCGAGCCGTCAGGTTGCTCGGTGATCTGCGTGCCGGTGCCCTTGGTCGCGCCCGACATGCGGTTGCGGATGTTGTCCCAGTTGTAGCCGGTGATGCCGCCCACCGCGGCGCCGGTGGCCGCGCCGATCGCCGCGCCCTTGCCGCCGCCGAAGATCGCGCCGATCGCCGCGCCGGCACCTGCGCCCACGCCGGTGCCGACTGCTGTGTTGGTGCCCTGTTGGGTTGCGCAGCCTGCCACCAGCGAGCCGGCCACGGCGAATACGGCCACGCGAGTCATGATTCTTGCATTCATTTTGGTTTCCTTTCGAGTGCGAATGAGCTAGCGGGTGGCGGTCAGTCTATGCAGCGAACATTACGGCAATGCACCGACCACCCAGAAAGTTCGGGAACGATTCCTGCGCCTTGCTTCGCACGGTCCTACAGCGAAGAAGGGTCTTAGGGCACCGTGTGCCGTCAGACACTACAATAGTGCCTGAAACACACGGTGATGCGACCCTACGGCGTCCCGCGTGCCCCGAAGGGTGCCCGGCACGTTCGATTTTCGCAATGCCGCATAACAATTTCTTGCAAATTCCGCCGCGTGGCCGATCGGTCCATCTCGCCGCGCCGCACCTCTTCCCCACGGAGTATCAATGAGTATCGATCGGGCTTTGGTCGACGCCGCCGTCGCGGCCGTCACTGACCCCAACACGGGCGCGCCGTACGCGGCCGCGAAGAGCATCCGCAACGTGGTTGTGGAGGGCGACGCGGTCAACCTTCAGGTGACGCTCGGCTACCCGGCGAAAAGCCAGTTCGACGCGATCCGCCAGCGCTTCGCCGACGCGTTGCGCGCGGTGCCCGGCGTCGCGAACGTGCGCGTCGAGGTTTCGCAACAGATTGCCGCACACACCGTGCAGCGCGGCGTGAAACTGCTGCCCGGCGTGAAGAACATCGTCGCGGTTGCCTCGGGCAAGGGCGGCGTCGGCAAGAGCACGACCGCCGTGAATCTCGCGCTCGCGCTCGCGAGCGAGGGCGCGGCGGTCGGCATTCTCGACGCCGACATCTACGGCCCGTCGCTGCCCACCATGCTCGGCATCGAGGGTCGTCCCGAATCGCCCGACGACAAATCGATGAACCCGATGACCGGCCACGGCGTGCAGGCCAGCTCGATAGGTTTCCTGATCGAGGCGGACAACCCGATGGTGTGGCGCGGCCCGATGGCGACCTCGGCGCTCGAACAGCTGCTGCGCCAGACCAACTGGCACGAACTCGACTATCTGATCGTCGACATGCCGCCGGGCACCGGCGACATCCAGCTGACGCTCGCGCAGCGCGTGCCGGTTACGGGCGCCGTGATCGTCACGACGCCGCAGGACATCGCGCTGCTCGACGCGAAGAAGGGCCTCAAGATGTTCGAGAAGGTCGGCATCCCGATTCTCGGCATCGTCGAGAACATGGGCCTGCACATCTGTTCGAATTGCGGGCACGAGGAGCACATCTTCGGCGCCGGCGGCGGCGAGCGCATGGGCAAGGAGTATGGCGTCGAGGTGCTCGGCAGCCTGCCGCTCGACATCACGATCCGCGAGCAGGCCGACTCGGGCCGTCCCACGGTCGTCGCGGACCCGAACGGGCGCATTGCGGAGCTCTATCGCTCGATCGCGCGCAAGGTCGCGGTGCATATCGCCGAACGCGCGCGCGACATGAGCTCGAAGTTTCCGAACATCGTCGTGCAGAACACCTGAGCGGCCGTTCGGGCGAGGGATTAGGGGTGATCTCGATCCCTATTTTCACGAACTCTCGCGGTATCATGTCGACTTCACGAGTTCGGCTCGGCGGCCGCAGGGGCAGCCGCCAGGCCGACAAGAGGATCGCATGGGAAAACGAATCGACGGGCACGCGGTACATGCGTTCATCGTCCTGACTGCCGGCTGTGTGCTGTTGAGCGGCTGTGGCGTATTCCTGAGACCACAGGAAAAGCGCGCCGACGCGCAACTGCTGCCCACCGTGGGCAATCAGGCGCACGGTCTCGTGACCTTTATCGAGCGCTCGGACGGCGTCCAGGTCACCTACAATCTCACGGGCTTGCCGCCCAATAGCGACCACGCGCTGCAGGTGCACGAGCGCGGCGACTGCAACGCCGCCGACGGCTCCAGCGCCGGTCCGGTGTTTTCGCCGGCGGCCGAACGGCTCAAGGCCGGCGCGCGCGTCGAGGGCGATCTCGGCAACATCCATGCGGACGCGAACGGCGTGGCCACCGGCTTCATCGTCGCGCCGGACGTGTCGCTCGACGGCATCCGCTCGGTGCTGCAGCGCGCGGTACTGCTCCACCGCGATGCGACCGATCCCTACGCTTACCCTCAGCATGGCGCAGGCGCGGCGATCGCCTGCGGCGTGATTCGCCAGCAGTGAAGCGCGAGCGCGCTTTCGCCGCGCCCGCCCTGCAACGGCGTCGTGCCAGTCGGCGGACCCCCTTCATCGGGCGCGCCTCGCGCCATCTGCGGCAGCGTCTCCGTGATCGCGTAAAATAAGCGGCCTTTGCCGGCTGGGCGCCGCCGCCGGCCGTTTTCATCTATCTTTCGTCACACCTGATATTCACGTCGAGCAGCTCTCACCTATGACCATCAAATCTGACAAGTGGATCCGGCGCATGGCCGAGTCGCACAAGATGATCGAGCCGTTTGCGCCCGATCAGGTTCGCGTCTCCGAAGACGGCCGGAAGATTGTCAGCTACGGCACCTCGAGCTACGGCTACGACATCCGCTGCGCCGACGAATTCAAGATCTTCACCAACATCAACTCGACGATCGTCGATCCGAAGAACTTCGACGAGAAGTCGTTTGTCGATTTCAAGGGCGACGTCTGCATCATCCCGCCGAACTCGTTCGCGCTCGCGCGCACGGTCGAGTATTTCCGTATTCCGCGCAGCGTGCTGACCGTGTGCCTCGGCAAATCGACCTACGCGCGCTGCGGGATCATCGTCAACGTGACGCCGTTCGAGCCGGAATGGGAAGGCCACGTCACGCTCGAATTCTCGAATACGACACCTTTGCCTGCGAAAATTTACGCGAACGAAGGCGTCGCTCAGGTGCTGTTTTTCGAAAGCGACGAGATTTGTGAAACGTCGTACGCGGATCGCGGCGGCAAGTATCAAGGTCAGCACGGCGTCACATTGCCGAAAACGTGACGCCGGCAGCGTCTTGACCCACCAGTTATTCGGGTGACCGCTGCGCTTTTTACGTAACGCAGCGGTCGTTTTCTTTTTGGAGAATCGCCCATGAAGTTCCGTTTCCCCGTCGTCATTATCGACGAAGATTTCCGCTCCGAGAACATCTCGGGTTCCGGCATCCGGGCTTTGGCCGAAGCCATCGAGAAAGAAGGCGCGGAAGTGCTCGGGTTGACGAGCTACGGCGATCTGACCTCGTTCGCGCAGCAGTCGAGCCGCGCGTCGTGCTTCATCCTGTCGATCGACGACGACGAGCTGCTGCCGTACGTCGATAACGTGGTCGTCGAAGGCGAGACGCCCGAGCTTGCCGCCGCGATCGTCGCGCTGCGCGCGTTCGTGACCGAAGTGCGCCGCCGCAACGCCGATATTCCGATCTTCCTGTACGGCGAAACGCGCACTTCGCGCCATCTGCCGAACGACATCCTGCGCGAGCTGCACGGCTTCATCCATATGTTCGAGGACACGCCGGAGTTCGTCGCGCGCCATATCATCCGCGAGGCGAAGGTGTATCTCGACTCGCTGGCGCCGCCGTTCTTCAAGGAACTGGTGCAGTACGCGGAAGAAGGTTCGTACTCGTGGCACTGCCCGGGTCACTCGGGCGGCGTCGCGTTCCTGAAGAGCCCGCTCGGCCAGATGTTCCACCAGTTCTTCGGCGAGAACATGCTGCGCGCCGACGTCTGCAACGCGGTCGACGAACTGGGCCAGCTGCTCGACCATACCGGTCCGGTCGCGGCCTCGGAGCGCAACGCCGCGCGCATCTTCAGCGCCGACCACGTGTTCTTCGTGACCAACGGCACCTCCACCTCGAACAAGATCGTCTGGCACGGCACGGTGGCGCCGGGCGACATCGTGCTGGTCGACCGCAACTGCCACAAGTCGATCCTGCACGCGATCACGATGACCGGCGCGATCCCGGTGTTCCTGACGCCGACCCGCAACAACTTCGGCATCATCGGCCCGATTCCGCGCAGCGAGTTCGAACCGGAGAACATCCGCAAGAAGATCGAGGCGAACCCGTTCGCGCGCGAAGCGCTCGCGAAGAACCCGAACCTGAAGCCGCGCATTCTGACGATCACGCAAAGCACCTACGACGGCGTGATCTACAACGTCGAGATGATCAAGGAGATGTTGGGCGAATGGCTCGACACGCTGCACTTCGACGAAGCGTGGCTGCCGCACGCCGAATTCCACGCGTTCTATCAGGACATGCACGCCATCGGCGCGGGCCGTCCGCGCATCGGCGCGATGGTGTACGCAACGCACTCCACGCACAAGCTGCTCGCCGGCATCTCGCAGGCGTCGCAGATCGTCGTGCAGGATTCGAAGAACAGCCGCTTCGACAAGCATCGCTTCAACGAGGCGTATCTGATGCATACGTCGACGAGCCCGCAGTACGCGATCATCGCGTCGTGCGACGTGGCCGCGGCGATGATGGAAGCGCCGGGCGGCACCGCGCTCGTCGAGGAGTCGATCGCTGAAGCGCTCGACTTCCGCCGCGCGATGACCAAGGTCGACACCGAATACGGCGACGACTGGTTCTTCAAGGTGTGGGGTCCGGACCAGTTCGCCGAGGAAGGCATCGGCTCGCGCGACGACTGGATGCTGCGCCCCAACGACGCGTGGCACGGCTTTGGCCCGCTCGCCGAAGGCTTCAACATGCTCGACCCGATCAAGGCGACGATCGTCACGCCGGGTCTCGACATGGACGGCGGCTTCGGCGAAACCGGTATTCCGGCCGCGATCGTCACGAAGTACCTGGCCGAGCACGGCATCATCGTCGAGAAGACGGGCCTGTACTCGTTCTTCATCATGTTTACGATCGGCATCACGAAGGGCCGCTGGAACTCGATGGTGACCGAGCTGCAGCAGTTCAAGGACGACTACGACAACAACCAGCCGCTGTGGCGTGTGCTGCCCGAGTTCGTGCAGCATCATCCGATGTACGAGCGTGTCGGCCTGCGCGACCTGTGCCAGCAGATCCACAGCGTGTATCGCGCGAACGACATCGCGCGTCTGACGACCGAGATGTACCTGTCGAGCATGGAGCCGGCGATGAAGCCGTCCGACGCGTTCGCGAAGCTCGCGCACCGCGAGATCGATCGGGTACCGATCGACGAGCTCGAAGGCCGTGTTACGTCGATCCTGTTGACGCCGTATCCGCCGGGCATTCCGCTGCTGATTCCGGGCGAGCGTTTCAACAGGACCATCGTCAACTATCTGCGTTTCGCGCGCGAGTTCAACGAGCGCTTCCCGGGCTTCCATACGGATATCCACGGGCTCGTCGGCGAAATGGTCAACGGGCGCATCGAATACTTCGTCGATTGCGTGCGCATCTGACGATGGGGTGGGTGACGTTTCTGCCGGGCCTGGCAGCGATCGGCCGCTGGCGGCGCGGGGCCGGCGTGCTGGCCTTCGCGCTGGCGGCCGGCACGGTGGTGTTCGGCGGCATCGCGAGTCCGGCGGCGCATGCCGAGGTGGCCGCCGCCGATCCGATCGACGCGTCGATGCGCGCGTGTCTCGCGCGCGCCGACATGTCGACGACGATGGGGCAGGTGCAGTGCATGGACGCTGCGCGCATCGGCTGGAAGGTCGCGGTCGACAACGCGTACCAGCAGTTGCTCGCGAAGCTGCCGCCCGCGCGGCGCAGGCTGTGGGAAAGGAGCCAGTCGAGCTGGCTCGCGTCGCGCGATGCCGAGAAGCAGTTGCTTGCCGCGGTCTTCGCCACGACCCAGGGTTCGATGTACGTGCTTTCCGAAGCCGACATGCAGCTGCAGCCGGTGCGCGACCGCGCGCTCGCGCTGCGCAGCGCGCTCGCCGATGCGAACGGTCCGGCGCCGCGCCGGCCGCGCGCCTGCAACGCCGACGCGCGTTGCGAACACGCGATGTTCGATCTGAAGCGCTACTACCGTGTGCTCGAATCGAAGATGCCGGCGCAATCGCGGCCGACGCTCGTGCACGCGCAACGCGCGTGGAGCGCGTATCTGACGGCGTCGACGCGGCTCGTCGACGAGCACGGGCGTATCGACATCATCGGCGCGCGCGTCGCGACGATCAAACGGCTCTCCGAAACGGCCGGCAATCACTGACGGCCGCCGACCGGTGCGGCCCACCGCGCATTCAATCCCATTGATAACGGTCTTCGCGCGGCTGCGGCGGCGCGAGCGCCGGCTCGCCGAGCAGATCGCGCATCGCATCCTCGATCATCGCGGACATCGTGTTGAGCGCGAGGTCATTGTCGTCGGTGCCGAACGGTTCTTCGAGCTGCGACGCGATCGCTTCGTGCGCCATGAACGTGTACGCGACGAACACCGCGAACACCGGCGTGAAAATGCCGATGCTATTGACGAGTCCGAATGGCAGCGACGCGCAGAAGAAGTACACGGTGCGGTGGATCATCACCGAATACGCGAACGGCAGTGGCGTCGACGCGATGCGCTCGCACCCGCCGATCACATCCGACAGCCCGCTCAGATTGCGATCGAACGCGAGCACCGCCATCGGATCGAGCGCCCCCGCGCGTGCCGCGCGCTGCACCCATTCGCCGAGGCACAGCAACAGCGCGGCTGGCTTGTAGCGCGATCCAATCACACGTTCAAACAGTGCGCGGGGCAGCCGCGCGGCAAGGTCGTCGCGCGGTTCGGTCTTGCGCAACTGATGACGCAGCGCATGCGGGAGCGCGCTCAGTATCGCCAGAAACGCGGCGGCTTCTTCTTTGGGCAACTCGCGCGACGGCAGCGTCAGCGCCTCGCGCGTCAGCGAGCGCGACTCATTGAGCAACTGCCCCCACAGCTTGCGCGCCTCCCACCAGCGGTCGTAGCTCGCGTTGTTGCGAAAGCCGAGAAACACCGCGAGCGCAATGCCGACCAGCGAGAACGGCGCGATCGAGTTCAGGTTCAGGCTGACGGGCAGCAGATGATCGTGCGCGGCGAGCGCAATGATCGAGATGAAGAAGATCAGCAGGAGCCGCGGCAGCAACTGCGGCAGCACCGAGCCGCGCCACGCAAGCAGCATGTGAAACCAGTGGAGATGCGGGCGGATGATCATGGCAAAGCGGTTCGGCCAGGAGATAGAGCGCCTATTATCGGTCGCTTTACGCGTCCCCAAACAGGAAAACCCGCGGCGGGCGCATCGAAGACGATGCACACGCCGCGGGTTCGTTCACCGCAAGCGGATCGGGACAGCCGTTCACGGAGGCTCAGTCGCGCGCCGACGAAGCAGCGCCGTGACTGAGCCAGTCGAGCACGGCCGTCGCGTCGTCGTCGGCGCCTTCGCGCGCTTTCTCGACCGTCTCGGCGACGTCGTCGCTCGGCACCGCGCGCCGAATCGCCACACCGACCGCGAGAATGTCGATCATCACGAGGTGCAGGATGCGCGAGATCATCGACAGTTGCGACTCGCGAATCTCGATGTGATCGGTTTCCAGCGCGACCGTCGCACGCTTCGCGAGCGGGGTGTTGCTCGACGTGATCGCGATCACCTGCGCGCCGGCCTGCATCGCGACGTCGAGCACGCGCAGCAGCTCGGGCGCGCGCCCCGACTTCGACACCGCGACGATCACGTCGCCCTTGCCGAGCAGCGCGGCCGAGGCCGCCTGCATGTACAGGTCACCGTACGCGATGGTTGGAATGCCGAAGCGGAAGAACTTGTAGTGCGCGTCCTGCGCGACGATGTTCGAATTGCCGAGTCCGTAGAACTCGATGCGCCGCGCGCCGTTCAGCAGGTCGATGGCGCGTTCCACGTGCTCGAAGTTCAGATGCTCGCGCAATTGCAGAATCGCGGACACGGTGTTGTCGAGCACCTTCGCGCCGAAGTCGGTCGCGGTGTCGCCGAGATGCACCTGGCTGTGGCTGACCGGAATCGTGCCGGTCAAACCGGTCGCGAGCTTGAGCTTGAAGTCCGACAGCCCTTGGCAGCCGAGCGAGCGGCAGAAGCGGATCACGGTCGGCTGACTGACGTCGGCCTTGCGCGCGATGTCGACGATCGGATCGTTGATGATCGAACGCGGGTGGTTCAACGCGAGTTCGGCGACGCGGCGCTCGGCCGGCGTCAGCGCGTCGCGCATCTGGCGAATCCGCTCGAACACCGCCGACGAGCTGCCGCCCGCGCGGTTCGACAGCTGCTCCGCCAGAATCGCCGATACGCCGAGGAACGCCGGGTATTCGGCGGTAATCACATAGGTCGGTACGTTCTGCAGATACGCCTCGAAGCGGCCCTTCGCCTCGAAGCGCTGGCGAAACGACGAGCGCGCGAAGAACTCGCCGAGGCGTGGCACGACGCCGCCGCCGATATAGATGCCGCCGAGCGCGCCGAGCGTCACCGCGATATTGCCGGCGAAGGTGCCGAGAATGCCGCAGAACACGTCGACCGATTCGGCCGCGAGCGGCTCGCCTTCGAGCGCGCGCTTGACCACATCGGCCGTATTGACGCTGGCCGGCACGCGCTTCTTGTCGCGGCCCGCGAGCGCGCGATAGATCACCTCGATGCCGGGACCCGCGGCCACGCGTTCGAACGACACGTGCGACCACTTCTTGCGCGCGTACTGCAGCACGATATCTTCACGCTCGTCGGCGGGCGCGAAGGTGGCGTGGCCGCCTTCGCTGCCGAGCGCGATCCAGCGGTCGTCGGCGGGAATCAGGCCCGACACGCCCATGCCGGTGCCGGGGCCGAGCAGGCCGATCACGCTGTTCGGCCGGCGCTGGCCACCGCCCACCTGCACGCGCTGAGCATCGGTGAGGCCGGGCAGCGCCATCGCGAGCGCGGTGAAGTCGTTGACGACGAGCAGCGTGTCGAAGCCGAGCGCGCGGCGCGTCGCTTCGATCGAAAAGGTCCAGTCGTGATTGGTCATGCTGACCTGGTCGCCGTCGACCGGGTTCGCAATCGCGATCGCCGCGTGATTGACGCGGCCGATCTTCGTGTCCTTCAGATACTTCTTGATGACGTCGGCGACACTCGGGTAGTCGGCGCAAGGATAGATCTGCACCGAGCCGATTTCGCCGGGGCCCGTCTCGAGCGCGAAACGCGCATTGGTACCGCCGATGTCGGCCAGCAGCCTCGGTCCATCGGCGTGCTGGACCGCGCCCGGCACAGCTTTAGTTTGCACACCAGTAGACATCGAGTCTCACTCCCTTGTCGTTTGCCAGCTGCGAGATGGCATTTTTTTGTAGCGCGGCGGACGCGGCGTTGAGCACGTCCATCTTGCGCGGCCCTGCGATCAGCAGAAACAGATGCTTCACGTCCTTCAGCGCGGACAGCGACCAGCTCACGCGCGCGTGCGGCGCCGCGCCCGGATGCACGGCGACGAAACGCTCGGTCGTGTTGATCGCGTGATCCCATTCGGGCGCGTCGGCGAAGATCGACGCGGTGTGGCCGTCTTCGCCCATGCCCAGCACCGCGACGTCGGGCGCCGCGGCAAAGCGCGCGTCCGCGTTCAGCGCGGCGACGTGCGAATGCAGATCCTGGGTGGTGTCGACGAGCGGCCAGAAGGTCGCGTGTTGCGCCGCGTTCTGCAGCAACGTGGCGCGCGCGAGCTGCGCGTTGCTCGCGCTATCGGTCTCCGGCACCCAGCGGTCGTCGACCAGCGTGATCGCGATGCGGGGCCAGTCGAACGTCTGCGTCGACAACGTTTGCAGGAACGGACGCGGGCTGCTGCCGCCGGACACGGCCAGCATGGCCGGGCGCGCGAGCGGGGTTGACGTGCCGGTGCCGGCCGCCTGTGCGGCAAGTGACGCATGTAACGCGTCGCCCACCGCTTTCGCCAGCGCGTCGGATTGGGCGCGCTGGTCGTCGAAAGCGTGAAGTTCGATCACTTCTCCTCCGTGCTGCTTTCTTGTTAGGTCTGCGGAATCAGCCTGACTCCTCTCGCGCGACGCCTGCAAGGCGGGTGGCCTGCAAACGCATGACGCGATACCGGCGCGACTCCGTTCAGTTCGTCGGTGGTGTTGCCGGCGCCGCGCGCCGAGGTGTTCATCGCGCGCGGCGCCGTCGATCAATTCATCAAACTCAATTCTCTTCCTCGAGCCAGCAGGTGCCGTGCTGGGCGAGCATCGCGCTCGCCGCGGCCGGTCCCCACGTGCCCGCCGCGTACGGCTTGGGCGGCTTGGTCGAGGCCTTCCACTCGTTCAGGATCGGCTCGACCCAACGCCATGCGGCTTCCTGTTCGTCGCGCCGCACGAACAGCGCGAGGCGCCCGTGGATCACGTCGAGCAGCAGCCGCTGATAGGCCTCCATCTGGCCTTCGCGGAAGAACCGGTCGAACGCGAGATCGAGGTATACGCTCGCGAGGTTCATACCCTCGCCGGGCTGCTTCGCGAGACAGTACAAACGAATCGTCTCGTTCGGCTGCAGACGGATCACGAGGCGGTTCGCGCCCGCGCGCAGCGCCGATGCGCCAAGCGCCGAATGCGGCACCGCACGGAAATTCACGACGATCTCGGCGACGCGATCGGCGAGCCGCTTGCCCGTGCGCAGGAAAAACGGCACGCCGGCCCAGCGCCAGTTCCCGATCTCGACCTTCAGCGCGACGAAGGTCTCGGTCGAGCTATCGGGCTTCACGCCGTGCTCGGTCGCGTAGGCCGGGACCGTGTTGCCACGGATCACGCCCGAATGATACTGGCCGCGCACCGCGACCTTGCCGATTTCCTGCGGCTCGACCGGTTTGAGCGCGCGCAGCACGCGCAGCTTTTCGTCGCGCACCGAGTCGGAATCCATCGAGTGGGGCGGCTCCATCGCGACGATCGACAGCAACTGCAACAGGTGGTTCTGCACCATGTCGCGCAGCGCGCCGGTATTGTCGTAGAAATCGCCGCGCGCTTCGACGCCGAGTTCCTCGGCGATCGTGATCTGGATGCTTTCGACCCACTCGCGGCGCCACAGCGGTTCGAACAGCGCATTGCCGAAGCGCAGCGCGAGCAGGTTCTGCACCGGCTCCTTGCCGAGGTAATGGTCGATCCGGTAGATCTGTTCTTCCGCGAAGATTTCGCCGACCGCATCATTAATTGCGTTCGACGACTTCAGGTCGTAGCCGAGCGGCTTCTCGAGCACGATGCGCGCGTTGTGGTTCAGGCCCACCGCGGCGAGCGCATGGCAGATCGGCACGAACAGCGACGGACCCGTTGCCAGATAGAACACGCGGATGCCGGGCATCTCCTGGATCGCGTCGCGCAATTGCGCGAAGTCATCCGGATTGCCGAGATCGATCTTCACGAACTCGATGCGCGCGAGGAAGCTCGTCCACGCGGCTTCGTCGAGGCCGTTCTTCGACACATGCGGCTTGACGTGCCCGTCGACCCACTGCAGATACTCGCCGCGATCCTCGACGTGCCGCGCGAGCGCCACGATCTTGCCGCTGTCGGCGAGCATGCCGCCCGCGCGGTGCGCCTCGAACAGCGCGGGCAAGATCTTGCGCATCGACAGATCGCCGGTTCCGCCGAAGAGAACGAAGGTGAAGCTTGCGTCGGTATGCATGAGTCTCCGTCGATGTCCTGAAGGGCCGCCGCGCTGATCGGACACTGCACGCGCAGCGCCCCGGAAGAGCGACCGTAGTCCGATAAAATATTTTTTGACACTGAATTGTAGTTTAACTACAATCCAAATCAAGAGGTAGCGTTAATTCGATGAAAAAAGCGTGCGCTGTACTGACGGAATGCGCGCTTTTTGCGAATCGGCGGGCGTCCCCGGCACGCTAACGGACAATGGGACAACGCCTTCCGGTACGCGCCAGCAGGGTGCCGGCGGACCTTACGGAAAGCCGGGGAGTCGACGGGCTTGCGGGGTCGTTGCCCGCAGCCGACGTCAGGCTGGCGTCGAGTTGGCGTATGAGGTACCTCGAGTCTGCAGCGCGATGCGGGCAGGCAAAAATCAAAAGAGGAGACAGTCAGTTGCATCCCGAACCACTCACCTCTTGAGCGTCCAGCGGCCGGACATCGGTCCGCCGGCACATGCCCTCGCGCATGCGCCCGACCGTGCTCGATCGCCGGTGTTTTGCCTGTTTGAACCAACCACAGCACCCTGGCGACATCAGGGGCCATTCGTTTTTTTGTTCAGGTGTCTGGAGGAGATAAGCAATGAAATTTCGCGCGATCATGGGCGCTCTGTGCGCTGCGGGTCTGATGTGTGGCGTGTCGGCCGTGCAGGCCGCCGAGTCTCTCGAAGTGCTGCACTGGTGGACTTCGGGCGGCGAATCCAAGGCCGTCGGCGTCCTCAAGGACGACATGACGAAGCAGGGCTACACGTGGAAGGACTTCGCGGTCGCGGGCGGCGCTGGCGCGGCTGCCATGACGGCACTGAAGACGCAGGTGATCTCGGGCAACGCACCGAGCGCCGCGCAGATCAAGGGTCCGCTGATCCAGGAATGGGCTTCGCAGGGCGTGCTGGTGCCAATCGACTCGGTCGCGGGCGACTGGAAGAAGAACCTGCCGCCGGAAATCGACAAGATCATTCGCGCGGACGGCCACTACGTCGCCGCTCCCTTCTCGGTGCACCGCGTGAACTGGCTGTACATCAACAAGGCTGCGCTGGACAAGGCCGGCGGCAAGGTGCCGACCACGTGGCCTGAGTTCTTCGCGGTGGCCGACAAGATGAAGGCCGCGGGCATCCAGCCGATCGCGATGGGCGGCCAGCCTTGGCAGGACCTGACGCTGTGGGAAGACGTCGTGCTGTCGCAGGGCGCGGACTTCTACAAGAAGGCGCTCGTCGACCTCGACGAGAAGACGCTGACCTCGGACAAGATGGTCGGCGTGTTCGACACGGTCCGCAAGATCCAAGGCTACTTCGATGCGGGTCGCACGGGCCGTGACTGGAACCTCGCGACGGCCATGGTCATCAACGGCAAGGCCGGCATGCAGTTCATGGGCGACTGGGCGAAGGGCGAATTCACCAACGCCGGCAAGAAGTCGGGCACGGACTACGTCTGCGCCGTGGTGCCGGGCACGGAGAAGGCCTACACGTTCAACGTCGACTCGTTCGTGTTCTTCCAGCAGAAGGGCCAGAAGGCCGCGACGCCGGGCCAGCTCGCGCTCGCGAAGACGATCATGTCGCCGGCGTTCCAGGAGCAGTTCAGCCTGTACAAGGGCTCGATCCCGGTGCGTCTCGGCGTGCCGATGGACAAGTTCGACGACTGCGCGAAGAAGTCGTACGCGGATGAGCAGATTGCGATCAAGGCCGGCGGTTATGTGCCGTCGCTCGCTCACGGCATGGCTCAGCCGGATGCCGCGGCAGGCGCGATCTCCGACGTCGTCACGAAGTTCATGAACTCGCAGGAAGATTCGAAGACCGCGGTTCAGGCTCTCGCGAAGGCAGCGAAGACCAAGTAAGCGTAAGTACGAAGTGTTGCGCCCGGCGGCTTGCATCCGAAGCACCGGGCGCGCCCTTCGGGCCGTGGGGGATCGGACCTCGCTGCTTTCGTTCGCAGCGCAGTCCGGCGCCACGCGGCTCACCCTGGTTTCATGGAGTCACACCCAGACCGTCGCGGTCCCGCGCCATGCGTGCACGGGCAGCCCGACGGTACAGTTTCAGCAGGAGTCGAGTAGTGACTGCTTCCATCAGCGGGAACGGGAAAACGGCCACCGTCACCCGCCGCACGTCGCCCATGGCGGCCCTTGCCGATCGCTGGATTCCGAAGCTGGTGCTCGCACCCAGCGTCGTGATCAGCCTGATCTTCGTGTACGGCTTTATCGCAATCACCGGCTATCTGTCGCTGTCTACTTCGCGGCTGATGCCTCGTTGGGAGTTCGCGGGTCTCGACCGCTATCGCGAACTGTTCCAGAACGACGTGTTCTGGACTTCGGCCGCGAACCTCGGCTGGTTCGGCATTCCGTTCATCGGTATCTGCATCGGTCTGGGTCTGTTGCTCGCGATCCTGCTCGATCAGCAGATCCGCAACGAAGGCGCGCTGCGCGCCGTGTTCCTGTATCCGATGGCGCTGTCGTTCATCGTGACCGGCACCGCGTGGCAATGGATTCTGACGCCGAGCATCGGCATCGAGAAGGTGTTTCACGACTGGGGCTGGACGAGCTTCTCGTTCAACTGGCTCGGCGACCCGGACAGGGCGATCTTCTGTATCGTGATCGCGGCGGTCTGGCAGTCCACCGGCTTCGTGATGGCGCTGTTCCTCGCCGGCTTGCGCGGCGTCGACAGCGAGATCTTCAAGGCCGCGCAGATGGACGGCGCGAACCTGCCGACCATCTACCGCAAGATCGTGATACCGAGCATGCGGCCGGTGTTCTTCTCCGTGCTGCTGATCCTTTGTCACATCACCATCAAGACGTTCGACCTGGTCGTCGCGCTGACCGCCGGCGGTCCGGGTACGTCGACGTCGCTGCCGGCCATCTTCATGTACACGTTTTCGTTCAACCGTGGGCAGCTCGGCGTCGGCGCGGCATCGTCGATCATGATGCTCGCTACCGTAGTGGCCGTGCTCGTGCCGCTGATGTATCTGGAATCGAGGAGCACCCGCAATGCAGCCTAAGATGACGATTAGCCGTGCCGTCATTTACGCGGCCCTGGTTCTGTTCGCGCTGTACTTCCTGTTCCCGCTGTACGTGATGCTGTCGACGTCGTTCAAGGACATCGACCAGTTGCGCACCGGCAACCTGCTGACGCCGCCGACGAGCTGGACCTTCGCGCCGTGGCTCAAGGCGTGGAGCGGCGCGTGTACGGGGGTGCGTTGCGACGGCATGCAGCCGTTCTTCATGAACTCGGTGCGCATGGTGATTCCGGCCGTGCTGATCTCGTCGATCATCGGCGCGTTCAACGGCTACGTGCTCACGCACTGGCGGTTCCGCGGCGCCGATCCGATCTTCACGATGCTGCTGGTCGGCTGCTTCATTCCGTTCCAGGCGATCCTGCTGCCGATGGCGCGCCTCGAAGGCATCCTCGGCCTCGCGAACACGGTGAGCGGCCTCGTGCTCGTGCACGTGATCTACGGTATCGCGTTCACGACGATGTTCTTCCGCAACTTCTACGTGAGCGTGCCGGCTGAACTCGTGAAGGCCGCGCGGATCGACGGTGCGGGTTTCTTCACGATCTTCACGAAGATCCTGCTGCCGGTGTCGCTGCCGATCTTCATGGTGTGCCTGATCTGGCAATTCACGCAGATCTGGAACGACTTCCTGTTCGGTATCGTGTTTTCCGGCGTCGATTCGATGCCGATCACCGTGGCGCTGAACAACCTCGTCAACACCTCGACCGGCGTGAAGGAATACAACGTGGACATGGCCGGCGCGATCATCGCGGCGCTGCCCACGCTGCTCGTCTACATCATCGCCGGACGTTACTTCGTGCGCGGCCTGACCGCGGGCGCGGTGAAGGGCTAAATCACCCTGGAGCGACGGCGTTTCACCGAACGCGTGCCGTCGTCGCCTGACAAGACGTTTTCAAGCAGTACCAGAGACTAGAGGATTCACAGCATGGCAAGCCTTTCCATCCGTGACGTGTACAAGACCTACCCGAACGGGGTGCCGGTTCTGAAGGGTGTCGACATCGACATCGAGGACGGCCAGTTCCTGATTCTGGTCGGCGGCTCGGGCTGCGGTAAGTCGACGCTGCTCAACATGATTGCCGGTCTCGAAACCGTGACCAAGGGCGAGATCCAGATCGACGGCAAGACGGTCAACAACCTGTCGCCGAAAGATCGCGACATCGCGATGGTGTTCCAGTCATACGCGCTCTATCCGTCGATGACGGTGCGCGAGAACATCTCGTTCGGCCTGAACATCCGCAAGGTGCCGAAGCGGGAGCAGACGCAGATCGTCGAGCGCGTGTCGAACACGCTGCAGATCAAGCATCTGCTCGATCGCAAGCCGGGTCAGCTGTCGGGCGGCCAGCGTCAGCGCGTCGCGATGGGCCGCGCGCTCGCGCGCGATCCGGTGATGTTCCTGTTCGACGAGCCGCTGTCGAACCTCGACGCGAAGCTGCGCATCGAGATGCGCTCGGAAATCAAGCTGCTGCATCAACGCCTCGGCACGACGATCGTCTACGTGACGCACGACCAGATCGAAGCGATGACGCTCGGCGACCGCATCGCGGTGATGAAGGACGGCATCGTTCAGCAGTTCGGCGCGCCGCAGGAAATCTACGACTCGCCGTCGAACCTGTTCGTCGCGGGCTTCATCGGCGCACCGCCGATGAACTTCATCGAAGGCAAGCTGGTCGAGCAGGGCTCGGGCGTCGGCATCGAACTCGATACGGGCGTCGCGCGCAAGGCGCTGGTGCTGCCGTTCGATTCGGCGAAGGTGCGCTCGCACGTCGGCAACAACGTGATTCTCGGCCTGCGTCCGGAACGCATCACCGATGCGCGCGGTGCGCACGGCGACGACTCGAAGCTGCAGCCGGTCGAAGTGAAGGTCGACGTGATCGAGCCGACTGGTCCGGACACGCTGGTGTTCGCGCAGATCAACGGCAAGCGCGTGGTGAGCCGCGTGCACCCGGCGTCGAACCCGCAACCGGAGCAGAATGCGACGCTGCTGTTCGATACGTCGAAGGCGGTGTTGTTCGATCCGGCGAATGAAGAGCGGATTGCGTAAGTCGTCGCCTAAGCGCTGAATCCGTCGCTACAGAAAAGCCCCATGCGCTGAATTGCGCATGGGGCTTCTGTTCTTTTGCAGCCGTTACGCCGCCTCGGGCAAACGCAAGTCCGGATTGTTGCGCGCGAGCTCGCTGACCCAGTCGATAAACGCGCGCAGCCGCGAACTCAGATTGCGGCGATGCGCATACAGAATCGACAGCGGTGTACCGGGGCTCGTGTAGTTGCCGAGAATCTCCGTGAGCGCGCCTTGCTCGATCAGCTCGGCGACCATGAAGCGCGACGGCTGGATGATGCCGTGGCCCAACACACCCGCCGTGATGTACACCGAGCCGTCGTTGACGGCGAGCGTGCTATCCATCGCGACGCGCTCGATTTCGCCGTCCACTTCGTATTCGAACGGGAAGGTCCTGCCGCTGCGCGCGGACACGTAGTTGACCGCGCGATGCTCGCCGAGGTCCGCCAGTGTGGTCGGCGTGCCGAACTTGCGCAGATACGCGGGCGATGCGCACGTGACGATGCGCGCAAGCCCGATGCGCTTCGCAACGAGGCTCGATTCTTCGGGCGTGCCCATGCGGATCACGCAATCGACGGCGTCCTGGATCAGATCGATGTTGCGGTCCGCGAGACCGAGGCGCACGTCGATCGCGGGGTAGTGCGCGTAGAAGTCGTCGAGCGCGGGCAGCAGCAGCGAGCGCGCGAGCGTGCCGGAGGTGTCGACGCGGATCGTCCCGGCCGGATTCTCGCGCTTGCTCGACAGCGACGACTCGGCATCGGCGACGTCGGCGAGAATGCGCACGCAGCGCTCGTAGAACGATGCGCCGTCTTCGGTCACGCTGACCTGGCGGGTCGAGCGGTTCAGGAGCCGCACGCCGACGTGTTCCTCGAGCGCCTGGATCGTGCGGCTGACCTTCGCGCGCGGCAGATCGAGCGATTCCGAAACCTTGGTGAAGCTGTTCGCTTCGACCACGCGCGTGAAGATCTCCATCGCTTCGAAACGGTCCATGGTGTGCCTTGTGGGTGGTGAGCCAGAAGAAGGGCGGGGCAGGTTTGCGACACGACAGGAAGTCTACAGCCAGCAAAACGGGTTGTCTGCCGCGTCTCGTTCGCGCGCAACTGCCACCGCCGCTCGTGGCTCAATCCCGCTCCGGCGCGCCCAGCGGAAATAGCGGCCGGTAGGGCCGCGCCTCGTCGACCGCGCGTGCGAACGAGGGCCGCGCGAGCAGCCGCTGCCGGTACGCGCGCACGTGCGCGAACGCGGGGTCGATCGGGTGTGTCCAGTCGGCGTAGAACAGGAACGGGGCGGCGCCGCAGTCGGCGAGGCTGAAGCTGTCGCCGGCGGCCCATTCGCGCTCGGCCATGTGACGGTCGAGCCGTGCGTACGAAGTGTCGAGCAGCGCGCGCGCATCGGCGACGCCACGCCGGTCGCGCTCGGCTTCGGGACGCAGGCTATCGAACACGACTTTTTGCTGTGGAGTCGAAATGTAGTTGTCGAAGAAGCGGTCCATCGTGCGCACCTCGAGCGCGGCGCGCGGATCGGCGGGCAACAGCGTGACAGGCCCCGGATAATGCAGGCCCAGATATTCGATGATGATGCTCGCCTCGACCACCGTGCGCCCGCCGTCGACGAGCACCGGGAAGCGCCTGATCGGCCACAGCGCGGCCAATTCGGCCATGACCTTCGGGTCGTCATGCGCGAGCACGCGCATCTCGAACGGCGTACCGTTTTCGTACAGCGCGGTCAGGGCCTTCTGGCAGTAGGACGAGAACGGATGGGCATAAAGCTGCAGGGGCATCGCGATCACCTTTGACGGTTGCACAGCACGAGTACGCGGTGACGACGAGAGCCACACCGCGCGACGGCCAGGCTGGCCGTTTACCCCACGACGAACGACGGCTGAAAAAATCGACCTCAGACCTTCGCGCTCGCCCCATGCGGCGGCAACGACCCCGGCTGCAACAGCACGACCACCGCGCCGGCGCCGCCGTCATGTGGGCGCGCCTGACAGAACGCGATCACTTCGGATTTCTGCACGAGCCACGCGCGCACCTTGCCCTTCAGCACCGGCTCCTTGCCGATCGACCCCAGACCCTTGCCGTGAATCACGCGCAGGCAGCGCAGGCCGCGTTTGGCCGATTCGCGGATGAATTCCGCGAGCGCCTCGCGTGCCTCTTCGCGCCGCATGCCGTGCAGGTCGATCTGCGCCTGTACGATCCAGTCGCCGCGCCGCAGCTTGCGCACTACGTCGCGGCTCAGGCCGGGGCGGCAATACGACAGCGTTTCGTCGGTTTCGAGCAGCACTTCGGGGTCGAATTCGTCGGAGATCGCTTCGTGCAGCACCGCCTCCTCGTCGAGCAGCGTCTGCACCGGCAGCGGCGGCGGGGGATTGCGCGTGAGCGTCGCGCGCGGCGGAATCGCGAGCGGCGCGACTTCGCCGATCTCGCGGCGGAACAGATCGGCGTCGGCGGCCGCTTCGCGCTGCGCCGCTCGCGTCGCCGCCTGTTCGCGCTCGCGCCGCTCGGCTTCGCCCTTCAACGCTTCACGCAACGCACCGAGTCCGGCGAGCCCCGATGCGCGATCGAGCTTCGGTGCGACGGCGGGCGCAGCCGTTGCGGGCGCGGGACGCGTGGCGGCTTTCGGGCGTTTCGGTTCGTTCGGATGGGGCTGATTCTTCGGCATGTCGGCAATACAGGCGGAAAGGTCGGTCGGTGGTGCTGCCAACGCGCTCGACGCACATTGACAAGACGGCAAAAACGACAAAGGCCGCCGGCATTTCAGCCGCGGCCTTCGTGAGCCAATGACAGCAGCGCTGCGCCACCGTCATTTTACTGTCGCGCCCGTTTGTCGGGACTTCGTCTCGACATACGGCAGCGCGGCGCGGATCAGCGGTCCGCTTCCGCGCTCATCGCGTGCTCGCCGGCCATCTCGTTGATGGTCTCGAGATAGCGCTGCGCGTCGAGCGCGGCCATACAGCCGGTGCCCGCGCTGGTGATCGCCTGGCGATAGATGTGGTCCTGCACGTCGCCCGCGGCGAACACGCCCGGCACGCTGGTCGCGGTCGCGAAACCGTTCAGGCCGCCCTTCGTGATGATGTAGCCGTTCTTCATCTCGAGCTGGCCTGCGAAGATGTCCGTGTTCGGCTTGTGGCCGATCGCGACGAACAGGCCCTGCAGCGCGATGTCAGTGGTCTCGCCACTCTGCGTGTGCTTGATGCGCAGGCCGGTCACGCCGGAGTTGTCGCCGGTTACTTCTTCGAGCACATGGTTCCACTTGATCTCGACGACGCCTTCCTTCTCCTTCGCGAGCAGACGGTCGATCAGGATCGGCTCGGCGCGGAACTTGTCGCGGCGATGGATCACGGTCACCTTCTTCGCGATGCCGGCGAGGTAGAGCGCCTCTTCGACGGCCGTATTGCCGCCGCCGATCACGGCGACGTGCTGCTGCTTGTAGAAGAAGCCGTCGCAGGTCGCGCAGGCCGACACGCCCTTGCCCATGAACGCCTCTTCCGACGGCAGGCCGAGATACTGCGCCGATGCGCCCGTCGAGATGATCAGCGAATCGCACGTGTATTCGCCCGAATCGCCGATCAGGCGAATCGGTTTCTCATCGAGCTTCGCCGTGTGGATGTGGTCGAAGATGATCTCGGTATTGAAGCGCTCGGCGTGCTCGAGGAAGCGCGCCATCAGTTCCGGGCCTTGCACGCCGTTGGCGTCGGCGGGCCAGTTTTCGACGTCGGTCGTGGTCATCAGCTGGCCGCCTTGCGCGATGCCGGTGACGAGCACCGGCGCGAGGTTGGCGCGCGCCGCGTAAACCGCCGCCGTGTAGCCGGCGGGACCGGAACCGAGAATCAGAACCTTGGCGTGTTTCGTTGCAGTTGCGGGCATGATCGAATCCTTGTACGGCGCGCGGCTCGCCGCTGCGTAGCCGTGCGCTTTTGAGCTGAAACTGTAGATGGGTATCAGTCGGGCATTATAAAGGGCGGGGCGTGCCGCTGCGCCATCAAGCTTTCTGATCGCCGCGATAGCGTGGCGGCGTGGGCGCTCGGGGCGAGCCCGCGGCGCGATACGGCGAATTCAGCGCGCCTCGCGCATGCGTCTGTGGTCAAACAGCCAGGTTACCGTCATTTACAGCCTCGCGTGGGACACAGCGTTTACAATAGCCCGGATCGAAGTTTCCGTTAGCCGGGATCGGGCCCGAAGCCGTGCGCGGCGAGGCTCGGGCCGCGTTCCCGGCGGCAGTTTCAGCCTGAACCGGCTACCCCAGGCAACAGGATCAATGGCAAAAGCTCCCTATACCGCGAGCGCGCAGGCATTGCCGCACCGCATGTCGCGCCTCTTCACCGAAATCCGCTGGATTCTGCAGGTGGCCCTCGGCGTGTTCCTGCTGATGTCGCTCGTCAGCTACAGCAGGCACGACCCGAGCTGGACCCATGCCGCGCAGGTCGACCATATCTCGAACTGGGCGGGCCGCGTCGGCGCGTGGACTTCCGACATCCTGCTGCTGCTGTTCGGCCTGTCCGCCTACTGGTGGATCGTGCTGCTCGGCCGCCACATCTCCGCGAACTACAAGCGCATCACCCGCAACGAAGAGCCGCAGGACGACGACGCGCCGCGCGGCGTCAGCTGGCTCGCGGACGCGTTCGCGTTCATGCTCGTGCTGCTGTCGTGCAACGGCCTCGAGGCGCTGCGCATGTGGTCGCTGAAGGTGCAGTTGCCGCGCGCGCCTGGCGGCGTGATCGGCGAGGCTGTCGCGCGCGGCATCTCGCATGCGCTCGGCTTCACCGGTGGCACGCTCGCGCTGCTGCTCGGTCTCGGGATCGGGCTGTCGCTGTACTTCCGTTTTTCGTGGCTGTCGGTCGCGGAGAAGGTCGGCGAATCGATCATTTCCGCGGTGACGTTCGCGAAGCTGCGCCGCGAGGCCGGGCTCGATCGCAAGCTCGGCGAAGCGGCCGCCGTGAAGCGCGAAGGCAAGGTCGAGAAGGGCCGCGTGCGCATCGAGGAGCACGAGCCCGTAGTGATCGTGCCGCCGCTCGCCACGCCGGCGAAGTCGGAGCGTGTCGAGAAGGAACGCCAGGTGCCGCTCTTTACCGATCTGCCCGGCGACTCCACGCTGCCGCCCATCGCGCTGCTCGACCCCGCGCCAGCCGCGCAGGAAACCATTTCCGCGGACACGCTCGAATTCACGTCGCGCCTGATCGAGAAGAAGCTGAAGGACTTCGGTGTCGACGTGAGCGTGGTCGCCGCGTATCCGGGGCCCGTCGTCACGCGCTATGAAATCGAGCCGGCCACGGGCGTGAAGGGCAGTCAGATCGTTAATCTCGCGAAGGATCTCGCGCGCTCGCTGTCGCTCGTGTCGATTCGCGTCGTCGAAACGATTCCGGGCAAGAACTACATGGCGTTGGAGCTGCCGAACCAGCGCCGTCAGACCGTGAGCCTGTCCGAAATTCTCGGCTCGGCCGTGTATGCGGATGCCGCGTCGCCGCTCACCATGGGTCTCGGCAAGGACATCGGCGGCAAGCCCGTGTGCGCGGATCTCGCGAAGATGCCGCATTTGCTCGTCGCCGGCACGACTGGTTCGGGCAAGTCTGTGGGTATCAACGCGATGATCCTGTCGCTGCTGTACAAGGCGAGCGCCGAGCAGGTGCGCATGATCCTGATCGATCCGAAGATGCTCGAAATGAGCGTCTACGAAGGCATTCCGCACCTGCTGTGTCCGGTCGTCACCGACATGCGCCAGGCGGGCCACGCGCTGAACTGGGCGGTCGCCGAAATGGAGCGCCGCTACAAGCTGATGAGCAAGGTCGGCGTGCGTAACCTCGCCGGCTACAACAACAAGATCGACGAAGCGGCCAAGCGCGAAGAGAAGCTGCCGAATCCGTTCAGCCTGACGCCGGACGATCCGGAACCGCTGACGCGTTTGCCGAACATCGTGATCGTCATCGACGAACTGGCCGACCTGATGATGGTCGTCGGCAAGAAGGTCGAAGAGCTGATCGCGCGGATCGCGCAGAAGGCGCGCGCGGCCGGCATCCATCTGATTCTCGCTACGCAGCGTCCGTCGGTCGACGTGATCACCGGCCTGATCAAGGCCAACGTGCCGACCCGTATGGCGTTCCAGGTGTCGTCGAAGATCGACTCGCGCACGATTCTCGACCAGCAGGGCGCCGAGTCGCTGCTCGGCATGGGCGACATGCTCTATCTGCCGCCAGGCAGCGGTTTGCCGGTGCGCGTGCACGGCGCGTTCGTGTCGGATGATGAAGTGCATCGCGTCGTCGACAAGCTCAAGGAGCAGGGCGAGCCGAACTATATCGAGGGCATTCTCGAAGGCGGCGTGAGCGGCGAGGGCGACGAAGGCTCGGCGGGAACCGCGTCCACCGAAGGCGAGTCGGACCCGTTATACGATCAGGCGGTCGACGTCGTGCTGAAGAATCGCCGAGCGTCGATTTCACTCGTGCAGCGGCACCTGCGCATCGGCTACAACCGGGCGGCGCGTCTACTCGAACAGATGGAGAATTCGGGCGTGGTGTCGGCGATGTCGTCGAACGGCAATCGCGAGATCCTGGCGCCGGCGCGCGAGGCGGAATAGCCGTAACGAGCCATTGCGGCCATCGCGAGCGACGCCGCGTGCACCGTCCGGTGCGCCATTGCGGCTCGACGCCGGGCCAGTCACTCTGTGTTCAGCGAGTGCATCGAGCCGGCGCAGCCCATCACCGAATTCATTCAAGGGAGAAAAACCTATGCAAGCAATCGCGCAGCAGGATGCCCGACAGCGTCGAGCGGGGCGCCTCGGCGAGCGCGTGTCCCGCGGCATGCGCAAGATCGCGCGCGCCGTGGGCAGTGTCGCGATCGGTGCGTCGCTGCTCGTCGCCTCGCACGCGTTCGCGAGCGGCACCGAGCAACTGAAGGCATTCATCGCGCAGGTCCATTCGGCGCGCGGCGCCTTCGTGCAGCAGGAAGTGCGCGCGCCGAGCAAGGCGCAGGGCGCGAGCGGCGCGCTGTCCACCGCGAACCCGGCCAAGCCGACCACGTCGAGCGGCACGTTCATGTTCGCGCGGCCCGGCAAGTTCATCTGGCAATACGAGAAGCCCTACTCGCAATTGCTGCAGGCGGACGGCGACAAGTTCTACGTCTACGACAAGGATCTGAACCAGGTGACGGTGCGCCCGCTCGGCAACGCGCTCGGCGCAAGCCCGGCGGCGATCCTGTTCGGCAGCAACGATCTGGACAAGAACTTCTCGCTGCGCGACGCGGGCGTGAAGGGCGGCATCGACTGGCTCGAACTGACGCCGAAGGCGAAGGACACGCAGTTCGAGCGCGTCGGCATCGGTTTCAAGGACGGCAATCTCGAAGCGATGGAATTGCACGACGTGTTCGGTAACGTGACGCTGCTCACGTTCTCGAACATCCAGAAAAATCCGCAACTGCCGCCCGATGCATTCAAGTTCACGGTGCCGAAGGGCGCGGATGTGATCAACGGATAAACCGCGCGGTAGGCGCCGACACGTGGCGCCTTTGCAAACGCCCGCGAAGCCGCGCTTGTAGAGCGCGGCTTTTATATTTCGCGCGGCGCGTGGAATGCTTACGGATGCGCCCGCGGCGCCGCGACGAACAGTAAATCGCCGTACCGGCAGACGTAATGATTTAGTGCGAGACTGGAAAGACCGGCATTGCTCATGGGCTGGAGTTGGCGCGTCCGATCATTTTCCAGGATTGGACACGCAATCTCTAACAATTTTTTGCTGCAACGCAACAAAATAACGCCTAAACTGATCGAAGGTTGTTGTCGCTTCAGATGTCTGGAAAGGTGAGGCATGTCATGAGATTGTCTTCTTCACACGATTCACGCTTGTCCCCGTCCCTCCATGTGTTCCAGCAGGAGGGCGGGTGGCATTGGGGAATAACCGTTCCGCGCTCGGCCGGAAGTGGTTTCAAGGTCGTTGCATATAGTGAAACAACCTTCATCGATGAGGCCGAAGCCCATCGGGAAGGCAATCGCGCGCTCGAGCGTTTCGCCGATACGCCGGCGGTTCGGCTTGAACGGCAGTAAGGCAGCAGGTTATCTAACGTATCCGGCAGCCCGTTATTTGGGTTTTCGAGCGGAAAACGCAACAATTACCGCCGGTGATAATTTAATATGCAACCAATTGCATATTTTTTTGACTTCCGAAAAATCGTAGCGATAATGTCTCGTTTCGAGATATCGCCTTAATTTTGACTTTCGCGGAATATGAAACCACCCACGCGCTAAGTGTTCACGAAAATCTGATTTGAAAATCTGAGCCGAATCCGTCGAGCAGTTTTTTGACCTCGGCATCGATGGTTTCCTTGGTCCAAGTGACGAAGCGGCGCCAGTGATGCTTGGCGTGCTTCC
>NZ_VZQN01000065.1:0-25713 GCF_014397645.1 Paraburkholderia sp. 31.1
ATTGATCGACAGCTGTTGCAACGTCATTTCCTCGGCTTCGCTCAGTTCGACGACACACTTCATCCGCTACCCCGGCGTTAAACGCGCCAGGTTAGCGAAATTCAAACAGATTTACCAGGACCACTTAAGGTGGAATACCGGAGCAGAACAGGACGTGAATTGAATATCACCGAATCAATCACTGAAGCATTAGGAATGGTCGGGGAAAAGTCTGAGGTGCTGGCGGCTGCCGAAGTTGAAATCGCTGAGCGTTTATGGCATGAAGAACGTATCACGCGTGCAAACGAAATTGTAGAATATGAGCGAGCCGCGAGACAGATTGATCCTTCAATAGGGTTTTTTGGCGGGGCCGGTCAATATTCTGGTCATCGAATTCGTACATCGTTACAACGCTACAGAGCGGCGATTGGTAATGCCGACAATCTTACTGAAGACCAAAAGGTGCTACTGATAACAGTCGACGATATGATCGCGCGTTGGGAGGGCTGGCCTACGAACAACGCAGATACCCTTGTTATATTAAAGGCAATTAATGACCTTGCTCAGTCGCTGGCAAAAACTTAACCGATAGGGAATATTGTCGGTTTGACTCGCGACATCATTCAATACCCGTTCCACTCGCGGAATGTCCGGTGTGCTCTCAAATGCGCCACGCGGATTGCAAAACCGCGACTGTCGGCAACGGGTCGTTCACGGTCCTCCGGCGTCGCCGGTAACGGTTGTCGGTGTAGAGAACAACCATTGGGAAGACCAGGGGCAGCGCAACGCGAAGACCCTGATGCAGATCCTCGGCGGCGACGCAATCCAGCCTTGAACGCCAGCAGGCGGCAGTCGGCCAGGAAGCGTCACTCGCCCACATGATCGTTCGGCCGTTCAGACGTCCGATCCACCCAGCAAGCGGCCATTCCATTCGCGAGGATGAACGTTGCTTCATCGGCCATTCCAGACACTCGTGCGTGGTCGCTAATCGCACTCTCTTGTCGGCTTTGCGGAACCGCCAGCCTATTCGAGCGATCGAGCGATCGGCCCGGACGAGACTCTCGGTCTCGACACGCCGAAGTGGACGATGGTGGATGATCTGACTTACGTTGTTCAGGCGAATCATCTGCCATGGAGCAACGGTGCGCGGGCAATCTGCGGTTCCTCGGTTGGGCCACGTTCGCCGTGACGCAAGGACAGTTGCTCGCCAGGGTCCCTTGCTCCTGAGAGCCGATAGGCGTTCGGATTCGGCAAGATAAATTACGGAAGAGATGTTGCTTTATCTGGAAATGCCTCTATTTTTAAAGTGGCCGATCGGTCGGAGATGGTTCCGGGCAGTCATCGTGCTTGGAACACCCATGAGTGCGTCTCTGTTGCGACGACTACAAAGTGGCGCGCGTCTTACCTGTAATAACTCTCGTCCAGTTCAAGGTTATGACGCTGGAGCGTTAGGGTGTGGGTGACCGTTTAACACATCTACCACCGGCCAGGAGCACGACGTGAAGGCACCCTGCAGCATGTCCAGTCAGGTCCTCGCGCTCATCGAGCGGACCAGGTCAGGACCAATGAGAAAGAAGGCTAGTGCTGCTCATCTCGGCAACGCGCTGTCAAGGCGGAGTCGTTTCGTGGCGATGCTGTTCCGCCATCTTGGCCGAGTCCATTCCCTGCATGAAAACGAAGCGAAGGCCCGTCGAGTCACGTTGGTGCTTGCGGCTTGCCGGACAGTGCTGGCGAGCACGATCCCCAATTTCGTCTCCCATCTACCTCACAACCGCATCAGATCAGGCCATGGCTGTAGGGACTTCGGCGGCTTTGGAGACCAATGACCTGAAACGAGACTGCAGGAGGTCATGAAATGGAAGTCAAGTCACTCATCGCTTATCAAGGACCCAATATTCATGCCCATTTCCCGGTCATTCGGTACACCATCGATCTGGGGGTGCTTGAAGAGTGGCCAACCGGGCGCCTCGGCCAAGGCTTCATCGATCGTCTCCTTGGCTATCTGCCCGGCCTTCGGGAACATGGCTGTTCCTATCAAGCCCCCGGTGGGTTCGTGCGGCGCATGGTCGAAGGCGAAGGAACGTGGCTGGGCCATGTCATGGAGCACGTAGCGATCGAACTGCAGAAGGTGGCAGGCTCGGATGTGAGTTTTGGCAAGACGCGCGCCGCCGGGCCGCGCGGGCATTACGACATAGTCTACGAATACCTGGACGAGGATGTCGGTCGGCAAGCCGGAGACCTTTCCCTGGCCCTGCTCGAGCACCTGCTTCCTGAAGACCTGAAGCTGAAGCCGGAGCGGAACTTCGATGACGCTTTCGACTTTGAACATGAACTGGATGAACTCATCCGTTATGCGCGGAGTTGCGACGTTGGACCTAGCACTGCCGCATTGGTGAGCGCCGCCATGAAGCGCTCGATTCCATGGACGCGCCTAAACCGCGGCAGCCTGATACGGCTCGGCTGCGGCCGCTTCCAGAAAAGCATCAAGGCGACGCTCACCAGCGAGACCCGTCAGATCGCGGTAGACCTGGCTTCGGACAAGGCGGAGACCAACCGGATCCTGCGTGACGCGGGCCTGCCGGTGCCGAGGCAGCGCAAGGTCTATAGCGCCCGCGACGCCGTCCATAGTGCCGAACAGATCGGCTATCCCGTCGTGATCAAGCCATTGGACTCTAATCACGGGCAGGGTGTATCGGTTCAGGTTACAACCCCGGAGCGGGTGGAGCTCGCTTTTGAGAGGGCTCAGGAGTACAGCGAGGCAGTGCTCGTCGAAAGCTATATACCGGGGTCTGATTACCGCATGCTGGTCGTCAATGATCAATTGTTGGCGGTTGCCAGACGCATCCCCGCACATGTGTCAGGTGACGGTGTTCACACCATCGAGGAGTTGGTGGACGAGGTTAACGAGGATCCACGCCGGGGTGCGGGACATGAAAACGTGCTCACCCGCGTGGAGCTCGACGGCGTGGCAGAACGCTTCCTTGCTGACAAGGGTTATGGTCCCACGACGGTGCCTGTGGCGGGCGAGATCGTCTACTTGTGTGCCACCGCCAACCTTTCCACCGGCGGCACCGCCATCGATGTTACCGATAGCGTGCACCCGGACAACCGGGAGATGGCCGTCCGGGCCATCAGGGCCATCGGCCTGGACGTCGGGGGAGCTGATTTCATTACCACGGATATCTCCGCGCCATATCGTGAGACCGGCGGGGCCATGTGCGAGGTGAATGCTTGCCCGGGTCTACGGATGCATCTGGCGCCCACTGAAGGAACGCCCAGGGACGTTGCCGGTCCCATCATCGATATGCTGTTTCCACCCGGTGCTCCAAGCACCATTCCCATTGCCAGCATTACCGGCACCAATGGCAAGACCACCACCTCGCGCATGCTCGCTCATATCTTGAAACTGGCGGGGTACACGGTGGGTTTGGGCACCACCGACGGCATCTATGTCGACGGACGGTTGACTGTGAAGGGTGACATGACCGGAGTGACGTCCGCCCGCATGATTCTTGCGGACCCCGCCGTGGATGCCGCCGTACTGGAGACGGCCCGGGGCGGCCTGCTGCGGCGGGGTCTGGGCTATCCGGAATGCAGCGTGGCGGGCTGCCTCAATGTGACCGCCGATCACCTGGGCCTGCGCGGGGTCGAAACGGTGGAGCAAATGGCGGAGGTCAAGCGCATCGTCGTCGAGGTGGCGAAGGAGATGGCCGTCCTCAACGCTGACGACGCCTTGTGCCTGAAGATGGCGGACCATAGTCACGCAAACCGCCTGGGCTACGTGACCATGAACGCGGCTCACCCCTTGGTAAATGAGCACGTCCAGGCGGGCGGCGTGGCGGTCGTGCTGGAGGAAGAGATAAACGGCCACATGGTCTGCCTGTGGGACAGCGGTCACCGTTTTCCTTTGTTGTGGACTCACGTGATCCCGGCCACGGTGCAGGGGCTCGCATTCCACAATGTGCAGAACGCGATGTTCGCTGCGGCCCTCGCCCACGGCCTCGGGATCGATCTCGAGAGCATCCGCCGTGGCCTGCGCACCTTTGATAACACCTTCCTCCAGACCCCCGGCCGCCTGAACATCTACGATCAGCATCCCTTCAGGGTGATTTTGGACTATGCCCATAACCCCGCAGCCGTGAAAACCATGTGCGGTCTGGTAGACCGGTTGGGAGCCGAGCGTGCGAAGATCGTTTCGCTGACGGTTCCCGGCGACCGCCGTGACGAGGACATCCTGGAGATCGGCCGTATCGCGGCGGGACACTTTGAGCACTACATTTGTCACAGGGACAGTGACTCGCGTGGGCGGGATCACCTTGAAGTGCCGGAAATGCTGCGAGAGTCACTACGCAAGAATGGAGTCGGGGCAGAGCAGATCGAGGTCATAGCCGATGAGCAGGCGGCGAATCAGTCGGCGCTCGAAATGGCCGGGCCTGGCGACTTGCTCCTCTTGTTGAGCGAAGACTACACACGTGCCTGGGAGCAGATCGTGCGTTTCAGGCCAGACGCGCAAACAGGGCACGCCATTGAGAGAAGGCCGACCCCAGTCAAGATCCGTCAAGACGACCTGGGCGGGTTCGGGTGGGACAGTAGTAGCATGGAGATCATTCGTGACGAGCGCGGCGTGCGGTTGGCGCGAGAGATTGAAGACTGAATGACTGTTCGCCGCGGTTACGACGACCTGCCAGGCGGTCGCAAGCGGACCTGGTGACAGGGCTCCAGGGCGGATGAAGCGTGAGGTCCATCCTTCATGGAGTTCAATACCTTGGAGAGTCAAAATGGATGAGAAACAGAAATTTCTTCTCTACAACGATAACGACGCCACGCTGGATGCCTCCTCGAAGCGGAGGGTGGCGGTCGAAATCGCCCTGGACCTGATACGTCATGAAGCAATGAGCGGGTCTTCGCGCAATCCCCTGGATTCAAATCTAAGGCATCTCTCGGACTTTGCCGATTTTATTCAAGAGGCCTTGAGAGTTGGTGAGCAAGAAGACTTGAGAGGCAGTGAGCGAGAGGACCTGAGAGACAGGGAGCGGGAAAACCTGAGAGGCAGGGAGCGGGAAACGTCGAGAGGCCGACAGCATTAGCGGTCCTGGTGCGCTTGTGCGCAGAAGGCGCAGCGCACACCCTCAAGGAGCTCTGTTGCGGTTTCAAGCGCCGCCTCCGACAAGACTTGGAGAGAATGGGTCGGACGTATGCCCGGCCCATGCCTCACCGATCAGAATGATCCGGGGGATTTGTGATCACCTCGATAAAACCGCTCTTTGCAAAGAACATCACCTCTATAGATAGCAATGAGGAAGATGCGATCTTCGTCGTAGATCCGAAGCTTGGGGCTCTTGGCAAAATCGACGTTCGGACGGGATTCTTTCAAGGAGTTGTCAACTTCAAAAGCTTCAACGAATTCAAGGGGGCAGGTGCCATATGTATGCGACCGGATGGCATTATAAATTATTCGCGTTTTAATAGAATCTATGCGCTCGGGATAGAAAATGGGATGGTCTATGAAGTTATGGACACCGTCACAATCAATGACGCAAAAGATGTTGTCGGTCTATATTGGAAAGGCGGTAGATATTACGTGGCTGACAGTAGCGGGATCTTGTTCATTCTGGATGGGGATCGGCCAATACGGTCAGTGGATGTGGGCAATAGAATAAACGACATTACCTTGCATGGGGATCGCCTCTTCATATTGAGTGACATTAGTCGGGCCATTTATATATACAGTCTTGACGGGACTCATTTGGCATCGCTGACGACACCCCATGAGGGGGCGTCTGGAATAGCTTCAGTTAAAACATCAGATATAGAAAGATCTGGCATCTATATATACTACAATCAGAAAAGTTGGGACGTCTTTGATGATGCGGGCGCGAAGGCGGATGTCGACAACAGTCCAAATATAAAACTCAACAGGAACATTTCAGATGGCTTTATAGAGAAACTTGATTATAAAATAATGGGGCTTGGTATGGCTGGAAATTTCGGGCTTTCGGATGGTTACGAAGTGGAATTTTCTTATGCCGAAATGCTCAGGCCTGCCCATGATATTCTGGAAAGGATCAAGGGCGTCAAGATGTGCGTCAGGTTGTCGATTCCGGTCGAGACGCGAAGGCAGAAGGTGAAGTCAGTAAAAATTATTGGAGATGTTCCTGGGATTATAAGAAGGGACGAAAGCGGCAACGAGATTGCGGAATTCGATTTCAGAGGCGTTGAGCTTGATAAAGAACGCCGTTACTTCGGCTACAGCGCCGTAATTGAACTATATGGGATAAGGTTCAAGTTGAATGCCCCGGATTCAGGCTATCCAGACGAAATTAAGACGCGATTTCTTAAGAGAGAGCTCAGGTACGATATGGATAGGCAAGAGTTAAGGCGCATTGCTGCGGACCTGATTTCGGCGATCCCGAGAAAAGAGCGCGGAAATGTAGTCAAGATTGCGAAAACCGTGCGTGAATATGTTTATAGTAGATTGGGGTACCGCTACAACAACACGTATACAAGTCCCGTTGAGACCTTGAGAAGCGGCGAAGGGACTTGCGGAAAGTACATGGAGCTGTTGATAGGATTAATGAGGCTTTGCGGGGTGGCATGCAGGCCGGTCGGGGATTTCAAGGTTCCCGAGTACAAACTGAGATATGCAAGGGTCAACTCGGTCTGTGTGCCGGATTATGATCATGCGTGGGTAGAGTTCTATGTCCCCGCGGTAGGATGGGTACCTATGGAAAGCTCATCGGACAATCTGCCGGAAAGGCACGAAAGGTTTTTTGGCGCTCTGTCGTGGATCTATATAGAAAACAGCAGGACGGAAAAGATGTGCGAGATATGCAGGCCCGACTCCTGGGAAAAGGTCGGTAACGATCTGATGTATTCGGACTTTTTTGTACCTGACATTCAGATCAAGATTCTCCGGGAGGCCTCGTTGCACTAGTCGCTCCCTGACGGGATGAATGCGAAATTAGCTCCTTATGCTCGCCATATGCGCTGTTAAATCATACAGGTTGCCTTCAACCAGTATGTCCAGGTGCAGGCCAACTACGCTTACTGGGGCATGGCGGCGATCCGGATGTATGGCGGAGTGTTGCAGTTGGGAGGGGTCCACAATGGTGATGCCGCCGCTGCCCAGGACCTGCAGCCTATGATCCGGACCGATAAAGGCGGCGGTGTCTTCATCCAGGCCGATGCCGATGGCAAGTGGGTTGTAAGTCAAGGCCATGAGCAGACGCCCGAGCCGGTCCTGGTGGCGAAAGTGCTGATCGATGATCAACCGCTCGATCAGGCCCAAGCCCGGCGCTAATTGAACAATGTCAGCACGCGGCGTAGTGCCACTCTCACCGGCCGCAATCATCTGCCCGGGCAGGAACGCTGCGCCAGCGGAGGTGCCGGCCACGTGCATACCCTGTGCATTCCGGTTGCGAATTTTCTGCGCCATCGAAGTACTACCTAGCGTCTCGGAAAGATGGACCGGGTCGCTCCCCGTGAGGAAAAGCCCGTCGACACTATCGAGCATGTCCAGGTTTCGCTTCGCCTCGCAGTCGGTTCGGGTCTCAAATTTGAGGGCGCTGACCCGATCCCCCCCCAGATCACGGAACGCCCTTTCATAACGGCGGCCGGCGTCCTTGGTCGCGGAGCCCGTAAGGATGATGCCGATATGCGCGCGGGAGCCGCCGCAAATCTCGATGAAGCGGCGCAGGATGGCAGCGTTTCGTATTAGCCTTCCATCGCCCCCGATGGGGACGATAAAGCCTCGTGTACCGCCAATGGGCGCCTTTGCACGACCCAACTTTCACTCCGATAGAGTGGCCAAATCTTGAAGTAGCCCAAGTCTCGTGCAGCCACCACGTAACCCACTTTTCCGGCCGGAGCTTTGTTGCTGCCGGGCTCGAATCAGCTGACGTCTTATCTTCGCGTCTTCGAGGGGTTGACGCATGATATGCGATTTTATATCGGCAAGCGGAACGTGGAGCGGGGCAGCACAGATACGCGCTGCCCCGCTTCGGGGATGATCCGACTTTTGCCTCTTCGAGCCGATCAGGTCAGAGCAGTAGCGTTCGATCCACTGGGGACGTAACTCCGCGCAGACAACGTGCCGCCTACCAGGCTATGCGTCCCGAGATGATACATATTGCCATCAACCAGGATATGCAGACGTATTCCGGTCAAGCCTACCGGGTCGTCATGGCGAACGGAATCAGCTGCAGAGTTGCGCAGATTCGACCCGTCGATGATGGTGACGCCGCCGCTGCCTACCACCTCCAGCATTTCGTCTGGACCGATGAACGCAGCCGTATCCTCATCCAGCCCAATGCCCACCCCAAACGGGATGGAAGCCACTGCCGTGAGCAGGCGTCCGAGCCGATCCCGCTGGCCGAAGTGTTGGTCGATAACAAAACGGCTGATGAGCCCCAAGCCTGGTGCCAGGTCGACCATCCCGGCGCGGGGCGTGGCCCCGCTCTTCCCCCCGGCAATCATGGCAGCTGACATGGCGGAGGCCCCGGCCGAGGTCCCGGCTACGTGCATGCCGTGTGCGTTACGGCTATGAAGCTTCTCCGCCGCCGGCGTGTCGCTCAGCATCTCGGCGAGGCGTACCTGGTCGCCCCCGGTCATGAAGACCCCGTCGGCGCGATCGAGCACCTTCAGGTATCTGTCCGATTCGCAGTCGCGGCGTGTCTTGAATGGCAGGATACTGACTCGGTCAGCGCCGAGATCGCGGAACACCGACTCATAGAGATCCCCCGTGTCATCCAGCGAGGAGGCAGTGGGGATGACCGCAATGTGCGCGCGCGACCCACCGCAAAGTTTCACGAAACGGCGCAGAATAACCGGGTTCTGAACCCGATTTTCCGCGCCGCCAATAGGGATAATAAAGCCTCGCGCGGCACCCTTCGGCGATCTTCCGGAACGCATACCATTCACTCCTTACCAAAGCTTGACCGGCGACCTGGCGGTCCGCCCTAGGCACGACAATCGCAGCTATCTGCCCGATGATTCGAGCAGCGCGACAACCGTGCGGAATCAGTCGGGCAGCACCTTCGTGGGCGCGGTGCAGCAACCCGCGAACCTGAAGCCTGCAGCAATAGTGGACAGATTTGCATCTTCCTCGCGTCACACAAGATCTGCACCTGCCCACACCGTACAATATTTTAAAGCAAAAAATGCACCAACGTTTTTGTCCGCACGGGTTGGCGCGAACCCTTGGCGCAGATCGCGATTGCGAACGAGCTCGCGAGAACTTCGGCCCGCCGCGGAAGCGCATGAATAGCATATGCACGCAATAAGTGCATATTTGAACCGATGTGGTGCGATGCTGACGCATCGATTCAAGTATTGCAGGTGGCACTTGGCGCCGGAGCGTCGCAATTCGTCTGTTACCAGTCGACGTACCCGGCAGATCGGTCAAACACCTGCCAGCCGGGGCAAATCTTCTGTACACATTCGGCCGCTGCTCTTTTCGGCAAACGTGACTGTTATTGGGTCGGGAGTGCTCCCTCAGTATTTTCGGAAGTGGACGTCGACGTCACGGCGCCGGTCGATCGTTGCCGGCGATCCGCAACCGTTCGGAAAGGAAAGGCATATTTGCCCGCCTTGCTAGAGCTTTGCCATGCTTGGGTCGGCGTCGTCAGCGACCGGCCATCTGCGCATAGTTGCGACCTGAGCATAGGGTCGACTAGCGACGTTGAGGCGCAGAACTTGACAAGGTTCGCAGTTCAAGGGTGCTAGAGCGGCGAACGATAGATCGAAAACTTTTGATCGCGCCAACGCTTTTTTGCGCTCGAGATGAGCGCAGTTACCCAACCACTGCTGCCGGCGTCGACGAACAATAAAGTCAAGAAATGTCCTTTCATGACGATTTCAACGCAGTCTCAACGCCCTAATAACGCGGGGGTCGTATGCAACTGGGCATGAGTGTCGTGATCCTTGCGGTCGCGATTGAAGATGGTAGCCAGAGACGAAAGCCCTCCATCGCGAGGGCTTTTTCTTTCTGGAGGCGATTGGAAGGGGATAGATTGGTATTGCTTATCACCGAGGGATGCGCTTCTTACGCGCTTCTGAAAGAAGTTTGTCACAGTTGGTAACTGCGGTTTGGCGGGGCGCGGCGCTAAGTGAAATTGCCCTGCGGCTAATCGTCGGGGCCAGAATTCGTGGACATCTGTCGATGCCGATGAGCCCGGTCCCCGCCCGTCGACTTCGCCGAACTGGCGAGGGCGGGCGCTGGCGGCGGATGGTTCATATACTGGAAGTTCTGCGCGGTCGCGGCGCTCGGGAAGGTCGTCGCGCCCGGTTGCTGGAGTATGACGTTCGGCGCGGCCGGCGTCGTGTCAATCGATTGCCAGCTCATCTACAAGCATTACTTGATATAACGTACCAATCGCCGCAGCGACTCGCAGCAAGGTCGAGGCCAGCCAGCCGGGCAAAAAACTTTCTGTAACTGAGCCGTAACCACGGAATTTCGCGATTAGCCTAACGTTTGAATTCCAATCCTCCGAAGTGCACCGCCATGATTCCCAGCAATAAAACGATCAGCCTGGCGATTCCCGCCGCCGTCATCGCGCTCGCGTTAGGCGGTTGCGCAGTGGCGCCACCGAGCGGCCCGAGCATAGCCGCGATGCCGCGCAGCGGCGAGCCGCTCAGCCAGTTCCAGCAGAACGACTACGCGTGCCGCGACTACGCGAATCAATCGACGAATCCGTCCGGCGCTGCGCAGGCGGCCACCACGAACAGCGTGAACAGCGCGGCGCTCGGCACGCTCGGCGGCGCGGCGATCGGCGCGCTGTTCGGCGCCGCGGCGGGCAACGCCGGCGCGGGCGCGGCGATCGGCGCCGGCAGCGGTCTGCTGATCGGGGGCGCGAACGGCGCGAATGGCGCCCAGTATTCGGCGGCCGGCATGCAGGCGCGCTACGACACCGCCTACGCCCAGTGCATGACCTCGAAGGGTGAGACGATCGTTCAGCCGCAGCCTTACTATTCGACGCAGCCGGTGTACGTCGCGCCCCGTCCTTATTACGCGCCGCCTCCGCCCGTCATGTATGCGCCTTATCCGGCTTACTGAGCGGTGATAGCTGAGGCCGGCCGGCTTGCTTGTCGTGCATTGTCGGCCGGTACTGCATTTCAAGTCCGAAGGACGGTTGGGCGGTAGCTTTTAGCGACGATCGTCGAATCCGTGCCGCCCCTTATTCCGCGCTGTCGGTTGATGCCGCTTTGCGCGGGCGACGGCTCCGGGACGCCGTTTTACGGGCTGCTGCCTTCCTGGCGGCCTCAGACCCTTCTTCCGAGTTGATTGCGGGAGCAGGGGGCTCGGCCGGCGCTGCGATCTCAGGTACTTCCTCGATCGTGCCTGGCGTGTTTTTCTTCACTTTCTTCGCGGCCGTTTTGCGCGAGGCGCGCTTTTTGGCGCTTTGACGCAGCGCGGGTTGGTCGCTGTCGGTGGAATGGTCGGTTCCTTGGCCGAATACGACTTGTTCAGCTGCTGTATCCGCTTTCGCTGTTACAGCGCGAGCTTGGGACTCTTCAGCTGTCGGTTCAGTGACGAACTCATGTGGGAGAGGCGCGTGCTCACGCGGTTCCTGCCGCTCGACCTCTTCGGCGGGTTCCGCGTGTTCGGTGAGAGCCGGAGCGGTAGCCGCATGCTCTTCATCAGCCGTTTCGTGGTGACCGTGCTTGCCGTGCGCGGCCTCCTGCTGACCCCGCCCCAGCTTGCGGTTGTTGCGCTCCTTGCGCCGCGACTTGTGCTTGCCGCCCGACTCGGACGCGGCCGCTTGCGCAGCCTGCGCTTCATACGAATGTTCGGCCGCCTGTTCGGCCGATACCGCTTCAGCCGACCCCGTTTCGGCAGACTCCGCCGCGGTTTCGCCGATGGTTTCACTTGCCGCTTCACTCGCAACGTTCACGGCTGTGCTTCGATAGACGTACGCGCCTGACTTTTCATCGCGGCCGAATTCGAGCAGCCCGCGCGCCTGCGCTTCTTCCAGCAGATTGCCGAAAGCGCGAAACCCGTAATACGTCTCGTTGAAATCCGGTTTGCGCCGTTTGATCGCGTTCTTCAGCACGGACGCCCAGATCTTGCCGCTGTCGCCACGTTCGGAAGCGAGCGCGTCGAATGTCTGCACCGCAATTTCAACGGCCTTGCTGCGGCGCTTCTCCAGATCTTCCTTGGGCGGAGCCTTCTCTTCATCAGGCGCACGTTTGGCTGCCTGCTGGGTGTTCTGCTGCTGACGCGACGATTCGGGCCTCGCGACTGCGCGCTGACTTTCGCGTACAAGATCGTCGTAAAAGAAGAACTCGTCGCAATTCGCGATCAGCAGATCCGAGGTGGACTGTTGCACACCGACGCCGATCACCTGTTTGGCGTTCTCGCGCAGCTTCGACACGAGCGGCGAGAAATCCGAATCACCACTGATGATGACGAACGTATTGACGTGCGATTTCGTATAACAGAGATCGAGCGCATCCACGACGAGTCGGATGTCGGCGGAATTCTTGCCCGATTGGCGCACGTGCGGAATTTCGATCAACTCGAAATTGGCCTCGTGCATCGCGCCTTTGAAGCTCTTGTAACGGTCCCAGTCGCAATACGCTTTCTTGACGACGATGCTGCCCTTCAGCAGCAGGCGCTCGAGCACCAGCTTGATGTCGAACTTGTCGTACTTCGCGTCGCGCACGCCAAGCGCGACATTCTCGAAGTCGCAGAACAGCGCCATGCTGACGTTTTCGTTGGATGACGCCATGTATATCTCCGTTGAAGCGGTCGTCGAAGTCGACGAATCGCGACATGATAGCGATTCCAGCGAAGGTGAGCAGCTTTTGTGGTGCGCTCGCACCGATCGGTAGGTGGGAATTTGCAGCCTGCGGTCCAACCGGTGGTCCAGCGGGCGGCTCGATGTCAGTTCCGTTACAGGGTGTCGCGACGGCCTGCGTTGTTCCACGTCGCGCGAGCTTCCAGCACGTCATCGATCAATCCGTATTCCCTCGCTTCGAGCGCCGACATGAAGTTGTCTCGGTCGGTGTCGCGCGCGATTTCTTCGATGCTGCGTCCGGTGCGCTCGGCCATCATCGCATTGAGACGCGCTCGTACATACAGCACCTCCTTGGCCTGGATTTCGATGTCCGCCGCGGTGCCCTGACCGCCGCCCGAGGGCTGGTGAATCATGATGCGCGCATTGGGTAGCGCATACCGTTTGCCGCATTGACCCGCGGTGAGCAGAAAGGTGCCCATGCTCGCGGCAAAACCCGTGCACAAGGTCGAGACCTCCGGCTTGATGAACTGCATGGTGTCGTAAATCGCGAGGCCGTCATACACGGAGCCGCCGGGCGAGTTGATGTAAAAAGAAATATCCTTGTCGGGGTTCTCCGATTCGAGAAACAGCAATTGCGCGACGATCAGACTGGCTGACTGCTCGTTCACGGGCCCGACAAGAAAGACGATGCGCTCGCGCAGCAGGCGGGAGTAGATGTCATAGGCACGTTCGCCCCGGCCGGATTGTTCGATCACCGTGGGCACAAGGCCGAGGCCGGAGACAGACGGGTAACTGGAAGGCATGGATTCCTCGTTCAGGATGGATGGCGCGGGCATTCCGGGATGCGCAGGCCGCCGCGGATCAGAAGCCGCGTGACATGCGCCGGTTGTTGCTCATGTGACGAAGCAGCCGCTGGCGTTGTGACAGGTTGTGACAGCGAATTTTTTTGCGCCGCGCTGTCACATCACCGGTTGCCCATGCGTCAAGCTCAGGAATACCGAGCATGACGCGCGCCTGAGCCATGCCACCGGTATGCAGCCACTTTTTCACCACGCACCATCGGGAGGTCTACGCATGACGGAACAGGGAATCGACAAGGCATCCAGTTTCGAGGCCGCGCGCGCCCGTCTGCTGGCACTCGCATATCGGATGCTCGGCAGTCGCGCCGAGGCCGAAGACGTGGTGCAGGATGTCTGGCTCAAATGGCACCTGGCCGATACGCAGGCGGTGCAAACGCCGGTCGCGTGGCTCACCACGCTCACCACGCGCACGGCGATCGACCGTCTGCGGCATGCACAGCGCGAGCGTGCGTCACAGGCTAGCGGCTGGTTGCCGGAGCCGTGGCTCGACGAGGTCGCTCCATCGGCGGAGGAGTTGGCGTTGCGAGCGGCAGATATGTCGTACGGCGTGATGCTGCTTCTCGAACATCTGAAACCAGACGAACGTGCGGCGCTCGTCCTGCATGAAGCGTTCGAGTGCGGTTATGCGGAAATCGCCTCGATTCTCGAGCGCACACCGGCCGCTTGCCGGCAAATGGTTCATCGCGCCAAGGAGCGTCTGAGACGTGCGGGGGCGCCGTTGGAGCGGCCCGATCCGGCGGTGCATGGGCGAATCGTCGAGCGTTTGCGCGCGGCGCTCGAAGCGCAAGACCGGGCGGCCCTGCTACAGCTTTTCAGCGATGCGCCGCAACTGATCAGCGACGTACCTTTGTACGCTCCGCCCCCTCGGTTCCCCACAGCCAACCCGGCCCTTCGAGCACAAGGGCCAACGCCTGAAACCGAAGCGCAACGCGACCGCGAACCGGGTTCCGGTCCGAAGTGGATGGCTGTAGTCACATCGCTCGCGCAACAGGCGAGCCATGCGGAGGTGGTGTCGATGGCGGGTGCGGTGTGCATCGCACTGTTCTGCGACGGCGAGATCGTCGGGTTAATCGACGTGGTGACGGATGGCAAAACGGAGCTTTCGGCGAAAATCGTCTCGCTGCGCATCCTGACCAGCGCCGCGCATCTGCAGGCGGCCAACCGGATGCTGGGCCGTGATGCGGTCACGGAACTGCTTGCCCGCATCAAGGACCATCCGGGGGCGTCAGTTACGGTGAGCCGCGACTTCCCAGTTGATGTCGACGCATAGCACCTGCGTACCATGCGAGGTGTGCGCGGCAATCGAGGCGGTCACGCACAGATGCGCTTCGTTGATCGACAGATACGGCGGCGTCAGATTAACCCGCCCCGGTTGACGCATCGCCTGAATGAAGTACGGGCGGCGCTCCCAACTCGCGCCTTCGGAATGCAGCAGCGGGCTGAAGCGCTTTGCGCGTTGCGATGTGCGCCCCGGCGGCAGCACGTTGTCGCCGATCTGCCGCCCCGAACCGTCCAAAACAAAGCAGCGCGCCGTTTCTCCGAGCGCGAGCAGAGGTGCGGTCGCCTGCATGATCGATTCCCCGGCAACCAGCTGCGCGGCGGCTGCCTCGAGCGCCGTGACATACGGCGCGAGCCGCGCGGATTGCGCTTTCTCTCGAGCGGCAACGCGTTCGCGCAGCGAAGCGGAGAGCGAATCCATCAGGCCAGCGGCAACTTGCGGCTTGACGGGTTCGACGCTCGGACCCGCGAAAAATGCGCCCTGGACGAAGTCGACATTGCATTCGAGCGCGATCAGCGCATCACGTTCGGTGCTCAGACCGCCCATCAGCACCAGTTGCCCAGACTCGTGCAACAGAGAGACGAGGCCCGGCAACACGCGCTCGATATGCGAGTGTTCACTCGCTTGCGCGAGGATGCAGCGGTCGAGCGTGACGATGTCCGGCCGCAGATTCCACACCCGGTCGATGTTCGAATGCTTGGCGCCAAAGCCGTCGAGCGCGATCAGGAAACCGGACTTGCGCAGCGAATCGACGATTTCGGCGAAGCGCGTGGTTTCGCCGCCAGCCTGTTCGGATACTTCGAGTACCACGCGCTGCGGCGGCAGGCCGAGCGCCTTCAGGCTGGCAAGCAGCGCGTCGCCGTAGCTGGTGTCCATCAGTGCGGCCGGATGCAGGCTGAGGAAGAGCCATTCGTCGTGGCTGTCGAATGCGTTGAAGTTGCCGAGGTGCAGCGATTCGGCCAGCCGTCCGAGTTCCAGCAGATCGCCGCGTCGCGCGGCCTGCGTAAAGACTTCGTGCGAGGGCACTTGCCGCTCATGCTCGTCGTGCACGCGCAGCGACGCGTGATACCCGATCGCGCGCCGGTGCGATACCGAAAAGACCGGCTGAAACACGCTGAAAACGGTGTAGCCGCCATAGAGAACGGTACGCCGGGAGCCTTCGTCGCCGGCCATCGGGCGTGGTGGCTGGAAGCCGGGAGGATCGAGTTCGATCATGCTCATCGTGTCAGTCGTGTGGAAATGGCGGGGCTTGCTGGGCCAGGCAGGAGTTCGCGCGCGCAGACCAAGAGTTTACAGGATAGACGAGCAAGAACTATGCGCGTGTTCGAACAAAGCTCGAGCGTCCACCAGCAATGCTCCGAGGAAATCGTTGTGCGCCCGCCGCGGTACGAAGGCGATAACGCGCACTTCGCTGGTGCGGGACGCGCCCTGTTGCGGGTCGGCGACGCTGTGCAAGCGTGCTGCGTGCGGCGCGCGTGGAGCGATGCCCGGAAATCCGTTCGCGACTGCACGAGGATGCGTCGTCCTGGCTCCTGCGGCTTTCAAGTACGCTCCGAAGGCTCGGTCTTTTTCGCGGGCGTGCGAATCTCCGGCGACAACTGCGCAAAGATCCATGACGAGCATGCGGTGATGATGCCGACACACAGGAACGTCGCATGAAACGCGGGCAGCGAATTGGCGCCAGTCGCGCGTTGCATGATGCCGGTAAAGGTTGTCAGCAACGCACCGGCCACCGTCACGCCGAGACTCATCGAAAGCATCTGCACGAGCGAAAACAGGCTATTGCCGCTGCTGGCGCCGCCGGTGCCGAGGTCCTTCAACGTCAACGTGTTCATCGCGGTGAACTGCATCGAGTTCACGCCGCCGAAGATCGCCAGTTGCACGAGCCGCAGCCACAGCGGCTGATGCGTGCTCGTGAGCGCGAAACTCGCCATCATCAGACCGACCAGAATCGTGTTCGCCATCAGCACGCGCCGGTAGCTGTACTTCAGAATCAGCTTCGTCACGAGGCGCTTCGTCGCCATGCCCGCGGCCGCCACGGGCAGCATCATCAGCCCGGCTTCGAATGCGCTATAGCCGAGGCTCACCTGCAACAGCAGAGGAATCAGGTAGGGCATCGAGCCGCTGCCGATCCGCGCGAACAGATTACCGAGCAGCCCAACGCTAAACGTGTGGATCTTGAACAGATCGAGCGGGAAGATCGGCGCGGGCACGCGCACCGCGTGCAGCCCATACGCAACGAAGCACGCCATGCTCAGAATCAGCAGCACCAGCACCGTCGCATGTTGAATGCCGAACTCGGTGCGGCCGTCGAGCGCGAACGAAATCGCCACCATGCCCACCACCAGCAACAGGTAGCCGCCAAGGTCGAATTTGCTCGTGTGTTCGTTGCGGCTATCCGGCATGAAGATAAACGTCGCGATGCAGCCCACGATGCCCACCGGCACGTTGATCAGAAAGATCCAGTGCCACGACGCGATCTTGACGAGCCAGCCACCGAGCGTCGGTCCGATCAACGGTCCGATCAGCCCCGGAATCGCCACGAACGACAACGCCGGCAGATAGCGCTCAGCCGGAAAGGTTCGCAGCACCGCGAGGCGCCCAACCGGCAGAAGCATCGCGCCGCCCACGCCTTGCAGAACGCGAAAGAGCACCAGTTGGTTCAGCGTATGCGCGTTCGCGCACAGCAACGAGCCCACCGCGAACACGAGGATCGCACTGAAGAACACGCGCCGCGTGCCGAGTCTGTCGGCGAGCCAGCCGGACACGGGGATCATCACCGCCATCGTCAGCGAGTAGGCGATCACCACCGATTGCATGCGCAGCGGCAGTTCGCCGAGGCTTGTCGCCATCGCGGGCAGCGCGGTGTTGACGATCGTCGAATCGAGCGTCTGCATGAAGAAGCCGGTGGCGACCAGCCACAGCATCACGGTCAGCGAGCGGGGCGAAGGACCCGAGGGGATATCGGGAGCGAGGGCGGGCGGAGGCGTCGTGGTGGACATATGAGGTGGCTGGGCGCGCTCGGTCGGGCTGGGACTCGCTATTCTAGGGAAAAGCGGGTCCCGGCGCAGCGGGCGGCGCAGCGTTGCGCGGGTGTCGGCGCTGCGTCACGGCCGCGCTCCGCGCCGTGTTCACGCATCAGGCGGCAACTGCGCCGCCGCATGAAAAAACGCCTGCGCCCGTGGCTCGTTGCCAAACGCCACATGAATTCTGATCCACGGGCTCACCTCCCGGTTCGGCCTGAAGTGTTGTCCAGGCAGCACTGTCACTCCGAGGGGCACGCCGCATTCAACGAGCCGCTCGGCGTCCGCGACATGCGGCACGCGTGCCCACACGAACTTGCCACCCGCTGGTTCTTCGAAGATCTCCCAGCCGGCATCTTCGAGTGTCTGGACGGTCGAGCCGAGCGCGCCGCGCATCTGGCGGCGCAGTCGCTCCAGATATTTGCGATATGCGCCGCGCTCCAGCATCGACACCGCCACCGCTTCGGCAAAGCGCGAACAGCCGATGCTCGTCAGCATCTTGATGTCGACCAGGTCCTTGATGATCGCGTGACTCGCAACCACGTAGCCGACCCGCAGCGAAGACGACAGCGTTTTCGACAATCCGCCGATGTAGATCACCTGTTCGAGTTGGTCGAGGGTGGCCAGGCGGTCGGTGAGCTCGGTCTGAAAATCCGCGTAGATATCGTCCTCGATGATCTGGAAGCCATGCTCTCGCGCCATTTGCAGCAAACGGAATGCGACCTGCGGTGCGACCGTGGTGCCGGTCGGATTGTGGAACACGGTGTTGATGAGCAGCAATCTGGGCCGGTGCAGCTTCAGTTGCGCCTGCATCGTGTCGAGGTCGGGACCATTGCCGGTGCGTGGAATGCCGATCAGCTTCATGCCGTGCAGGCGCAACAGGCCGTACAGGTTGTAGTAACCGGGGTCCTCGACAAAGATCGTGTCGCCTGGCTTGAGCATGTAGCGCACCAGCAGATCGAACGCCTGGCTCGCGCCATTGGTGATCAGAATCTGCGATGCGTCTGCCTGGATGCCCAACTGGCCAATGCGGCCGCGCAACTGTTCGCGCAAGACCGGGTTGCCGAGCGGCGTCGCGTACTCGACCATGCTAGCCGGATCGGTTCGCGACACGTGGCGGATCGCCTGCGCAATGCCATCGATGTCGCGCCAGCTTTCGGGGATGAAACCGGTGCTGAGCTTCAGCGTCTCGCCCGGAAAGTTGAATTGCTCGAGCAGATGGTCCGACTCGACATCGGCGCGGCGCGGGTCCGAAGTGCCCTGGCAGCGCATGTCGGTCGGTTGGCGATCGGCGACGTAAAAGCCGGAGCCGTGGCGCGAGTCGACGTAGCCGAGCGACACCAACCGGTCGTATGCCTCGATCACCGGAAAGCGGCTTACGTCGAAGTCGGCGGCGAACTGGCGGATCGACGGCAGCTTTGAGCCAGGATGCGCATTGCGCGAGCGGATCCACGCCGAGACGCCCGCGACGATCTGCTCGGTCAGCGGCACGCCGTTGTCCCGATCGAGCTGGATTTCGAGTTTCATACGCTTGCCTTCTGTCGCCGGCCTGCGAGCGCGAAAGTCTTAAACCTGCGCCGCGCGAGCCATGCCAACTGTTCGGTTTTTTGACTGAACAGTTCCGATGAAAGTGTTCGGAACTGTGCATGGGTCTCCGATCATCGCACGTCAATAATCGGTACAACAGAAAGTTCATCGAGGAGAACGGCGATGCGAGAAGTGCGAGTTTTCGAGCTGGAACATGGCGAGCCTGTCACGGCCTGGCGGGTTGCGCGTCCGACGATTTTCAAGGTGATCAGCGGCAACGTCTGGCTGACCGTCGAGGGCGAGCACGAGGATCACTGGCTGGCGGCGGGGCAGTCGATCGAGTTGGCGCGTGGATTGGTGGCATGGATCAGCGCCGGGCGGGCCGGGGCGCGTTTTGCGCTGGCGAGCGGCTCGGAACGCAGGTTGCCGAGGCTGCTATTCGGCTGGCCGATGCCGGCTTGGCTGGCGCGTCGGCCGGGCGTGGTCTGATGCAGGGCGAACGGCGAGCCGCCTCTTCCTGGTCCCTAAGCAGCACCTCCCGCCTCATACTCCCCGATATACCGCGCCCGCGGCCGGATCAACCGGCCATCGCGCGCCTGCTCCATCGCGTGCGCGATCCAGCCGACCACCCGCCCGAGCGCGAACAGCGTGAACGCGGCCCCGCTCGGCAAGCCGAGCACGCGCTCGATCGCGGCGAGCGCGAAATCCACCGTCGGCTCCGCGCCGGTCGTGTCGCGCACCGCTCGCGCGACCTGCAGCACCTCGTTGAGCGGCGAGCGGGCTGGCGCGCAGTCGGCGAGCATCGTCAGCAATAGCCGCGCGCGCGGATCACCGTCCGGATAGAGCGGATGACCGAAGCCCGACAGCAGCGGCCCTTGCGCGCCGTGCTCGTAGCGCGCGAGACGGTTCGCCAGATAGCGGTCCAGCTCGGGCGAGCGCGACGCCTCATCGAGCAGCGCGGCGATGCGCACGGTTTCGCCGCCGTGACGCGGCCCGGAAAGCGCCGCGAGCCCGCCCGCGACCGCACCGAACAGGTGCGTGCCCGTCGACGTGATACAACGGACCGTGAACGTCGACGCGTTCAGCTCGTGATCCGCGCAGGCGACCAAGGCCGCGCGCAGCAGTCCGCTTTGCTGACGGCTGCGCACCCGCCAGGCCGTCGCGATCTGCCGATGCAGCGGTTCGTTCGACGGCGCCGCCGGCAGCATCGCGGCGGCCAGCAGCCGCATCACGGCGCACGCGGTGTCGAGCTGCGCATCGCGGCCGAGCGCCCACACGCGCGGCATCTGCGCGGCGGCGGCCGGCAGCAGCACCAGCGCGCGATCGAGCGGCGTGCTGTCACTCCACAGCTTGAGCCACGCGGCCCATTGAGCGGGGGCGAGCGGCACGACGGGCGCATCGCCGATGCGCCGCGCGCTGCATTCCCACAACAGCGCCGCGACGTCTTCGAGTGACGCACTGCGCGCGAGTTCGATCGCATCGTGCCCGCGATACAGCAGCCGACCGTCCGCGACCAGCGTGATCGACGATTCGAGCACCGGTACGCCCCAGTCGAGCACCTTCTGCGCGACCTTGCCGGCGCGTTTGCCGTCCGCCTTGCGACGCGCGAGGCGGCGCACCTCGGCGGCATCGTAGAGCCGATGCCTGCCTTGCGCATCCGGCGACGAGCCGAGCATGCCTCGGCTTACATACGCGTACAGCGTCGGCAAGCTGACGCCGAGCGTTGCGGCCGCTTCGGCGGCGCTCAGGTAAATCGGGGCTGGCATAAAAGTGCGTATAAACCGAAGAAATCAATATACGTTGATTATCATAATCAAGATTGATTGCGGCAATGCGCAAATTTAGACTCGGTGTACCTGCTTCCTGTCCGCGCGGCCAGCGCGCCCGATCCCATGACGCCCGAACTCGCCCTCAAGCACATCTGGACCCTCGCCGGCTGCGATCCGGTCGCGTTGCACGCCGTGTCGCTCGCCGGCGCGGATCCCGGCTTGCCGTCGGTCTATCGTGTCGGCAGCCTCGCGGCGTCGACCATCGCCGCGACGGGCCTCGCCGCCGCCGAATACTGGCGCTTGCGCAGCGCTCGCCTGCAACAGGTGTCGGTGCAGATGCGTCGCGCGCTGGCGGCGTTTCGCAGCGAACGCTATTTGCGGATCGACGATGGGCCGCCGCCCGCGCTGCGCGATCCGGTCACCGGCTTCTATGAAACGGGCGACGGCCGCTGGATCCAGCTGCATACGAATTTCGCGCATCACCTGAAGGGCGTGCTCGAGGTGCTCGGCTGTGACAATGGGCGGCACTCGGTGGCGGCCGCGATTCGCGGCTGGGAGGGCGCGACGCTCGATCAAACGCTCGCCGACGCGGGCCTGTGCGCCGCCTTGATTCGCACGCCCGACGAATGGGCCGCGCTCGAGCAGGCCAAAGCGATCGCGCGCTTGCCGCTGTTCGAGATCGAGCGCATCGGCGACGCCCCGGCCGAGCCGCCGCGCCTCGCCGCCGCTGACGCCGAGCCTGGTATCGACCGCCCGCTCGCGGGTGTGCGGGTGCTGGATCTGTCGCGGATCATCGCGGGACCGGTGGCCGGCCGCGCGCTCGCGCATCATGGCGCGGACGTGTTGACGATCAACGGGCCGCATCTGCCGAACATCGCGCCGCTCGTGATCGACAACGGCCGCGGCAAGCGTTCGGCAATCGTCGATCTGCGCGAGGCGGCAGGCTGCGACACGTTGCGCGGACTCGCGCGCGATGCCGACGTGTTCCTGCAGGCCTATCGTCCGGGCGCGCTCAAGGCGCGCGGCTTCGGGCCGGACGAGCTGGCACGGCTGCGGCCCGGCATCGTCTATGTCTCGGTGTGCGCGTACGGGCACACAGGGCCGTGGGCGCAGCGACGCGGCTTCGATAGTCTGGTGCAGTCGGCGAGCGGCATCGCGTGGACCGAGCGCGCGGCGGCGGGTTCGGCCGAGCCGCGGCATCTGCCGTGTCAGGCGCTCGATCACGCGACCGGCTATCTGGCCGCGTTCGGCGCGATGGTCGCGCTCGCGCGGCGCGCTCGCGAGGGCGGCAGCTGGCATGTGAAGGTGTCTCTTGCGCAGACGGGGCGTTGGCTGCGGTCGTTCGGGCTGCTGGCCGATGGGCAGCAGGCGCCCGAGGTGTCGCTCGACGATGTGCGCGATTGCGTCGCGAGCGTGCAATCGGAGTTCGGGCGTGTGCTTGGCGTGCTGCCGGCGGAGGAACTGGAGCAGACGCCTGCGTTTTATGCGCTGCCGCCGGCGCGCATCGGCGCGCACGAAGCCCGGTGGCCGTGACGGTTGGAGCGGGCGGCGCGTTCAGGTTGGGAACGCGGCGTACCTGACCGCCCACCGTGTCGCAGCTTACTTTCGCAACTCCGCCACGAAGTCGTAGTAATCGTTGCGGCAGTACGTGTCCGTCAGTTCGATCGCGCGTTGATCCGCCGTATAACCCACGCGCGTGATCAACAGCAACGCCTCGTTCGGCGCGATGCTCATCTGCTGCGCGATCTCGTCGCTCGCGTTCACCGCGCGGAAGTGCTGCAACGCGCGCACGATCGTCAGTCCGCGATTCTCCAGATACGTGTACAGCGAGTCGCCGATTGCCTGTGGATCGGGAATCACCGCGGCCGGGAACGTCGAATTCTCGACCGCCATCACGATGCCGTCGGCGAGCCGCAGCCGCCGCAGCCGCGTGACCGCGGCGGCCGGCGACAGCCCCAGCTGGATCACCTCATCGCGATTGGCCGGCGAGATTTCGCGCGACAGCCACTTCGAACTCGGCGTGAAGCCGCGCCGCCGCAGCATTTCGCTGAAGCTCGACAGACGCGACAACGGATCTTCGTAGCGCGGCGTGATGAAGCTGCCCGCGCCTTGGGTGCGGCGGATCAAACCCTGCTCCACGAGCAGCGCGATCGCCTTGCGCGACGTGATGCGCGACACGCCGAGCGCCTCCGACAGCACGCGCTCCGAAGGCAGCGCCTCGCCGGCGTTCCAGCGGTTTTCGTGGATCGCGCTGCCGAGCTTGCGGGCAAGTTGCAGATAGAGCGGCGTGTCGTTTTCCGGGTCCGGGCGCAGGTCGCGCCAGCGGTCTTCCGAGGCAGAGGTCATGGGGCTCACGCAAGATGGGCAAGCGGCAATTTTAAAACATCGGCGCGTCCTGTTATAGCGGGCTTTTGCCAGGCGCGCCGTTGTGAGGCCGCGGAGCCGCTAAACTCGTCGCCAGGATTTGAGTAGCATGCGTTGCGCGATGAGGCGGCGGGCCAGCGCATCGCATCTGGATCGAGCCACTTTCGAGGAGTCAGCATGACGAGCGAGATCGCAAGCGTGAGCGTGCCGGGCGGCGAGCGCATGCCAGCACTGGGGCAGGGCACGTGGGAAATGGGCGAGCAGCGGGCACGACGCGCGGCGGAAATCGCTGCGCTGCGCTGCGGCATCGAACTCGGCATGACGCTGATCGATACCGCCGAAATGTACGGCGACGGCGCGACCGAGTCGCTGCTCGGCGAAGCGCTCGCGGGTTTGCGCGACAAGGTGTTTCTGGTCAGCAAGGTGTATCCGCACAACGCCAGCCGGCGCGGCGTGATCGCCGCGTGCGAGCAGAGCCTGAAGCGTCTGAAAACGGACCGGCTCGATCTGTATCTGCTGCACTGGCGTGGCTCGGTGCCGCTCGCGGACACCGTCGACGGCTTCGAGGCGCTGCGGCGCGCGGGCAAGATCCGTCACTGGGGCGTCAGCAACTTCGATACCGACGACATGGAAGAACTCGTCGCGACGCCAGGCGGCGACGCGTGCGCGACCAACCAGATTCTGTACAACGTGGCGCGGCGCGGGCCGGAGTTCGATCTGTTGCCGTGGCTCGCCGCGCGCGGCATGCCGGCGATGGCGTACAGCCCGGTCGATCATGCGCGGCTGCCGAAACGCTCGCCGCTCGACGATATCGCCGACGCGCGCGGCGTCTCGGTGTTTCAGGTGGCGCTCGCGTGGGTGCTGGGCAAGCCCAATGTGTGCGCGATTCCGAAGGCGGCGCGCGTCGAGCATGTGCGCGACAACCATCGCGCGTCGCAACTGGTGCTGGAAGCCGGCGAACTCGCCGCGCTCGACGCGTACTTCAAGCCGCCGCGCGGCAAGCGTGCGCTGGAAATGCTGTAAGCGCCGGCGCGGCCGCCGTCCGTTGCGCAACGGCGGCGCGCGAGGCTCGAAGCGCTGTGGGCGTCGATGACGCCGCTCGCGCTGACGCGGCGCTCAGGTGCAGGGATGGTGCTGATGCACGGAGCCGAGCACGGCGACTTCGGCGGGGGTGTGCTGCAGCGCGTCGTCCGGCACCTGGGCGGCATCGGCGAGGAAGTCGTCGACGATCGACGACACCGCCACGTCGCGCAGGCATAGCGACACGCGCTGCGTTTCGTTGGCGGGGAGGGTTGCTCGTTGCGAGAGGAACAGCACGCCGTATTGATAACCGTGGATGATGCCGCGGATCGCGCCGACGCATTGCCCTTGCGCGACGTTGTCGTGGCGCTGTTTGCAGCTCTGGACGAGCGAGTAGGCGGAGAAGCTCGGGTCGACCGGTGGTGCCGCTTGCGACAAGGTCTGCGCCATTGGCTGCGCGGGTGTTTGCGCATTGGCGAGCGATGCGAGGCCCAGGGCGGCAGCGGTCAGCACGGCGGCTGCCGTGCGGGTCGCGGAGGGGGGGACGCTTCTATGCATGTTGTGGGCCCTCATATCGAACGATGAATTTGATATGAGGCGGTCGTCTCGGATTGGTTCCATAACACTCGCACGCAATGGAGGTTGTGTTCCCGCCGCTCGCGGTGCGGTTCGCGCGATGGCGCGAGGCGCGGCGCGCGCGCTCTCCGAGCCATTCCGTCAGCGCGCGCCGAAGGCGGGCGGGCCGCTCCGACCGGCCTCCGGCGGTGACGCCCGACCGGGGGATCGGGACATCACCGCCGTTGCCAGCGGATAGCGGACAGTATGCCGGGACATGTCGCTGGCGGGTAGGGCGCGGGGGCTCCCTACCCGGGGCAACGGGCGACGCCTAGTGCCCGTTCCCGCCACCGTTGCCACTGCCGCCGCTGCCGCCACCCTTGCCTCCGTGACCGCCGCCGAAGCCTCCGCCAAAGCCTCCGCCGAACCCGCCACCGAAGCCACCACCGAAGCCACCACCGAAGCCACCACCATTCGCACCGCCGAAACCACCGCTAGGGCCACCGCTGGAGCCTCCGCAACCGCAGCCGCCGCTCCCGCTGCCGCCGCTGCTTCCGCCTCCGCCGCTGCCTCCACCGCCTCCGCCGCCTCCGCCGCCTC
>NZ_VZQN01000066.1:0-25499 GCF_014397645.1 Paraburkholderia sp. 31.1
CATCGAACCACGAATGCGCAAACGAAGACCGAAGTCCTACCCATGGCTGAAAGAGCCTCGTCACATCGCACGTGAGCGCGTCCAAAAATATGGGCACGCTCCACGGGCTTAAGTAAGTGCCATTCACCCTAGAGGAGCAGGCAATCATGTTCAACGCAGTGATCGATGCGCCGTTCGGCAAGATCGGCATCCGGCTCGAAGGCGAAGCCGTGCGCGAGATCGTCTATCTGCCCGACTCGACGCCCAACGTCGCGCCCGACACGCCGCTCGCACGCGAGGTGGCCGAACAGATCGAGCGTTATTTCGAGCACGCGTCAGCGAAGTTCGAGCTGCCGCTCGCCGAGTGCGGCACCGCGTTCCAGCGGCGCGTGTGGCAGGCGATCAGCGACATCCCGCCCGGCGTCGTGCTGACTTACGGACAACTCGCCAAGCAGCTCGGCAGCGTGCCGCGCGCGGTCGGCCAGGCGTGCGGCGCCAATTTCTTTCCGATCGTGATTCCGTGTCACCGCGTGGTGAGTTCGAGCGGCATCGGCGGCTTCGCGCATGATGGCGGCGACGGCTTCTTCCGCAACGTGAAGCGCTGGTTGCTCGCGCATGAAGGTGTGCCGTACGTATGAGCACGAGCACCACCACCGATACCGCTGTACACGTCGAAGACACGGCCGCCGCATCACCGCTGCTGCTGACCAGCTCCGCATCGATCGACGCCTTCTGCGACGCGCTGTGGCTCGAGCATGGCCTGTCGCGCAACACGCTCGACGCGTATCGCCGCGACTTGCGGCTCTTCTGCGAATGGCTCGCGCACGCGCGCAATGCTTCGCTCGACACCGCGAGCGAAGCCGACCTGAGCGCCTACAGCGCGGCGCGGCAAAAGGACAAGGCGACTTCGGCGAACCGCCGGCTGTCGGTGTTTCGCCGCTATTACGCGTGGGCGGTGCGCGAGCATCGCGCGGCCGCCGATCCGACCTTGCGCATCCGCTCGGCGAAGCAGCCGCCGCGATTTCCGTCGACGTTGAGCGAGGTCCAGGTCGAAGCGTTGCTCGGCGCACCCGACATCGACACGCCGCTCGGCTTGCGCGATCGCACGATGCTCGAGTTGATGTATGCGAGCGGATTGCGCGTGACCGAACTGGTCACGCTGAAAACCGTCGAGGTGGGACTCAACGAAGGCGTCGTGCGCGTCACTGGCAAGGGCTCGAAGGAGCGGCTGGTTCCGTTCGGCGAAGAGGCGCACGCGTGGATCGAGCGCTATCTGCGCGAGGCGCGCCCGGCGCTCCTCGGCCCGCGCGCGGCCGATGCGCTATTCGTGACGACACGCGCGGAAGGCATGACGCGCCAGCAGTTCTGGAACATCATCAAGCGACACGCGCAGGCCGCGGGCGTCCATGCGCCGTTGTCGCCGCACACGCTGCGGCACGCGTTCGCGACCCATCTGCTCAATCACGGCGCGGATCTGCGCGTCGTGCAATTGCTGCTCGGTCACACCGATATTTCGACGACGCAGATCTACACGCACGTCGCGCGAGAGCGGCTGAAATCGCTGCATGCGCAGCATCATCCGCGCGGGTGAGCACTACGTGAAGCGCGCGGGTGCCCGCGCGCTTCACACGAACTCGCGTAACCGGTGCTTGAGGATCTTGCCGGTCGATGCGGCCGGCAGCGCCGCGAGCACCTTCAGCTCGGCTGGCCGCTTATACGGCGCGAGCCGCTCGCCGCACCACGCGATCAACTCGGCGGGCGTGACCGTCGCGCCGGAAACCAGCTCGACGAACGCGATCACCTCCTCGTTGCCCTCGACCGCGCGTCCGATCACCGCCGACTGCACGACCTGCGGATGCGCGTTCAGCACGTGCTCGACCTCGGCCGGATACACGTTGAAGCCCGAGCGGATGATCAGCTCCTTGCTGCGCCCGACGATATGCAACGCGCCGTCCGCGGCCTGCCGCGCGAGGTCGCCGGTCTTCAGCCAGCCATCCTCGGTGACGGTCGCGCGGGTCTGCTCGGGGTTGCGGTAATAGCCGAGCATCACGTTCGGCCCGCGCACCCATAGCTCGCCGATCTCGCCCGGCGCGGCTTCGACGCCGTCGAGCCCGACGAACTTCACTTCGACGCCTGGAATGACTTCGCCGACCGAGCAATCGGCGCGCGGCGCGTCGACCATCGTCTGCGACACGGTCGGGCTGCTTTCGGTCATGCCGTAGCCGTTGTGCAGCGGCAGACCGTACACGGATTCGACCTGCGCCTTCAGCGCGGCGTCGAGCGGCGAGCCGCCCGAGTACGCGAAGCGCAGTCGCGGCGCGGACCATGCGTGGCCGTGCGTGTGCAGATGTTCGAGCAGCTTCGCGTGCATCGCCGGCACGCCCTGGAAGATCGAGACGTGCTCGGCGGCGAGGGCGAGGCGCACCGCTTCCGGCACGAAGCGCGGCGCGAGCCGCAACGTCGCGCCCGCATGCAGGCTACCGAGGCACATCGACGCAAAGCCGTACACATGCGAGATCGGCAGCACCGCATAGACGACGTCGTCGGGCCCGACCTGGCGCAGCCGGCTCGACACGGCCGCGATGTACAGCAGATTGCGATGCGACAGCATCACGCCTTTCGGCGTGCCGGTGGTGCCGGTCGTGTAGATCAGCGCCGCGCATTGGCGGTCGCTGGCGGCTTCGACGGCTTCGGCTTGCACGCTGCTGTCCACCGCATACGACCATGCGCCGATGTCCGGCGACAGCGTGGGTGCGTGCGTCGCTCGATGCCGCTCAGCATGCTGGCGTGCGTCGGGCGAGCTTTCGAGCGCATACGCGACGACGCGCGGTTGCGCATGCGCGCGGATCGAATCGAGTTCGGCGGCCGACAGTCGGGCGTTCGACACGAGCGCCCACGCATCGAGCTTCGCGGTCGCGAACAGCAGGACGATTTGCGCGATGCTGTTCTCCGCGACGATCATCACGCGATCGCCGCCGCGCACGCCCCAGTCGCGCAGTAGCGCGGCGGCCGCATCGACGGCCTCGCGCAGTTGCGCGTTGGTCAGGCGGCGCGCATCTTCGATCAACGCGACATGCCGCGGATCGCGTGCGGCGGCGAGCGCCGGAATGTCGCCGATGCGCGCGGGCAGGGCGGCGAGCAGCGCGGGGATATCGATCGTGGAACGGATGGATGAAGCCTGCTTCAACACTGTCTCCTCTTTACCAATTCGTGGCCCTGCGCGCAGTATCTCGCACCGCGCCGGCATATTTTCGAACGATCGTGCCACAAGTGTCGAACCCGCACAATTGGCCATCCGGCAAATAGCCGTTGTGCAAACTCGCCATTACAATGCGCCGATGAGCAAATCCAGACATGTGTCGGAAACACCCGCCACGCAGCTGCTGCGCCGTCACGGCGTCACGTTCGGCGAGCATCCTTACGACTACGTCGAGCATGGCGGCACCGCGGAATCGTCGTGCCAGCTCGGCGTCGACGAGCATCACGTCGTGAAGACGCTGGTGATGGAAGACGAGCACGCGAAGCCGTTGATCGTGCTGATGCACGGCGATCGCACCGTCAGCACCAAGAACCTCGCGCGGCAGATCGGCGCGAAGCGCGTCGAGCCGTGCAAGCCCGAGGTCGCGAACCGGCATTCGGGTTATCTGATCGGCGGCACGTCGCCGTTCGGCACGCGCAAGCAGATGCCGGTGTATGTCGAGTCGACCATTCTCGAGATGGACAAAATCTGGTTGAACGGCGGGCGGCGCGGCTTTCTCGTCAGCATCGAGCCGAAGGTGCTCACCGATCTGCTCGCGGCAAAGCCGGTGCAATGCGCGAGCGTGGACTGACGCCGATGAGCGGGTTGACGTTTGCCTGAATGTTTTTCGCGCGCACGCGTTCGGTAAAATGTGCGCCGCCCTGATTCGACGGGCATGCCCTGTTGCGGTTGGGGTATCGAATGTCAGACCGCGATCCTTATAAGAGTCCCAGATGCAAAACCTGATCGTCGCTGTCGTTGCCTATCTGATCGGTTCGTTGTCGTTTGCCGTGATCGTGAGCGCCGCGATGGGTCTCGACGACCCGCGCTCGTACGGCTCGGGCAACCCGGGCGCCACCAACGTGCTGCGCAGCGGCAGCAAGAAGGCCGCGATTCTGACGCTGATCGGCGACGCCTTCAAGGGCTGGCTGCCGGTATGGCTGGTCGTGCACTTCGGCGCGCGTTACGGGCTCGACGAGCGCGCGATCGCGATTGCGTCGCTTGCGGTGTTTCTCGGTCACCTGTATCCGATTTTCTTCCGCTTCAAGGGCGGCAAAGGCGTCGCGACCGCCGCGGGCGTGCTGCTCGCGATCAACCCGACGCTCGGCGTCGCGACCTTGCTAACCTGGCTGATCGTCGCGTTCTTTACGCGCTACTCGTCGCTCGCGGCGCTGTGCTCGGCGCTGTTCGCGCCGCTGTTCTACGTGTTTCTGTTCGGGCCGCGCATCGTCGCGCTCGCGGTTCTGGTGATGAGCCTGCTGCTCGTGTGGCGGCATCGCGGCAATATTGCGAAGCTGATGCGCGGGCAGGAGAGCCGTATCGGCGACAAAAAGAAGGCAGCCGGTCCGGCGGCGGGCAACGATCTTTGAAGTGGGCTGAGCGCTTCGCCCGGCCCGATGGCCCGATGCGAAGCGCTTCCGGGTCCGCGGGAGGCTCGTTGCAAGCCAGGCGCGCCGTGCCGCTTAGTCGCGGAAGTTGTTGAAGTCGAGCGGCGTGTCGGTCACGTCCTTGCGCAACAGCGCGATCACGCTTTGCAGATCATCGCGCTTCGCACCGGTGATGCGCACCGCATCGCCCTGAATGCTCGCCTGCACCTTGATCTTGCTGTCCTTCACCAGACGCACGATTTTCTTCGACAGATCGCCCGAGACGCCCTTCTTGATCTTGATGACCTGCTTGACCTTGTCGCCGCCGATCTTCTCGATCTTGCCGTAGTCGAGGAAGCGCACGTCGACGTTGCGCTTGGCCATTTTCGACAGCAGCACGTCCTTCACCTGGCCGAGCTTGAAGTCGTCGTCGGCGTACGCGGTGATTTCGTTTTCCTTGTGTTCGACGCGCGCGTCGGACCCCTTGAAGTCGAAACGCGTCGAAATTTCCTTGTTGGACTGCTCGATCGCGTTCTTGACTTCGATCATGTTCGCTTCGCAGACGACGTCAAACGATGGCATTGCTTTCTCCCAATAGTGCGGCAGTGCGCGACACAGCCGGTCGGCTGAGCGCGAGGCACTCGCTATAATCACGGACCGGACGTCATTTTACCGACGCCGCTCTCTTTTGCCCAAGGCCGCCGCGCGGCGTCGCGACGGCGGGCGATCCCGCGTCGGGCGGCGCCGCTCGTGTCGTCAGGCGCGTCATTGGTGGTTTTTGTCGTTTCCTGTTGCTTCCCGTCGTTGCCCTGTTGCCATTCCGATGTCCCAATCCGCTCTTGCCGCTCCCGCTGTCGCGTCCCTCATGGCCGGCTATCCGCTGAAGGTCCACAACACGTTCGGCTTCGACGTGCGCGCGCAGTTCGCGTGCCTGATCGAGCGTGAGGAACAGTTGCTCGCTGCGGTGCGCGATCCGCGCGTCGAGGGCCTGCCGCGCCTCGTGCTGGGCGGTGGCAGCAACGTCATGCTGACCGGCGACTTCGCCGGGCTCGTGCTGCTGGTGGCGCTGCGCGGGCGCCGCGTGGTGCGCGAGGATCAGGATGCGTGGTATGTCGAGGCGGCTGGCGGCGAGCCGTGGCACGAGTTCGTCGCGTGGACGTTGGCGCAGGGCATGCCCGGCCTCGAGAATCTCGCGCTGATACCTGGCACGGTCGGCGCGGCGCCAATCCAGAACATCGGCGCGTACGGGCTCGAAATGTGCGAACGCTTCGCGTCGCTGCGGGCGATCGAGCTCGTGACCGGCGAGGCCGTCGAACTCGATGGCGATGCGTGCCGGTTCGGCTATCGCGACAGCCTTTTCAAGCGGGAAGGGCGCGAGCGCTTCGTGATTGCGTCGGTGACGTTCCGTTTGCCGAAGGCGTGGCAGCCGCGCGCGGGCTACGCGGATCTCGCGCGCGAGCTGGCGGCGCGCGGTCATGCGGCGAGCGCTGGCCAAGCCGAGGGTGCGGCCACGCAGCCGACCGCGCAAGCCATTTTCGATGCGGTCGTCGCCGTGCGGCGTGCGAAGCTGCCCGATCCGCTCGAACTGGGCAACGCGGGGAGCTTCTTCAAGAATCCGGTAATCGATGCCGCCCAGTTCGAGGCGCTGAAGCGTCGCGAGCCGGAAGTCGTGTCGTATGTGCAAGCGGATGGGCGGGTGAAGCTGGCGGCCGGCTGGCTGATCGACCGATGCGGCTGGAAGGGCCGCGCGATGGGCGCGGCGGCCGTGCATGAGCGACAGGCGCTGGTGCTGGTGAATCGCGGTGGCGCGAGCGGCACGGAAGTGTTGGCGCTGGCACGGGCGATCCAGCACGACGTGTTCGAGCGATTCGGCGTGGAACTGGAGGCGGAGCCAGTTTGCCTGTGAGCGGCAGTTCTCTCTTTTCGCGCTGAGTTGCCCCGCGGAGCGTCGCCGCCGACGAATGCAAAAGGCGCCGGGAGTTTCCTCCCGGCGCCTTTTTTGTGCCCGCGGTTCCGGCGCGTGTATGGACCAGCGGCTCGCTCAGTGATTGAGCTTGCCGAGCAGCAGGTATTCCATCAACGCCTTCTGCACGTGCAGACGGTTTTCCGCCTCATCCCACACGACGCTCTGCGGTCCGTCGATCACTTCCGCGCTGACTTCTTCGCCGCGATGCGCGGGCAGGCAGTGCATGAAGAGCGCGTCGGGATTCGCGCGCGCCATCATGTCGGCGTCGACGCACCAGTCTGCGAAGGCCTTCTTGCGCGCTTCGTTCTCGGCCTCGAAGCCCATGCTGGTCCACACGTCGGTGGTGACGAGATCGGCGCCGGTGCAGGCTTCGTTCGGGTCGTCGAATTCCTCGTAGAACGACGCGCTTTGCGCCGCGACGAGCGCGCGGTCGAGCTTGTAGCCGGGCGGCGTGGACAGGCGCAGCCTGAACCCGAGAATCTGCGCGGCTTCGATCCACGTGTACAGCATGTTATTCGCGTCGCCGACCCACGCGACCGTCTTGTCGCGAATTGGACCGCGATGCTCGAAGTACGTGAAGATGTCTGCGAGCACCTGACACGGGTGGTATTCGTTCGTGAGCCCGTTGATCACCGGCACGCGCGAATTCTCGGCGAAGCGCTGGATGATGTCCTGGCCGAACGTGCGGATCATGATGATGTCGACCATGCGCGAGATGACCTGCGCGGCGTCTTCGATCGGCTCGCCGCGGCCGAGCTGCGTGTCGCGCGTGCTCATGAACACGGCGTGGCCGCCCAGCTGGAAGATGCCGGCTTCGAACGACAGGCGCGTGCGTGTCGAATTCTTTTCGAAGATCATCGCCAGCGTGCGGTCATGCAGCGGGTGATAGGTCTCGTAGTTCTTGAATTTGCGTTTCAGGATGCGCGCGCGCTCCAGCACGTACTCGTAGTCTTCCAGCGAGAAGTCCTTGAACTGCAGGTAGTGGCGAATTTTCTTGGCGGTCATGAAACAAATACGGCGGTCTCACCCGGCAGGGTTGCCGGACTGCGCCGCCGTCGGTATGGTGGTAACTCCATGCAGCATAAAGGATTTCGCCTCGTTTGACGAGTCGGCGGGAGGGCGCCGAAAGCGATTCGAAAGCGTCATATCGCGCTTCGCGGGGTCATCGGAAGGCGCTTGTGTGCGCTGCGGAAAAGGGCCCGCTGCGCTATAATCTGCGGGTTATCCCAAAGCCCAGCAGGCCGGCGTTTCGCATGAAGAAACGCGGCTCGCGCGGCGCGGAAAGCCTGTCACGGCGTGGCCGTCATGACAGACGCCAGAGCGGTTCAGCCGGTTCGCCGCAGCGGTTCTCGTGGTGCGGTTCGTCATTGTTGCGTTAGCGCCAGATCCCACGCACGTCGCAGGTGGCTGCAAGCGCTTGCCGTACATGCCGCCTGCGGTGAGTTCGAGCGTACAACTGGCGTCGCCGGTTGGTCGTCATTCCGCTGGGCAGTCACACAGGTATTTCTACATGGCCGAAGCAGCTCCAATCGAATATTTCATTCAGGGCATTACGTCGACCGGAAAAAAATTTCGGCCGAGCGACTGGTCGGAGCGGCTCGCGGGCGTCATGTCGTCGTTCGGGCCCGGCGTGAGGAAGGGGCCGAACGCCTATATGCAGTACTCGCTGTACGTGCGGCCGACCATGATCGGCGACCTCAAATGCGTGATTCTCGATTCGCGGCTGCGCGACATCGAACCAATGGCCTTCGATTTCGTTATGAACTTCGCGAAAGACAACGACCTGCTGGTCACCGAGGCGTGTGAGCTGGAACTCGAGCATGCGTCTGCGCCGCAAGCCAAACGGCACGTCATCTGATGTAAGTCGACCGGATCGGCAAAAGCAAAAACCCGCAAGCAGCGGGTTTTTTTGTGGCTGGCAATTCAACCGAAACAAAAAAGCCCGCCAAAGCGGGCTTCTTGTGCAGCGGAAACAGGAGGTAGCCCGCCGAAGCGGGCCGACCGGAATTACTGCGCTGCGGGCGCTTGCAGACCCTTGACGGCTGCAGCGAGGCGGCTCTTGTTGCGAGCTGCCTTGTTCTTGTGAACGATGTTCTTGTCGGCGATGATGTCGATGGTCTTCGACGATGCCTTGAAGATTTCGGCGGCCTTAGCGTGATCGCCTGCGTCGATTGCCTTGCGGACAGCCTTGATAGCCGTGCGGAACTTCGAGCGCAGTGCCGAGTTGTGCGAGTTTGCCTTCGCGGCCTGGCGGGCGCGCTTGCGTGCTTGTGCGGAGTTAGCCATGACGGTTCCTTATCCTGTTCCTGTTTCCAGTACCCGGCCTTCAATGATGAGGCGAGGTGCTGCTTCTCGATCCGAACCCTTGGAAGCGATTGCCCAAGGGCGCAAAAGTGTCGAAAAAATCGATCGAACTACGCGAAGGCGGGCTCGTGTTTCAAGGCATCCGGATGTATTGACAGGCGGCGCTGCGCCAACCTGAGAACCGCGTCCGAAGACCATTCGAAAACTGAGCAAGCTTCGAAACCGACGATTATAGCAACAAAATCAGGCACGTGACAACGGAAAACACGCGCCGGCGCCACAATGACCGGAGCGGCGTCATGTCGGCGCGTATGTGCTGGCCCTCCTGCGAGGGCGCCGATGGAAGGCGGGGGCGCTGCCGGGAAGACCGCAGAAAACACAAAAAATCGCGCTTTCCAGCCGATCGCGGCGAACGTCCGCGTGGCAAATCGGTCCGAATCGCGTTCTGGCTCGTCGCCCGCATTGGCGGGACCCGTATAATAAGCGCCCCATGAATCTATTACGAGCCCTGCTGACGGTCAGCGGCTTCACGCTGCTTTCGCGCGTGACCGGACTGGCCCGTGAAACGTTGATCGCCCGTGCGTTCGGCGCCAGTCAATACACCGACGCTTTCTACGTCGCCTTTCGCATTCCGAACCTGCTGCGTCGCATTTCCGCCGAAGGAGCGTTCTCGCAGGCCTTCGTGCCGATCCTCGCGGAGTTCAAGAACCAGCAAGGCCACGACGCCACCAAGGCGCTCGTCGACGCGACCTCGACCGTGCTCGCGTGGGCGCTCGCCGTGCTGTCAGTGATCGGCGTGGTCGGCGCGTCGGGCGTCGTGTTCGTCGTCGCGTCGGGCCTCGCGCACGAGGGCCACGCGTACCAGCTTGCGGTCGCGATGACGCGCATCATGTTCCCATACATCATTTTCATCTCGCTGACGTCGCTGGCGTCGGGCGTGCTGAATACGTACAAGAACTTTTCGTTGCCCGCGTTCGCGCCCGTGCTGTTGAACGTCGCGTTCATCGTCTCCGCCGTATTCCTCGCGCCGCGCCTGCAAACGCCGGTCTATGCGCTCGCCTGGGCAGTGATCGTCGGCGGCGTGCTGCAATTCGTCGTGCAGCTACCGGGCCTCAAGAAGATCGACATGGTGCCGCTCATCGGCCTGAACCCGCTGCGCGCGCTCGCGCATCGCGGCGTAAAGCGGGTGCTCGCGAAGATGGTGCCGGCGATGTTCGCGGTGTCGGTCGCGCAGATCAGCCTGATCATCAACACCAACATCGCGTCGCACATCGGCCCCGGCGCGGTGTCGTGGATCAACTACGCCGACCGGCTGATGGAGTTTCCGACCGCGCTGCTCGGCGTCGCGCTGGGCACGATCCTGCTGCCGAGCCTGTCGAAGGCGCACGTCGATGCCGACTCGCATGAGTATTCGTCGCTGCTCGACTGGGGACTGCGCGTCACGTTCCTGCTCGCCGCGCCGAGCGCGATCGCGCTGTTCTTTTTCGCCCAGCCGCTGACAGCGGTGCTGTTCAACTACGGCAAGTTCGACGGCAATGCGGTCGTGATGGTGAGCCGCGCGCTCGCCGCCTACGGAGTCGGCCTGATCGGCCTGATCCTGATCAAGATCCTCGCGCCGGGCTTTTACGCGAAGCAGGACATCAAGACGCCAGTGAAGATCGGCATCGGCGTGCTGGTCGTCACGCAGTTGAGCAACTACGTGTTCGTGCCGGTGTTCGCGCATGCGGGTCTCACGCTGAGCGTCGGGCTCGGCGCTTGCGTCAATGCGTTGCTGCTATTCATTGGTCTGCGCAAACGTGGCATTTATATGCCGTCGAGCGGCTGGCTCAAGTTTTTCGTGCAGTTGCTCGGGGCGTGCCTCGTGCTCGCCGGCGTGATGCGCTGGCTCGCGATCAGCTTCGACTGGATCGGCATGCATACCCAGCCGGTCAGCCGCATGGTGTTGCTCGGTGCGTGTCTCGTGCTGTTCGCCGCGCTGTATTTCGGTATGCTTTGGCTGATGGGCTTCAAGTACGCGTATTTCAGAAGGCGAGTGAAGTGATCACCATGTCGCGGGTTCTCGATTATTTCAGTACGCTCGTCGCCGAAGACGAGAGCCTGCCGCTGACCGAGACGGCGCTCTCGATCGCGCAGGATGCCTATCCCGACCTCGATCTGCAGTCGGTGCTCGCCGAGATCGACGAGCTGGTGCTGCGGCTGCGGCGCCGCATGCCCGACGATGCCGACATCCGTCAGAAGGTTGGCATCCTCAACCGTTTCTTTTTCCGCGAACTCGGTTTCGCGAGCAACCTGAACGATTACTACGACCCCGACAACAGCCATCTGAACGTCGTACTCAAACGTCGCCGCGGCATTCCGATTTCGCTCGCGGTGCTCTATCTGGAGATGGCCGGGCAATTCGGCGTTCCGGTGCGTGGGGTGTCGTTTCCAGGCCACTTCCTGCTGCGCGTGACGATGCCCGACGGCGACGTGATGCTCGATCCGACCACCGGTCATTCGCTGTCCGAAGCGCAGATGGTCGAGATGCTCGAGCCGTACGTCGCGTCGGCTGGCGATTCGGTCGGGCGCGCGCTACGCATGCTGCTGCAACCGGCCACGCATCGCGAGATCGTCGCGCGGATGTTGCGCAACCTGAAGGCGATCTATCTGCAGACCGAGCGTTGGCAACGTCTGCTCGCGGTGCAGCAACGGCTCGTCATTCTGCTGCCGGACAATATCGAGGAAGTGCGGGATCGCGGTTTCGCGTATGCGCGGCTCGATTATCTGCGGCCCGCGCTCGAGGACCTCGAAAGCTATCTCGGCGATCGCCCCGATGCGGAAGATGCCACCGTGGTCGAGTCGCAGTTGCATGAATTGCGGCAGCGCACGCGGCATGATGGCGGCGAATAGCGACGCGCGTTTTCACGCTGCATAAAACACAAACGCCTGCACATGTCGCACATGCACAGGCGTTTTTTATCGCCGTATGCAGGCCTTGGCCTAGCATCGGCGACCAGGTCGATCGCTAAGCGATCCTCACTTCGGCTGCATGCGGATCGCGCCGTCCAGCCGGATCACCTCGCCGTTCAGCATCGGATTGTCGAAGATCTGCTTGGCGAGCATCGCGTATTCGGCCGGTTTGCCGAGGCGCGGCGGGAACGGCACCATCGCACCGAGCGCGTCCTGCACTTCCTGCGGCATGCCGAGCAGCATCGGCGTTTCGAAGAGGCCGGGGGCGATCGTCATCACGCGGATCGCGTTGCGCGACAGGTCTCGCGCGATCGGCAGCGTCATACCGACCACGCCAGCCTTCGAGGCGGAGTAGGCCGCCTGGCCGATCTGGCCGTCGAACGCGGCGACCGATGCGGTGTTGATGATCACGCCGCGCTCGCCGTTGGCGTTCGGCTCGTTCTTCGACATTTGCACCGCGGCGAGCCGGATCATGTTGAACGTGCCGATCAGATTGATCGAGATCGTGCGCGTGAACAGATCGAGCGAATGGGGGCCATCCTTGCCGACGGTCTTCGCGGCCGGCGCGACGCCCGCGCAGTTGACGAGACCGCGCAGCGTACCGAGCTTCGTCGCGGCTTCGACGGCCTGTTGCGCGTCCTCTTCCCGGCTCACGTCGCATTTGACGAAAGCGCCGCCGAGTTCCTTTGTGAGCGCCTCGCCCGCGTCCAGATTCAGGTCGGCGAGGACGACTTTGCCGCCGTTCTCGGCGAGCAGGCGCGCGGTGGCAGCGCCGAGCCCTGATGCGCCGCCGGTGATCAGGAACACGTTGTCACGAATTTCCATGTCTTCTCCTTTACTACGGTTGTTCAGTGCGGCCTCGAGCGAAGCATTTTTCGACGACGATCGATTGTAGCGGCTGTGCTGCGCTGCGGAAAGCGAAGCGGGCGGCGGCATGCAAGCGCTATGGAAACCTAACTGGTTCCGCTGGGCGTTCCCCACCGCTTGCCGCTTTTGGTTTGCGCACCAAGCCAAATAAAAAACCCGCCCAACGTGGGCGGGTTTTGGTCAACGAAAACAGCGGTAATGTTTGGACCAAGCCGGCTTACTTCAGCGCGTCGAACGCGCGGGCGCGAATTTCATCGACGCTGCCGAGGCCCGAAATGCGGCGATATTGGGGCGCCTTCACCGAGCTCGACGTATCGCCGTTCTTCGCCCAGCCGTTGTAGTACTCGATCAGCGGCTTGGTTTGCGATTCGTACACTTCCAGACGCTTCTTGACCGTTTCTTCCTTGTCGTCGTCGCGCTGGATCAGCGGCTCGCCGGTCACGTCGTCGATGCCCTCGACCTTCGGCGGATTGAACGTCACGTGATAGGTGCGGCCCGACGCGGGGTGCGAGCGACGGCCGCTCATGCGCACGATGATCTCGTCGAACGGCACGTCGATTTCGAGCACGTAGTCGATCGCGACACCGGCCTGCTTCATTGCTTCGGCTTGCGGAATCGTGCGCGGGAAGCCGTCGAACAGATAGCCGTTCGCGCAGTCCGGCTGCTGCAGACGTTCCTTCACGAGGTTGATGATCAGCTCATCCGTGACGAGTTCGCCGGCGTCCATGAAGCGCTTTGCTTCGAGGCCGAGCGGCGTGCCGGCCTTGACGGCCGCGCGCAGCATGTCGCCGGTCGAAATTTGCGGGATGCCGAACTTTTCCTTGATGAAGTTGGCCTGAGTGCCTTTGCCGGCACCCGGTGCACCCAACAGGATCAAACGCATGGATATCTCCAGATCTATGTGAATTCTTTGTTGACGCGGCATGCTTCCCGGCGATTCTCGCAGGTTGCGCATCGGCTACCGTTGGCTACCTCGCGCTGCACGTCGAATACGACGGCGCTGCAAGATCCGCACGGCGCGACCGGGATAACCCGAGTGTCGCCTGCGCTGGGAGGCGCGCATAACCGTTCGATTATGCCACGGCTTCCCGCGCTCAAGACCCGAATAAGGCCCGTACGCGCGCGAGATCGGCGGGGGTATCGACCCCCGCCAACGGTACGTCTTGCGTGACGAGGACCGCGATGCGCTCGCCATGCCACATCGCGCGCAGTTGTTCGAGCGCTTCGACCTGCTCGATCGGCGAGATCGCGAGGCTCGGGTACGTGCGCAGAAATTTCGCGCGATACGCGTACAGGCCGATGTGCCGGTATACGACGGCGGGCGCGGCCGGCGTCGGCATCGACGCGACGTTGGGCCAGTGCGGTTGCCATGCGTCGCGCGCCCACGGGATTGGCGCGCGCGAGAAATACAGCGCGACGCCGCGCGCATCGGGCACGACCTTGACGACGTTCGGATTGAAAATTTCGGCGGGATCGGTGATCGGATGCGCGGCCGTCGCGATCGCGCAGTCGCTCGTCGTTGCCAGATGCGCGGCGACGCCGCGCACGAGCGCCGGGTCGATCAGCGGCTCGTCGCCCTGCACGTTGACGACGATCGTGTCGTCGCTCCAGCCGAAACGCGTCGCCACTTCCGCGAGACGGTCGGTGCCCGACGGATGGTCGGCGCGCGTGAGTACCGCGTCGAAGCCGTGGTCTCGCGCCGCGTCGAGCACTTCCTGCGCGTCCGACGCGACCAGCACCTGTTGCGCGCCCGATTCGCGCGCGCGCTGCGCGACGCGCACGACCATCGGTTTGCCGCCGATGTCCGCGAGCGGCTTGTTGGGCAGACGCGTCGACGCGAGGCGGGCCGGCACGACGGCGATAAACGGATGAGGGGTGGTGTGGATCATCGGATCAGGAACGGGCGGCGATCAGGCCGGAGGAAGAGGCTGCGCGCGCGACGCTCACGCAGAGTCGGAGATGAGCCGGAGCGGCGAAAACGGCTGTGGATCGATATGGGAGCGCATGCGGGGAGGGGGCGGTGGCATCGATGAAGTCTGCCTTGACCCGCGCGCGAGCGAGACGTCGCGGCGCCTCGCGCTGCAGTGGCGCTGCGGGTCAGGCGACCGAGCCGGGATTCAGATCGACCGGCGTGCCTTCGACGGTCTGCCTCGCTTCGTCGACGAGCATCACGGGAATGCCGTCGCGGATCGGATAGGCGAGCTTGTCCGCGTTGCAGATCAGTTCCTGCGCGGCGCGGTCGTAGCTGAGCGGGCCCTTGCAGATCGGGCAGACGAGGATTTCAAGCAGGCGAGCGTCCACGGACTTTCTCCACAACTAATGCAGTGAGGCGGTGATCAAGCGCGGCTTCGACCGGGACTACCCAGATGCGCGCGTCGTGCCAGGCCCCCAATTTTACCGCATCCTTTTCCGTAATCAGGATCGCGTCGGCGTCGACGTCGGTGAACGGATTGCGCTCGAACGCGTAGTGGTCGGGCAGCGCGCGCGTCGTGGGCGCGAGGCCGGCCGCGCGCACTGTCGCGAAAAAGCGTTCCGGCGCGCCGATGCCGGCCGCGGCCAGCACGCGTTGACCGGCGAATTGCGCAAGCGGGCGGCGCAGTGCGGGATTGTCGAGATGCCACGCGTCGGCAGGGGCGAGCTGCAGTGCGAACGTGTTCGGCCACGCGGGCAGCGTGCGCGCATACGGATCGTTGATCAGCGTCGCGTCACGGCGGCGCGACAGCGGCTCGCGCAGCGGCCCGGCCGGTAGCAGGAAACCGTTGCCGCCGAGCCGGTGATCGAACACGACGAGTTCGACATCGCGCGCGAGGCGATAGTGCTGCAAGCCGTCGTCGCTGACGATCACGTCGACGTCGCGATGCGCGGCGCACAACGCCTGCGCGGCGGCGACGCGGTCCGGACAGACCCACACGGGTGCGCCGGTGCGGCGCGCGATCAGCAACGGCTCGTCTCCGCCGACCCGTGCCGACGAACCGGGCGTGACCCGGGTCGGCGTGCTCACGCGCGCGCCGTAGCCGCGCGACACGATGCCGGGCGTTAAGCCCGCGGCGCGCAACGCTTCGACGAGCGCGATGACGGTCGGCGTCTTGCCGGTGCCCCCGACCGTCACGTTGCCGACCACCACCACCGGCACGCCGACGCGCACCGATTTGAGCCAGCTAAGCGAAAACGCGGCGCGGCGCGCGGCCGCGACTGCGCCGAACACGCAGGCGAGCGGCGTCAGCGCCCAGGCGAGCGGTCCACGTTGCTGCCATTCGCGCGAGAGGCGCGCTCCGAGACGGTCGCTGAGTTCGCTCATGGGCGGGTTGCGAGCACGGACTGCGCGCCGTGCGCACTACGCGGGGTCAACATCAACGCGGTTCTCCGGGCAATCGAATGCGAATACGGGTCGAAAAATGAGGTGCGAGCGGCGCGGCGAAAGGGCCCGCGCCCAGTGGCCTCGGGCCGGGCAAGCTCTCCGCCGCGCTGCGCGATCGACATGTCGTCGAACCCGGCACTGTAGCGCGCGGGCGTCCCGCCCGGCAAGTCGCGTAAGGTCCAACGCACGCCGCTCCACGCTATGTGCGGTTGCCCACAGTCTGTGGATAACTTTGTGGAGAACCTGCCGTCCGATCGTCCCGAAGGGCCATTCCGTGCGCTTTGGATCGTAGTACTCGCTCGCTATCGAGATGCAAACGCCATATAAATCAAGGCTCTGCCAGGAATTTATTGACGTTGGCGGGCGTTCTGGCGGAATTCGTCAGGCGGTTCCCGCCATGTGGACACTTTTAACAATCCTGCGATTCCGGCTGGACGCCGCTCTTCGCTCGGTCTATCGTCTGTCCGGCCAGCGCTATTTATTCCTTGCATGAACCCCGAAAATCCTTTTGCTTCTGCGGCCGCACCTGGCGGTGAGGTCGTCGTTCCCGTCTCCGCGCTCAATCGCGCGATCGGCACGATGCTCGAACGCTCGTTTCCACTCGTTTGGGTCGCGGGTGAAGTGTCGAACTTCACGCGCGCCGCGAGCGGCCATTGGTACTTCTCGATCAAGGACGCGCAGGCGCAGATGCGCTGCGTGATGTTCCGCGGTCGAGCTCAGTACGCCGAATTCATGCCGCGCGAAGGCGATCGCATCGAAGTGCGCGCCCTCGTCACGATGTACGAGCCGCGCGGCGAACTGCAGCTAAATGTCGAAGCGGTGCGCCGCACCGGCCAGGGGCGTCTGTACGAAGCGTTTCTGCGGTTGAAGGCACAACTCGAGGCCGAGGGGCTGTTCGCCGCCGAGCGCAAGCGCGCGCTGCCGACGCATCCGCGCGCGATCGGTATCGTCACGTCGTTGCAGGCGGCCGCATTGCGCGATGTGCTGACGACGCTGTCGCGTCGCGCGCCGCATATTCCGGTGATCGTTTATCCGGCGCCGGTGCAGGGCGCGGGCGTCAGCGCGAAGCTCGCGGCGATGATCGAGGCGGCTGGCGCGCGCCGCGAGGTCGACGTGCTGATCGTGTGTCGCGGCGGCGGCTCGATCGAAGATCTGTGGGCGTTCAACGAAGAAGTGCTCGCGCGCGCGATTGCGGAAAGCGTCATACCCGTGGTGAGCGGCGTCGGTCACGAGACCGATTTCACGATTGCCGATTTCGCCGCCGACGTACGTGCACCGACGCCGACCGGTGCCGCCGAACTCGTCAGTCCGCAGCGCGTCATGCTGCTGCGCGAACTTGATCATCGGCACGCGACGCTCGCGCGCGCGTTCGGCCGCATGATGGAGCGGCGCGCGCAGCAGCTCGACTGGCTGGCGCGCCGGCTCGTGTCGCCCGCCGAGCGGCTCGCTCGGCAGCGCACGCATCTGCAGCAGTTGCGCGTTCGGCTCGCGTCGGCGGGCGCCCGGCCGGTGCGCGACGCTCGTGCGCGATTTTCGTTGCTGCAGATGCGCTGGCAACGCTGGCGTCCGGATCTCGCGGCCGAGCGCACGCGCGTCAACGTGTTGGCGCAGCGTCTGAATGCGGCGCTATCGCGCCGGCATGAACGACAGGTCGCGCGCATCGACATGCTCAGCGCGCGACTCGAAGTGCTGAGTCCACAGCGCACGCTCGAGCGCGGTTATGCGGCCGTGCTCGATGCGCAAAGCGGTCGGGCGATTCGCACGCCATCGTCGCTGAAACCTGGACGTCGTCTGACGATGCATCTCGCCGAAGGCTCGGCCGATGTCGCGCTCGCCGACGTGCAGGCGCGTCTGACCGACGGTTTCTGACGTTTCGCCGGTGGGCGCGTGACGCCCTGTTTACTGTCTTCCGACTGTCTTCCGACGAGCCGGGCACGCGCCATGCGCGCCCTTCTCATGGGCCTTGCGCACGGCGTGTTCGACATGCCGGACATAAAGGCCGTTGGTTTGCGGGGTTATTCCAACTCGCCTACAATCGAGTGCTCGATAGCGTCATCCGCAGACTCCCCACAACAGATACAGAGAAGGAAAGCACCATGGAACATACGCTCCCGCCGCTGCCGTTTGCGAAAAACGCGCTCGCTCCGCACATGTCGGAAGAGACGCTCGAGTTTCACTATGGCAAGCATCACCAGACCTATGTGACCAACCTGAACAATCTGATCAAGGGCACCGAGTTCGAGAACCTGTCGCTGGAAGAGATCGTCAAGAAGTCGTCGGGCGGTATCTTCAACAATTCGGCTCAGGTGTGGAATCACACGTTCTTCTGGAACAGCCTGTCGCCGCAAGGTGGCGGCGCACCGACCGGCGCGCTGGCTGACGCCATCAACGCGAAGTGGGGTTCGTTCGACAAGTTCAAGGAAGAGTTTGCGAAGACCGCGGTCGGCACGTTCGGCTCGGGCTGGGCATGGCTCGTGAAGAAGGCTGATGGTTCGCTCGACCTCGTGTCGACGAGCAACGCCGCCACGCCGCTCACCACCGACGCGAAGGCTCTGCTGACGATCGACGTGTGGGAGCACGCTTACTACATCGACTATCGCAATGCGCGTCCGAAGTTCGTCGAGGCGTACTGGAACATCGTCAACTGGGACTTCGCAGCGAAAAACTTCGCTTGAGATTGCTGTAGCGTGACAATATAGTTTGGAAAGTGCAATAAAGATTGGAAAATCCGAACCAGGTGCCGCAATAAAGTTTGGAAACGGTAGTAAAAATGAAAGCCCTCTGACATGAGGGCTTTCTGCTTTCTGGGCAAAACCATCCGTTGACGCTCGGTGCCCGGTTCATAAATGTTGTAGCAACGCGATCCGCCCCAATATCAGGCAGGCCGACGACAATTTGAATAGCTGGCTCAAGCGCAACCCGCTTGCGCTCAGCGTGTAAAGACCGACGCCGTCGCCGGCGTATAGGATTCGCCGCGTCCAATCGGGGTCACGGCAGCCGGCCGGCCGCAGTTCGGCCATAGCCGACATTGGGGCACGCTGACTGCTACGTCAGCAAATTGATGCATTGCCGACGATGGGGGCAACGAGCACTCCAATCGCATGAGCGAACTCAGGCTCCCGACCAACTGCTGGTGGCGCCTTAACGGCGGGCGTCCCGTCCGATCTCCGTATTCGTATAACAAGCAGTCTTAATCGGGAAATTACTGCCATTCGGAGCACTCGTCGTTACGCGAGCGTTACCCTAGCCGCGTTGCCCAAGCCGTGAGTGACTGCAGCAAGCAGTTGATTACTTCAGCAGTGCGTTGGGCTAGCCTTGTGCTCCAGTGCCCACGGTTGCCTGTTCCTCCAGCCACCCACGCCACACTGCCATCAGGACCGCCAGGATGACGGGACCTACAAACAGTCCTACCAGGCCGAAGGCCGCAAGCCCGCCCAGCACACCGAACACGACCAGAAGAAACGGTATCCGGGTAGCGCTGCTGATCACGAGCGGACGAATCAGGTTGTCCACCCAGCTAACGACCAGTGCGCCCCAGAGTAAAAGACCGACCCCGGCTATCGTTTTTCCTGTGACGAGGAGCCATACACCGATCGATCCCCATACGAACGGCGTGCCAAAGGGTATCAACGCGATCAGCACCGTAAACGCAGCCAGCAACACCGGCGCCTGCATCCCGGCCACCCAGTAACCCAAGCCGGCAAGCGCGCCCTGCGCCACTGCCGTCAGCACGAGCCCGTAGACGACCGCCTTGGTCGTTCCGCCGATAGAAGCGAGATAGGCGTCCAGGCGATCGCCCAGAAAACGCCGTAGTATGCGGCGCACTTGATCCAACGCGCTTTCGCCGTCCCGGTATATAAAAAACAGCGTCAGCAAGGCAAAGCCCAATTTCGTCGCATTGCGACCCACGCCGCCGACTAACTGGCCGACCTCCCCGGTCCACTGCCTGCCCCACTCAGCGATTTGCGCGCGCAAAGCCATCGGATCGGCCGATACCTGATTCAGTAGATCCTGCAGCCACAGCCCGAGCCACGGGACGCGCGCAATCAACTCCGGCAGTTTGTGCGGCCCATTGGCGAGGTAGCTGGCGACGGTCTGGTAGGCCGCGGTCAGTTCGTCACGCAGCAGCACGATCAGCCAGATTGACGGCAGAATGAACGCCACCGAGAGAATGATCGTCATCAGCATCGCGCTGCCGGTGGCGTTCCCGCGCATAAGCGAGCGCAAGCGGCGATAAGCGGGCCAGGTCACGTAGGCAAAGATGGTGGCCCAGGCCACTGGCACCAGGAACAGGTGCAGCACTACGTAGCTCAGCACTACGAGCCCGCCAAGAAGAGATGCAAGGATGATGCGCTTGACCAGGGACATCTGATAGCTCTCGTCCATGAACGCCTTCCCTTTAGATACGCTGAGAATTTGCGGGCGCGCCGGTGCTTCCGCGCGCCGTGGCACCTGGTCGTTACAGGAAGCCCCATACCGGCCCGCGCCTGAGCACCCCTTGTCTAAACGTCGACGTCCCATGTTGGAATGCCGCGCGCAGCCCTGCTTTACTGACTACCCGCTGCTTTGCAGCACAGCAATGCGCCTGTCGATCGGTGGGTGCGTGGAGAAGAGCCCGAGCCACCTTGGCTTGTCGGTAATGCCGGATGCCTTGAAGGATTGCGGAAGTTCGCCGGGTGCAAGTCCACCCAGGCGGGCCAGCGCATTGATCATCGGTTGCGGAGAAGCCAGCAGTTGCGCAGAGCCCGCATCAGCGCGGAACTCGCGCCGGCGCGAGAAGTACGCGACGATCACCGAAGCGAGAATGCCGAAAATAATCTCGCAAACAATAACGGTAATGTAGAACCCGGGACCGACACCGCGTTCGGTACGAAACAAGGTCTTGTCCACGAAGTACCCGACCACACGGGCCAAGAAAATCACGAAGGTATTCACCACGCCCTGAATGAGCGTCAAGGTGACCATGTCGCCGTTGCTCACGTGCGAAATCTCATGGGCAAGGACAGCCTCCACTTCCTCCGTGTTCATCGATTGCAGCAATCCGGTGGAGACAGCCACCAGGGCTGAATTCTTGAAAGCCCCTGTGGCGAACGCATTCGGCGCGCCTTCAAAAATTGCGACTTCCGGCATACGAATGCGAGCACGCTGCGCGAGCTCCCGCACAGTGTCGATCAGCCATTGCTCAGTCGAATCGCGCGGCGAATCGATGACACGCGCCCCGGTCGCCCATTTCGCCATCGGTTTGGAGATAAGCAGCGAAATGATGGAACCGGCGAAGCCGATCACCAGCGAGAACACGAACAGCGCATTGAAGTCGAGCCCGCTCCCGGTCAGGAAGCGGCCGACGCCCAACACGTTCATTACTAACGAAAGCACCAGCACCACCGCGAGGTTGGTGGCGAGGAACAGCAAAATTCTTTTCATTCACAAGTCTCCTGTGGAAACTGGCTGAATGACTGCGGTGACATAGAACCCTCAGCTCTCCTTTGACACCGGATAACCGAAAGGTTTATGTAATGTTCTATTTCAGCACAAGACGTTTGCTATCTGTCTTCATAGGAATTCGCGCGTACCTTGTTCATCGCCCGTAAGCGGCATCAAAATCACGGGGACCCCGAGTCGCAATGCGCGCCTGCTGCCTGCGGATGATCGAACGCGCCGCGCGGGCCAGCGCGAGATCGAGTGCGCCGCGCCAGTCTCTTGCGATCGACGTCACGACGACAGGCGTCGCATCGGGCGTCTGCACCTGCACCTGGCAGCGTTTGTCGAGTCCGCCGCGCGGGCCGTTGATGTCCGACATGCTGACGGTCGCCTTCGAAATCAGCCAGTCCATGCGGCGAAACACGAACCGGATGCGTTGGCGCGCGAAGCTGCGCAGACGGACGGCTTCACGGTCGCGGGACTTGAACAGGACTTGCATGAGACACCTCCTTCGTGGGTACGGCTCAAGAGTACGGTGAGGAGGCGTCGAGGAAAAAGCAGAAATAACGGAAATGCAGCTTCGGAAAAACCGAACCTTCTTTTTCGTGATCACGAACGCGCTCACGCATGCGCCGCACTCAGCACCTTTTGCGTCAAAGGATGATGCCGCCCGCGCCGCGACACGATTGCGTGTATTTCCTCCTTCACTTCCGGCGAGCGGCCGAGCCAGCGCAAGCCGCGATGCACGGGATCGTTGCGCTCGGCGCCGAACGCCGCGAGCGGAAACACGCCCATGCCGCGCGACGCGAACAGCGCCATCAACGCGCTGTCCTCGAACTCGCCCGCGACGCGTGGCCGGATGCCTTCCGCTTCGAACCAGCGGTCGAGGCGCGAACGCAGCGACGAGTGCCCCGTCGGCAGCAGCACCGGCAGCGACGCGAGGCATTGCGGAAAATGATCGACATGCGTTTTTCGCACCACGGCGGCCGGCCCGTACCAGTCGATCGGCGAAGCGATCAGGCGCTCGCTGGATAGACGCAGATTCGAGTTGTGCGGCGCGGGCTGGCTGGACAGCACGAGATCCAGATGGTGATGCGCCAGTTCCGCCAGCAGGTCTTCCGCTTCGCCTTCGTGGCAGAGCAGCCGTAGCGAAGGCGTGTCCAGCACGCCCGCAAGAATGGCATGGACGGCCAGCTTCGAAATGCCATCCGTCAAGCCGACCGCGAAGCGCGCGACGGTCCCGCTGGCCGCTTCGCGCACTTCGTCGTGCAACGCGCGCCCGATCTGGAAGATTTCCTCCGCTCGCGCATACGCCGCCTGTCCCGCTTCCGTCATCGCGACGCCGCGTCCGGCGGGCTTCAGCAGTTGATGTCCGAGCGATTTTTCCAGTTCGCGCACCTGCGCGCTGATGGTTTGCACCGCCATGTCGAGCCGTTCGGCGGCGCGCGCAAACCCGCCTTCCTTCACGACGACCCAGAAATAGTGCAAGTGCCGGTAGTTGAGCATGTGTGGCCTCACTTCGAAAAAACCGAACCAACCGTCAGCTTATCACTGGTTTTTTCGAATACGGCGCCAGGCGATCATGCTTTCCACAGGCTGTGACCCAGTAATCAGCCGTTTTCTTCTCAACCGGAGAACGACGCTCGCAAATGGAATCCTTACTGACCCTGGCCGCCGATCCCGCTGCATGGGCTGCACTCGTGACGCTCGTCGTGATGGAGATCGTGCTTGGCATCGACAACCTGATCTTCATTTCGATTCTGAGCAACAAGCTCCCCGAAGCGAAACGCGCGCGCACGCAGCGTATCGGCATCATGCTGGCGATGCTGATGCGGCTCGGCCTGCTGGGCACCGTCGCGTGGATCGCGCGTCTCACCGAGCCTGTGTTTTCCGTGTTCGATCACGCGTTTTCGTGGCGCGACCTGATCCTGCTCGTGGGCGGTCTGTTCCTTGTGTGGAAGGCCACGCGTGAAATGCACCATCACGTGAGCCGTGACGCCGAGGCGCACACGACTCCTGCGATGGGCGTCGGCGGCCTGACGGTGACGGCTGCCATCGGCCAGATCCTGCTGCTCGACCTCGTGTTTTCCGTCGACAGCATCCTCACCGCGGTCGGCATGACGGATCACCTGCCCATCATGTTCATTGCAGTGATCGCTGCTGTCACGGCGATGTTGTTCGCGGCTCGCCCGCTGTCGAAGTTCATCGAGCGCAATCCGACCATCGTCACGCTTGCGCTGAGCTTCCTGCTGGTGATCGCGATGACGCTGATTGCCGAAGGTTTTGGTTCGCACGTGCCGAAGGGCTACATCTACACGGCCATGGCGTTCGCAGTCTTCGTCGAAGGCATGAACATGATGGCGCGGCGCAGAAAGGACAAGCGCGAGCACGAGGCGGCAGTTTTGGAAGCGGAGCGTGAAGCCGGCTCCGAAGCAAGGTCTGAAAAGACGCAGACCAGGGGTTCGGCTTTCTCGAACTGAACGAAGCGGACTGAAGCGGACTGACAGAAGTATCGGGGCGGTTGAACGCCGCCCCGACCGGCAGCACAAAGGTTGAACGTTAAGAAAGGAGCAACGCAATGAAGTGCCCCGTTTGCAAGACCCCCGATCTGCTGATGACCGAGCGTCAGAACATCGAGATCGACTATTGCCCGACATGCCGTGGCGTATGGCTCGATCGCGGCGAGCTGGACAAGCTGCTGACCCAGATGCAGGACACGCCCGAACCGGACAACAGAAGCAATCAGGTCGAGCGCGACGCGCGCTACGGCGACCGCGACGGCCACCATGACCAGCAGTGGGGACGGCGCAAGGATTCTTATCACGGCGATCAGCGCAAGCATTACGATCCGCGCCGCAAGAAGAAGTCACTGTTCGATATGTTCGACTTTGACTGACCTGCATGCATCCTGCGCTCTAACTGTTCTGGCGGGCATTCCACAACCGGCGTGAAGTCGGTGCGTGCTTTGGCCTCGTACCACAGCCATACGACAGTGGCGGGAGCCGCACAGATCAGGGCATCAGCAAGCAGGGCAATCGACGGGTGCGTGCCCTGCTCATCGAGATGGAGTGGTCCTCCTGGCTGCGGTACCAGCCCGACAGTGTGCTGACACGGTGGTTCTTCCAGCGAACGCAGGGCGTCCCACCGAATCGCCGCGCCCGACGTATCGCCATCGTCGCGGTGGCGCGGCGTCTCGCAATTGCGTTGTGGCGCTATCTGAAGGACGGGGTGATACCCGAGGGGGCGCAGCTGAAGTCAGTGATCCGCAAAGGCGTTCCGACAACATCACCATGGAAAGCGCGGGACACGAAGTATGGGCGGTTTGAAGTGAACATGCCCGTGGGGTGCCCGGGTTACTCACGTAACCGATTCTTGAGATGGGGCGTGCTCCCGAAAAGAAATTCCGGCGCAACGCGCAACAGATGAGGCTAGCTAGCCGCCAGCGGATGGAAGGTGGTGACTGCGACACGAAGTTGCTTGCAGGAGCTGTTCCCGCTTCAACTTGAGGGAACCGCCCGTGTCACCGGGCGCGTCTAGGAGTCTGAATAAAGAGCGACTCTGACAACGTAACGAAGCATCGCAAGATGCGGGGTATCAATCGCGAGAGGCGTACCCTTCACATCGGAAACGGCCATAGCCTTCATCTGCCCGGCCGTTTGATCAGGCGAGCCGTCGGCCGCAAACTTTGGATAGATCGCGTATGGACGTCGACTCGATATAAAACGCATGCGTGCTTCTCGCGGACATTAGCAATCTGTTCATCGCTCTAATGGAATAGCGATAGTAGCTATTGTCATCATCGAATTGAACACGCGTGCGTTCGCATCGAGACCTTCGAGGTGATCGCCGCGTTCCTGCTACGTAAGGGGCCGCAACCGCGCTCAAACCAGGGTGTTGCCGGCATCGCGAGGTCATCCTACACAGAAACGGCCCCGCTAAACGTTGAACAGTTCGCTACGCGCCGCGTCCATGATCATCGCGACAGCCGGGTGGCTGATGTGGCGCTCGATAGAGATTGCGAAAAATTCCTCGACGATCGAATTGATCTGC
>NZ_VZQN01000067.1:0-24929 GCF_014397645.1 Paraburkholderia sp. 31.1
CTTTGGAATGAGACGGTGTTTGCCTGGTAACAACCATCGTATCAATCCCTGGATCAGCCCCCTCCCTTTCTCTTCAAGCACTTACCCGCGTCTTCTCCTCCATGTAGGCTTAAGTAAGTGCCATTCGTTCTAGGGCATGAACGGCTCCAGGCGAATCACTCGCCCGGAGTGTTACCCATGTCCCCGCACACCCGTTACCATGTCTCCGGTCCGAACAGGGGGCCAAGGACACCTTTTCTGAGAGCCCACAGCTACGCGGCCATCCAACACTCGGTAGTTAACATATGTTGCATTTATTTTTTTAATGGCAACATATGTAGACGGCTGGCGCAGCAGCCCGCCATCCATCAGGAACCTGCTGCACGATTGGAGATACCCATGAAAGTGATGAATTGGTCCACTGTTGCCATGCTCGTGGCGGCAACGTTGGCGAGTCCGGGCGCGTTTGCGCAGGACGCGACGTCCACGCTCGCGAAGATCCAGCGAAGCGGCGTGATCGCGATTGGCCATCGCGAGACGTCGGTGCCGTTCTCGTACGTCGACGCGAACAACGAGGTGGTCGGCTTTTCGCAGGACCTGTGCAACAAGGTCATCGATGCGGTCAAGGCGAAAACGAAGCGTCCGGACCTCAAGGTGCGCTTCATTCCGGTCACCTCGCAGAATCGCATTCCGCTCGTGCAGAACGGCACGGTCGATCTCGAATGCGGCGTGACGACCAATCTCGTCGCGCGCCAAAGCCAGGTGGCGTTCGCCGACACGTTCTTCGTCGCGACGACGCGTCTTCTGACGCGCAAGGACTCGGGCATCAAGGACTTTCCGGATCTCGCGGGCAAGACGGTCGTGACGAATCAGGGCACGACGTCCGAGCGCATCCTGCGCAAGATGAACGAGGACAAGAAGATGAACATGCAGATCATCAGCGCGAAAGATTACGGCGAAGGGCGTCTCACGCTCGAAAGCGGCCGCGCCGTCGCGTACATGATGGATGACGTGTTGCTTGCCGGCACGCGCACGCTGACCGCGAAGCCGTCGGACTGGATCATCACCGGCACGCCGCAATCGTCGGAAGCGTATGGCTTCATGTTGCGACGCGACGATCCGGAGTTCAGAAAGCTCGTCGACGACACGCTCGAACAGGTGATGAAAGGACCGGAAATCCACACGATGTACGACCGATGGTTCATCAAGCCGGTGCCGCCGAAAAACATCAGCTTCGACTTTCCGATGAGCGATTCGCTGAAACAGCTTTACGCGACGCCAAACGACAAGGCGCTCGAATAACGGCTTTGGCCGCTATTGCGCGTAGGAATGGTTTCTAGTGGCAGTCTTTTGCTCTTTCCTCTATACCTGGCTATAGGCGGTGCGTTTCGGTTGAACGTCGCCTATAGCGGGAACGGAGGTGCAAAGTGAACAGGCCGATGGAATCTTCGCGGCGCGGACGGATTTTCCCCAGTGGAATTCTTCGTGCTGCGCTGGCGGTGGCAAGCGGCGTATTCATGGTGTCCACAAACGCCGACGCACAAATGCGCGCGATTACGATCGTATCGGGCACCTATGGCGAGAATTGCGGCGCGCCGCGCGGCAACCTGACCCGTGAGCTAGAGCGTCATTGCAACGGACGGGAAACTTGCGATTACGCGCTGCCCGGCCTGCACAAAGGTGGCACGACGATGGCATGCCCACGCGACTTCCACGCCGAATGGCATTGCGACCATGCGGACTTCCACACGGCGGCGCTGGGTCCCGGCGCGAAATCGGGCGACACGCTCGTGCTGGGTTGCGTCGAGTCGCGTGGCGCGGGCAAATAGCTCCATGCGCGAACAAAAAGGCCGAGGCCCTAACGGGGGCTCGGCCTTTGATTTTTTGCTGCGGTCTTTTTAGCGGGCTTTACGAACCGGCGCGAAGCGCCGCTTGCTGAACGACGGCCCGATACGACGGAAACGTTCCCGTTTGTGCTCTTCTTCGAAGTGCGCGAGCGACGGCTTGACCAGATCGCTGCGCGACACGATGCCTACCAGACGCATGCTGTTGCGATCGGCGACCACCGGCAGGCGTTCGAGCCCGAGCACGGCGAGCCGCGTCGCCACCAGCCGGCAGGTTTCGGATGACAAGGCAAACTCGGTGTTGTGTTGCGCGAACACGTCGGCGAGCGTCATCGCGCGCTTGCGTTCCGTGTCCTCGGCGCAGAAGCGTTCGAGCAACATGCGGTCGGCCACGCCGATCACCGCGCCGTCGCGCACCACCGGATACGCGCGGCGCAGCTGGTTCGCGCCGAACAGCGTCTGCAGCGTTGCGCCGACCGTCGTGGCGGCATCGACCGATTCGACCGAGGCGGTCATCACTTCGTCGACATAGTGGCGCTCGAGCGGATCGACGCCGTACTCGCGATAGATGTGATAGCCGCGTCGCGCGATTTTCTCGGTCATGATCGAGCGCCGCATCACGACCGTGGAGAAGCCGTGCGCGATCAGCGTTGCCGTCAGTAGCGGCAACAGCGCGTTGGCGTCGTGCGTGAGGCCGAACGCGAACACGATGGCCGTCAGCGGCGCGCCGAGCGTGGCACCAAGCGTCGCGGCCATGCAGACGAGCGGCCACAGCGCCGGTTCGCTGCCCGGGAGCCAATGCGCGAGCACCGTGCCGAGTCCGGCACCGAGCATCAGGAGCGGTGCGAGCACACCGCCCGACGTGCCCGAGCCGAGCGCGATGACCCACATCACCGCCTTCACCGCGAGCAGCAAAAGGGCGACCTGCACTGCAATGTGCTGATGCAGCAGATCGCCGATCACGTCGTAACCGACGCCGAGCGCACGCGGTTCGAGCCAGCCGCCGATGCCGACGACGATGCCGCCGAGCGCTGGCCACCACATCCAGTGGATCGGCAGCTTGCCGAACAGGTCTTCCACCTTGTAGAGCGAGGCGGACAGGCCGGACGCCAGCGCGCCCGACAACCCGCCCGCGACCGCGCACGACAGCAGCGACCAGCCATCGGGCGCGGCAGTCTGTAGCGGAAACAGCGGACCTGTACCGAAGAAAATTACGCGGGCGAAGCCAGCGACCGCGCACGCCACCGCGACTGGCAGGAAGCTGCGCGGCCGCCATTCGAACAGCAGCAGTTCGACCGCGAGCAGCACGGCCGCGAGCGGCGTGCCGAACACCGCGGTCATGCCGGCCGCCGCGCCCGCCACGAGCAGCGTCTTGCGTTCCGCCGCCGTGACCTTCACGCACTGCGCGATCAGCGAGCCGAGCGCGCCGCCGGTCATGATGATCGGGCCTTCCGCGCCGAACGGCCCGCCGCTGCCGATCACGATGCCTGACGACAACGGCTTGAGCACCGCCACTTTCGGCGACATCTTGCTCTTGCCGAACAGGATCGCCTCGATCGCCTCGGGAATGCCGTGGCCGCGAATCTTTTCGGAGCCGAAGCGCGCCATCAGCCCGACGATCAAACCACCGATCACCGGCACGCCGATCACCCAAATGCCAAGCGTATTGGTGGCGGGCGAGCGGTCGGCGAACGACAGCGTGCCGAAGAAAAACAGATTGGTGAACAGGCGAATCAGGTTCAGCAGAACAAAGGCGGCAATCGTGCTGACGAAGCCGATGCCTGCGGCGAGCGCGAAGATGCCGGGCAGCCGTGCATTCGCCGCGAAGTCGCGTTTGTGGGAATCCATGCGCATGGTTAGTCGAGGTCGATCCGTGGAACCTGGAAGGAGCCTTCGAGCGATCTCAATTCGGCGCGATGCAGTTCCGCAAGCCGTTCGAGTACCCGTTCTCCCGCTCTTTCGAGGTGTACTTCAACCTGGCGGCGATCGGTCTCGCTGACCTGGCGGCGCACGAGATTCAGTGCCTCGCAGCGCGATACCAGCGCGACGACGCCGTGATGTTGCGCCTGCAGACGCTCCGCGAGTTCGCCGACGGTCGCCCAGTCGCGCTCCGGATAGCCCTTGATGTGCAGCAACAACAGGTATTGCAACGGCGTGATGCCCTCGCTTTGCGCGGCCTGCTCCGAGAAGCGCTCGAAGCGCCGCATCTGATAGCGAAACTGCGACAACTGCTCGAAATCGCTCTTAACGAGCTTGCGAGTCCGTACTTTCATGGCAAATCCGCCAATGTGAAGAAAACCGAAAATATATCACGTCATGATGTACTTGAGCGAATTGCGGCCGTCGCAACGGCATCGCGCGGCAGGTCTCCTCGGTCTTTTAGTTGAAAATCAGGCCGCCTCGCGGGCTCGGGTGGCGGTTTGCCGATACAGGCCGGAGATCAGGTCCACCTGCGTGATCATGCCGACCACGCGGCCCGCGCGATCGAGCACCGGGATGTGGTGATGGCCGAAGTTCGCGAACATCGGCACCAGTTCCGTGATCGGATCGGTGGCGGCGACGGTGCAGACGTCGGTGGTCATCACGCTGCCGACGTTCGACGTGCGAAGCGCATCGCCGCGCAGCCAGCCGTCGAAGTAGTTCAGGATCGGACCGAGCGCACCGAAGCTTCTTCTGTCGACGAAATCGGCGCGCGTGACGATGCCCGGCAGTTTCTGCGCCGCGTCGACGACCGGCAGCGCCTTCACGTTGTGGCGCTTGAACAACTGCCATGCGGCGGCGGCACGCGTGCCCGGCGATACCGACACGACGTGGCGCGACATCACGTCTTCGCAGCGCAGTTCGTTGAGCTGCGCGAGAACGCCTGAAGCTGCGTTTCGCGCAGCAGCGAATAGAGGTCGTCGGTGTCGATGTCGAGCAGTGCGTCACGGCGCCCTTGCACGGCTTTGACGTCTTCGCGGAATATTCGCGACGGGGCCGAGCAGCAGATACATCAGACCGCCGGTGAACGCGATGCCGAGCAGCGCGCCGAGGCACGAACGCGCACGCTCGTGCCATTTCACGGTGACCGGTGCAGGAGAAAGCTGGCAAGCCAGCCGAGAGCAGGAGAGCGGGACAAGATAGGAGCAGAAAGTAGTCGATGATGCCGGGCCCGACATTACCGGGGAAACCCTGGCAACGCGAATACAGTCTGGTCATGATTATATGTCAATATGATATAAAAGTTCTCCGCCCCCCGCGCGGCGCGCGGAATCTGTCGCATCTCGCAGACAGTCGAGAACACAGCCGATGTGCTTCAGCATGGCCCTTAAATCACCCCTCGGCGCGTTCTTTTTTGTCACGTTGTGATATAAAATGAGAGCAGACGGATTGAGAGGACTGGTTGGCCGTTGCCTGATAGACCGATAAAGGAGCCATCATGATGATCACGTTTCAATCGACGGCGTCGCCGGATGTCGTCATGCTCAGGGATCTCGCACAATATCTGCTTGGTCTGATCGGCAAGCGGCTCGGCGCGCGGGGCGTTATCAGCCACGACGAGCTGCCCCGCGCGATCGATCGGCTCGAAACCGCCATCACCGAAGACGCGGCCGCGGAAACGACCCTCGAAGCATTGCACTGCTCAACCAGTAATCAACGCGAGTCGCGCAACCGGCTGTCGCAGCGCGCGTGGCCGTTTCTGGACATGATGCGTGCGGCGCGCGACTCGGACGCGGACATCATCTGGGGGCTGTAGTTCGTCGAGGGAATCGCGATGAAACAACTTGCGTCGTGTCGACGTTTCGCAATCGTCCTTATTTCGGTTTGCGCCGTTCCGCTTGCCTATGCGTTCTCACCCGCGCAGCAGACCGGCCGGTACCCGCAGCCGGTGTGCGGCTCTTGCACCGCGTCGTGCGGCACGGGGGTGCGAAGCAGTGTGATCGGCGTGTATGGCGGCACCGTTGTCGACCAGTTGTCCAGCGGAGCGGTGGTGCTCGTGAAATGGCCGAACGGTTCGCCGCACGAGGCATGGACCGCTCGGTCGCATGGCTATGGTTTGCCCGTCGATCCCGCGGCAAACGCTGCTCATGTTTTCTTTCTGTGGCCTGAGTCGTAGCGCGGTGTTCCTGATCGCCGCGCCGCACAACCGCTATTTCAGGGCGGGATTCGGTGGCCGCCGAAACTCGCGAATAGTGCCTGTTTGACGGCGTTTCTGTAGGTATTTGCGTGCATCGGTGTCGCGCGGTATGTATCACGAACTGACATATAATTAATTGACCACGTGCCGCGCGGCGCAAGGAGGTTCTCATGTCGAGCTTCAAGCGCATTCTTCTCTGCTACGACGGAACTCGCGAAGGACAACACGCGTTGAAGGACGGTGCCGCTCTCGCGCAAGACCTGAATGCTGAAGTGCATCTGCTTTCCGTGCTCAACAATACGGCGTGGATGCAGGGCGCGGACATTACGGCCGCGGTGCCGGTCGATTTCATCAACGAATCCGCCAAAACGCTGCTCGACGAGGGCTTACGGAAGCTCGCCGCACGCGGAATTCGCGCGACCGGTCATCTCGCGATCGGCGAACCACTCGATGAGATACCGTTTTTCGCTAACGATCTGAAGGCCGATCTGGTCGTCGTCGGTCATCGTCGCAGTCACGGACTCGCGCGATGGTGGGGTGGCCGGCACGACGGGCTGCTGCTCGATCGCGTGACGTGCAGCGTACTGGTCACGATGGGCGCGGCAACCGATGCGCCGGCCGCAGCCGCAGGCACGGGCGAGACCGCGCGGTCCGCCGAACATTCATGAGCGTTGTTTTGTGTGTTGTGTGTTGAGTTGTGTTGCGTTGGCACGGAGGCACACCATGAAAGACGTCGACGAACAGTTCAATCATCCTCAGCCCGTCAGGCACAGCGATAACGAAAAGAGCAAGCTGCCGCAGCGCGCCGCCGATGCGCAGCGGCCGAAGAAAAAACCCGAAGGCGAGCCGCCGGTCGAGTGACGAGGGGCGGCGCCACGCCGTTCAGTTCGCGCGGAAACACTAAAACGCTGCCAGCCCGAAAGCCCGGCAGCGTTTTAGTCATGCATGCAAACCGCTGGCACAGGCGACCGACATCACGTCAGACAATCAGAAGTCGGTGCTGACCGACAACAGGAACGTACGCGGTGCGCCCTGGGTCAGGTACGTCGTCGCGCCGTAGGCCGACACGGCTGACCAGTACGCCTTGTTCGTCACGTTCTGCACGGTGGCGCGCAACGTCGTCCTCTTGCCGTAGATGGACGTCTCGTAACGCGCCCCCAGGTCGAAGCGGTTCCACGACGGGATCGACAGCGTGTTGGCGGCGTTCGCTTCCTGCGCGCCGGTATGGATCCAGCGCGCGTTGACCGCGAGCCCCGGCACCATCGGAATGTCGTAATCGGCGCCCAGGTTGAACAGGAAAGTCGGCACGCCCACCGGACGGTTGCCGTCGTAGGTTCCGCCTTGCGTGTTCTCGAGCGTCGCGTCCATCAGCGAAGCGCCGGCCAGCAGACGCAGGCCCTTGAGCGGCTCGCCGTGCACTTCGGCTTCGAGACCGCGATGGCGCTCGTTGCCGTTCAGGCCATAGATATGCGTGGCCGGGTCGGTGAACGCCGACGGCTGTTCGATCTGGAAAGCGGCAAACGACGCACCGAGCCTTTCGGTGTCGTACTTGACACCCACTTCCCACTGCTTCGTGCGCACTGGCGCCAGTTGTTGACCGTAGTTCAGCGTGCCCGCCGGCGCGATGCTGCTCGCTGCCAGCGCTTCGCTGCGGTTCGCGAAGATCGACACGTTCTGCGTCGGGCGCAGAACGAGGCCGAACAGCGGCGTCGTGATGCCGTCGCTGTAGTTGCCGCTGCCGATGCCCGTGTTGTCGTAGTTGGCCGTCGCGATCTGCTGGCGACGCGCACCGACCGTGAACATCACCCGGTCATGCAGGAAGCCGAGCGTATCGGACGCGGACACGCTGCGGATCACCGTGGTGGCCGTCATGCCCGGATCGGCCAGGTTGCCGCCTGACATCGTCGTGGCCGGGTAAGGCGTCTGCACCGTGTTGTAGAGCGAGACCGGGCCCATGAAGGCGTAGGTCCACGCGGAGTTGGTGTTCTCGCTCGTGATGGCGCCGCCCGCCGCAACCAGATGCGACACCGGGCCAGTGTCGAAGCGGCCGCGCACGCCGACTTCGGCGGAGGTCGAATTCTGGTTGTACGGCACGCCGAGACGGGCACCGGTGACGCCGGTCGACGAATAGGTCGGCGAGTAGTACTCGCCTTGCTCGACCGTGCGGCGCACACCACCGGTCGCATAAGCGGTCCAGCCCGGCAGGAAGTCGTATTCGGCCTTCAGGATGCCGACGGTGTCTTCGAGGTTCGTGTACGACCAGTTCTGCGCGTAGTTGTACGTTGCCGGCGGCACGGCGGGAATCGCGTCGGTGAAGTAGACGACCGGGCGGCCGTCGCTGACGTGCTCGCGCTGATACAGGAAGTCACCGGACAGACGCAGCTTGTCGCCGCGCCAGTCGAGCGCGACGGCCGTAGTGTTGTCGCGGCGGTGTTCGCCGTCGATGCTCGTCTCGCCGTCACGATTCGCCTGGTTCACGCGGATCCCGAACTGGCCTTCGCTGCCGAAGCGTCGGCCGACGTCCACCTGCGCGCCGAACTCGCCGGAGCCGCTGGTTGCGAGTGTCACGTTGGTGGTTGGCGTGTCCTCCGCTCGCTTCAGCTGCACGTTCACGCCGCCGCCGATCGCCGAGCCCGTCGGCGAAGCACCGTTCAGGAACGCGTTGGCGCCCTTGAACACGTCGACCCGCTCGACCGCCGCGGTCGAGACCAACTGGCGCGGCGTAACGCCGTACAGACCGTTGATCGAGATGTCGTCGGCATTGAGCTGGAAGCCGCGAATCACGAACACTTCCGAGAAGTTGCCGTAGCCGTACGCGGTTCGCACCGACGGGTCGTTTTCGACCACGTCGGCGAGCGTGCGCGCCTGCTGATCCTTGATCAGCTTGGCCGTGTAGGTCGTCATGCTGAACGGCATGTCGATGTTGCGCTGCTTGCCGAGCACGCCGTAGTCGGCGCCGCGCGCGACCTGGCCGCCCGCGTATGTCGGCGACAGGTCGCCGGGCAACTCTTCGACGGCGGCCGCCTGAACCTTGATGGCGGGCAGCGTGCCGTCGGCGGCGGGGGCGGAGTCGGTGGATTGAGCGAACGCGCTGGCCGGGACACTGAAAGCGACGGCGATGGCGGCAAGGATGGTGGCGCGATGCAGAGTGGCTTGAGCAGGCATGGCCTGCGGGCGATTCCAGCGTGAAACGGACATGAATTGGAAAGTAGGCGTGGTCGTCGATCTTCCGTCCCGGGGCGCTAGTTGGAATCCGGGCGGCATTTTTCCTGGTTGCACGCGCGGATGATGCCATTTATGTAAGCAGTCCGAGCGCGGAACGAAAGGTTCGGCGGAAGTATAGTGCAAATAGGAATCATTCCTATTGTAGAAACGCAACGATTTACAGAACTGATGGCAAGAGTGGATGTTTTCGATGACGTCGAGCGGCCGCGACGCGCGGGTTTGACGCCGCCGCAGCCGCGGTACAGCGCTTGCTACCCACCCAAAGGTTTACTCGCAGGCCGCCATACATGCCACGAAATCCGACTACCTGCCAGAGGTGGAGCGCCCGAGAGGTCCAGCTATTGCACGGCGTGCCGCGCGTGCTCGTCATCGACGACAACGAGAACGCCGCCCAAGCGCTTGCCACCGAGGGCGTCGAGGCGCGCGCCGCGACCGGCTGCACGGCGGCGCTGCACTGCGTGCGCAACTGGGTGCCCGACGTCGTCGTGCTCGACATCATGATGCCGGAGCGCGACGGCTACGAAACGGCGAGCGCGCTGCGCCGCTATCTGCCGACGCACAGCCTCGGCATCGTCGCGTTTACGTCGCTGGACGAGGACCACGTGAGGCAAACCGGCCGCGAGCGCCACAACTTCGACGGTTATTGCCAGAAGGGCACGGCGCCGGCCACGCTGCTCGCACTGCTGCGAGGGTTGTGGCGCGGCTAGCGACGGGGCGCGCGTCGATAAAAAAACGCGGCGGCGTGGACATCGCTCCACACCGCCGCGCTTTTCAACCGCGCTCTTTAGTCGGACCCGCAACCCGCCGCGCTCAACCGCTCAGCTCTTTCGCGCGGTCTGCATCCAGCCGGCTTGCGCGCCGAACTGCGCGATCTGTTTCGCGACTGCATCGGCGAGGCGCTTTGCATCGTCCGACACGCCCGCGCGCTTCGTTTCGGTCACGCCGTGCAGGCCCGCGCCGGCCGCTGCCGCGGTCGCGACGGTGCCGGCCGCCGCGCCGACCCCGGCGGTTTCGACCATGCCGGGCATCTTGCCGCTGTCCGCGTTGGCCGTGAAGCTCTGCACGACACGCGGCGTGCCGCCCGCGGGCTGGTAGACGATCCGCACCGCGCTGCTCACCTCGCTCTTGCCCGCGCCCAAGCCGATCAGCGTGCGGCGGCGGCGATTGCCGGCGTCGATCGTCTCGAAGCTGCCCTGCACGAGCAGCACGTTCTGGCCGGCGGGCACCGGCGCGTCGGTGCGCACCGCGTGCAGTCCCATCGCCTGCAGCTGATGGACGATCTCGTCGGCGACCTGCTCGCGCACCTGGGCGGCATCGGCAACCTGCTTCTGCGCGTCCGACGAGTCCGACATCTGCGTCTTCAGTTTTTGCAGCATGCCGCCGTTGTCGAGCTTGACCTGCTGCGGATCGGCATCGAACGTGTAGACGTAGATCGTGTCCGGATGCATCGTCGATTGCGTGCCTGCGTCGGCCGTCGCGGACGTGCTCGTCGCGCTCAGATTCGTGACGCTGGCGCCGGCGCAGCCGCTCAGCAGCGCGCCGCCGCACACGAATGCCATGCAGGTGAAACGGGCGGCGTTCTTTTTGATGAAGTTCACTGAAGTCAACATGATGATCCTGTGGTCGGCACGCGGTGCCAGTCTGTTCGAGTCCATCGCCGATGATCGGGCAACCGTGGGATCGTCGATCATCGGCGAAGGGATTCGCACGTGAAGCCTTTCGATCTCATGCGTCTGTGATTCGTCACGCACCGGCAGCGAACGAAGTATGTGTGAGCGGCTCGCCGAACTCCATTCAACAATTATTTCGAGCGATGTCACGGCGAGACGAAGAAGAGCGCGCGGACGTCGAGCCGCCGATCAGCTCAAAGCGAGCTTGACGATGCAGCACAGGACGAAAACTAGCAGGGCGGCGGCAATGGCCATGTCCAGCGGATAGCGCATTCCTTCACCCTGCCCTGACGTTGCGGAGCTCCTATCGTAATCACCTGACGGAAGATGAAAAGCATCAGTGAAGCGCCAATGTGGGACAGGCAACGTAGTCGCGGAAAGCCGCGCGGGGCGGGGCTGCGGGAGCGCACGGACGAGATGCGGCGATGGAGCGGTCGCTCGAACGCGCTCGCATGCTCCGGCGCAAAGAAAAAGCGCCACGTGGCGCGGCGCTTTATTCGCAATTCGCGATGAAAATTTATTGCGGTTGTGCCGCTGGCTGACCCGGCGGCGTACCATGCGGCGCCTTGTTCGCCGCCACGAGATCTTCGGCGAGACTCGCGCGTAGCGTCGCGATCGCCTGCTCGGGATTGGCGGGCCTCAGCTGCTCGCGCGCGAGCGAGTCGTACACGTAGTGACGCAGCATCGGGTCCTGGGTCTTGTTCAGCACGTCGTGGTAGACGGCGACGATCTCGCCTTCATGACCGTTTAGCGCGTACAGACGGCGCAGTTGTTCGAGATCATTGATCACCGCGAAAGCTGGGCTCGGGTGACCCATCGTCGGACCATGCCCCGGCGGCCCGTCGCCACGCGGGCCGCCCTCGTGCATAGCGGCGGGCGGGGGCGGCGGCATGCCGTCGTCGGCGAGCGCGGCCGTAGCGATGATGCCAAGAACCGCGGCCACGGCCGCGCCGAAGAATGCGTTTCTCATGATGTCGCTCCCATCGAAAACAGCGCCGGCGCCACGATGGACCGGCTCCTCGCAACGATAGTCGACCCGCTGATTGGTCGGGTTACGAAAGCCATTCAGTAACTTTCCGAGCCTTTCGCGGCGCGCGGCCTAGCGGCGCGCGGCATAGCGGCGCGCGGCTCTGCGGCGCAGACCCCGAAGCGACCCACGTTGCCGTGAACCGGTTTTCGCCAGGGTGAGTCCGCTGGCGCAACCCAGCCGGATAGCGCATGATTGCTCCGATGTGCCGTGCGACCCCAAAAGCACCTTGCTGTGGCGGCACGCGCGGCACACGCAGCCGCCGGCATCGGCGTCGCGCCTGGTGCGGGCGACGCAGAGGCGATGAGTCTTCAACCGCAAGGAGGATTTCGCATGGACCGACCCGATGCAGCCAATCCGTTTGGCGATCTAACCAAAATGCTGGAGCAGTTCAAGCTCCCCGGATTCGACGTGCCCGCCATCATGGAAGCGCGCCGAAAGGACATGGAAGCGCTGGTTCAGGCGAATCAGACAGCATTCCAGGGGATGCAGTCGCTCGCGCAGAAACAGGCCGACATGCTGCGCACCACGCTGGGCGAGCTACAGGCGCTGACTGTGCAGCTCACGGCGGCCGGCACCGCGCCGTCGAGCAAAACCGCGGAGCTGATCCAGCAGAGCCTGCACAAATCGCTCGCCGACATGCAACAGCTCGCACAAGCCGCGTATCAGACCCAGGCGGAATCGTATGGAGTGATCGCGAAACGCGTCGAGGAGAACGTGCAGGAGTTGAAGTCGCTTCTTCAGCAACAGAAGAAGTAGCGCACGCCGCGAGTTCCGGACGATCTATGACGCGGAGGGCCGCTAGGCCCTCCGCTTTTTTGCCCGTCGGGATTTGCGTTGCAAGTCTCATGTAGCCAGAGGAATGCGGACTCCGCCCGCTCGTTATTCGGCAGACGCTTACATCGATGAACAAGCGCTGCTCACGTTCGCAACTATTACGCGTGGCGGCCGCAATTTCCGCAGTCGGTCAGTTCTAAATGTCAGACGGAAACCGAATAAGCGTCAAAGCATTGTCGCCAAAAGGCTTTTGCCCACGCTGATCAAACCCGGTCGATCGATTCAACAACTCCGAACAGTTTCAATCGCGCCGCAAACGATGCCGCGCGCCATTCCCCTGACTAAAGTTTCGCCTCGCCTTTCCGTAGACGCATTCACGCAGCCCAACCGGCGTGAAGGCAACCGGCTTTGCCGGTCAGGTGTGCGCCCCTAGTCTCGCGTTTGTGATCGGCTACATGCAGGTCGCGGCGTTTCACCTCGAAGGAAATTTCTTGAAACCGATGCTTCTCACCCGCATTGCCTGCGCAATGCTCGGGGCAAGCTGCGCGTTGCCGTTCGGCGCGCACGCGACGCTCGGCCAGAACGCCAGCACCGTCGACGGCGATCGGACGCGCCTGCATGCGGTTGCTCGCGCGGCCAGCGCACAGGGCGCGTATTCGGTGCATGCGCTGACGCTGCCGTCCGGCACCCAGGTGCGCGAATACGTGGCGGGCAACGGCATCGTGTTCGGCGTCGCGTGGGATGGCCCGACGCTGCCCGATCTGAAGGCGACGCTCGGCGCGTCCTTCGATGCCTACGTGGCCGCCAGCGCGGCGCGGCGCGGCGCGCCGCTCGCGGTCTCGAACAGTGACCTCGTGGTGTTCTCGAGCGGCCATCTGCGCGCCTTCACCGGCTACGCCTATCTGCCGCAGGCGGTGCCCGCGGGCGTCGACGTCAGCGTTATTCAATAACGGAGCGAATCATGCGATCCAGGTCTTCGTGGATGACTCTGCTGGGCGCGGCGCCCGTCGTGGTTCTGGCGCTGCTGTTGAGCGCGTGCGGCGGCGGGGGCGGCAGCGCGAGCACCACGGCCAATTCGAGCACCTCCAGCAACTCGAACGGTTCGGGCAGCTCGACCAGCTCGTCGGGTTCGACCGTGACCAACACGTCGCCGTCGCCGCAGGTGCTGGCCGCCAACGCGGTGCGCGTGACGGTCGACTCGGGCGTCAGCAACGTGCCGAACATGCCGTTCGTCAGCATCACGATCTGCGCGCCCGGCACCAGCAACTGCCAGACGATCGATCACGTGCTCGTCGATACCGGCTCGTGGGGCGTGCGCGTGTTCGCGTCGCAATTGCCCGCGTCGATGAGCCTGCCGCAGCAGCAGGACGGCTCGGGCAACCTGGTTGCCGAATGCATGCAGTTCTTCGACGGCTACACGTGGGGCGCGGTGAAGCTCGCCGATGTGCAGATCGCGGGCGAGAAAGCCGCTGCGCTGCCGATCCAGGTGATCGATCCGGGCTACGCGTCGCTGCCGGGCGATTGCGCGGCCGTCGGCGCGGCGCGCAACACGCCGGCCGCCTTGCAGGCGAACGGCATTCTCGGCATCGGCGTGTTCAAGCACGACTGCGGCGCGAACTGCGTGCAGCAGGCGATCCCCGCGACCTACTATGGTTGCGGCGGCACCAGCTGCACGTCGATACCGCTCGCGCAGACGTACCAGGTCGCCAATCCGGTGCCGTACTTCGCGACCGACAACAACGGCTCGATGCTCAGTCTGCCGACCGTGTCGGGCGGCGCGCCATCGGTGTCGGGGCAACTCGTGTTCGGCATCGGCACGCAGAGCAACAATGCGCTCGGCGGGGCGCAGGTGATCGGTGTGAGCCCGTCGAACGGCACGTTCACGACGGTGCAGAACGGCACCACGTATACGCGCAGCATTATGGACAGCGGCTCGACGGGACTCTTCTTCCAGACCAGCTTGATGCCGGCCTGCGCGAGCCCGAACGGCGCTTATTACTGCCCGAGCTCGACGCAGCAGTTGAGCGCGATGATCGAAGGCGTGAATGGCACGACGAGCGCGGTGACGTTCAGCGTCGGCAATGCGATGTCGATCGCGCAGACTGATAGCGGCGACTCGGCATTGCCGCTGCTCGCGGGCCCGGCATTCGTCACGTCGACGGTGTTCGACTGGGGGCTGCCGTTCTTCTACGGTCGCAATGTCTATGCGGCGATCGAGCAGCAGTCGACGCCGGGTGGGACGGGGCCTTATGTGGCGTACTGAAGTGGCGTATTGAAGTGGCGAGCCGAGCGCGGGTAGCCGGTTGCTCGCGGCTCGATGATGCGCGTCATATGCGCCCGCTGCCGGCTGGTCCGGCGGCGGGCGTTTTTATGCGCTGGTTGGTTCGCGGTCGCCCCGCTTGTCGCGCTTGTCACCCGCTGCCGCGATCACGCGATGCACAAAGCGCAGCTTGTCGACCACCGGCGCGGCGAGCGTGAACGGATAGCCGTCGGGCATGCCGAGACTGCGATTCAGACTGTTCAGCGCATAGGTGAGCGGAAACCAGCGCTTCATCAGATTGCCGAAGCTCGCGTCCTCGACCGGCGTGCGGTCGGTCAGCGTCGGCTCGCTCGGATCGTCGGGCAGCAGCGCGAGGCCGTAAGACGTCGACGTGTCGAGCACGTCGACGATCAGCAGATAGTGCGCCCATGTCTCCGCCCAGTCTTCCCACGGATGCATCGTCGCGTAAGCGCTGATGTACGACGCCTGCCAGTCGGCCGGCGCGCCGTCGCGATAGTAGGCGTTCAGCGCTTCGCCGTAGTCGGCCTGCTCGTCGCCGAACAGCTTGCGAAACGGTTCGAGCCAGCGCGGCTCGGTTTCGATCAGGTGGCGGAAAAAGTAGTGGCCCGTCTCGTGGCGGAAGTGGCCGAGCAGCGTGCGGTACGGCTCGCCCATCGCGGTGCGCACTTTCTCGCGATGCGCGTCGTCGGCCTCGGCGATGTTCAGCGTGATCAGCCCGTTGTCGTGACCGGTCATCACGGGCTTGCCGGCGCCGCCGTCGGCGAGAAACTCGAAGGCGAGACCGCGCTCGGGGTCCGCGTCGCGCGATCGCACGTCGAGGCCAAGCTCGCCCAGCGTGTACAGCAGACGCCGCTTCGCGACTTCGAGCCGGTACCAGTAGAGCCGGTTTTCCGGTTCGCTCAGGTTCGGAATCGTGCTGGTCAACTGGCAGGCGTGGCACAGCGTGTCGGGCGAATCGGCTGGGATCATCCAGTTGCAGACGTTTTCGACCGCGTAGTTGTGGCATTGTCGGAACAGCGCGCCATTCGCCTCGGGATGCAGGCTGCGCCAGCGGCCGTCGCCGGCGTCCCCGAACGCGCTGATTTCCCGCAGTTCAGGCAGATAGCCGAGCAGCGACTCGCAGCGCTCGCAGCGGACGTTCTCGTAGAACACGAGGTGCGCGCAGCGATTGCAGTGGAAGGTTTTCATCGGGCGGGCCTCGTGATCGGTGCTATGTCGTTTGCGATGATGAGCCATGGTAAGCGCCATCATCAACGCGATAGCGGACGAAAGCCGGTCGCAATCTTCATGCCGCGATTGCCAGACGTCACCGCTTTAACGCACAGTACGGTCATGATCGTGCATCGGCGCTGCGCCGCTTTGGTGCACGGTGCGAGGCGAGCCCGCGGCAGGGCGCGAGGTACGCAACGCAAACGCAATTCAGACAACACCAAACGATTCATACGGGTTTGTCCAGCAACGGCATAGAGCTTGCTTTTTTGGCGGGCTGCCCCCTTCGTCGAGGAGTCCGGAGTGTCCATACGCGTCGCGTTGCATCACGTTACTCATTACCGCTACGACAGGCTGGTCACGCTGTCACCCCAGGTCGTGCGGCTGCGGCCCGCGCCGCATTGTCGTACGCCGATCCTGTCGTACTCGATGCGCGTCGAACCCGCGAGGCACTTCATCAACTGGCAGCAGGACGCGTTCGCCAACTATCAGGCGCGGCTCGTGTTTCCCGAGCAGACCCGTGAGTTCAAGGTGAGCGTCGATCTGGTCGCCGAAATGGCCGTCTACAACCCGTTCGACTTCTTTCTCGAACCGTCGGCCGAGCAATTTCCATTCGACTACGCGCCGGAGCTGGCGGCCGAACTCGCGCCCTACCGCGTGAAGCGGCCGATGACGCCGCGCTTCGCCGAGTTCGTCGCGAGCATCGACCGCACGCCGGCCGGTACCGCGAACTTCCTGGTGGCGCTGAACCAGCGGCTGCAACGCGAGATCCGCTACCTGATCCGGATGGAGCCGGGCGTGCAGACGCCGGAGGAAACCTTGACCAATGCGGCGGGCTCGTGCCGCGATTCGGGCTGGTTGCTCGTCGAGACGCTGCGGCAGCTCGGCTTCGCGGCGCGCTTCGTGTCGGGCTATCTGCTGCAGCTCGCGCCCGACGTCAGATCGATCGACGGCCCGAGCGGCACCGAGGTCGACTTCACGGACCTGCACGCGTGGTGCGAGGTCTACCTGCCAGGGGCGGGCTGGATCGGGCTCGATCCGACCTCGGGGCTGTTCGCGGGGGAAGGGCACATACCGGTCGCGTGCACGCCGGAGCCGGGCAGCGCGGCGCCGATCTCGGGTGCGGTCGACGAAAGCGAGGTCGAGTTCGGACACACGATGTCGATCGAACGCGTGCTCGAGTCGCCGCGCGTCACGAAGCCGTATAGCGAAGCCGCGTGGCACGACGTGCTGAAGATGGGCGCGCGGGTCGACTACGAACTCGCCGACATGGACGTGCGACTGACGATGGGCGGCGAGCCGACCTTCGTATCGGTGCGCGATCGCGACGCCGCCGAATGGAACACCGACGCGCTTGGACCCACCAAGCGCGGCTACGCGGTCGCGCTGGTGGACCGGCTGCGCGAGCGCTACGGCGCGAACGGCTTCCTGCATATCGGCCAGGGCAAGTGGTATCCGGGCGAGCAACTGCCGCGCTGGGCGATGTCGCTGTACTGGCGCGCCGACGGTGAGCCGTGCTGGCACAACCCGGCCCTGTTCGCCGACGAACGCGAGCCGGGCCGCTACACGGCCGCCGACGCGCAACGCTTCATCGCGCATCTGGCCGCGAAGCTGTCGCTCGACCCCGACTGCATCCAGCCCGGCTACGAAGACACCTGGTACTACCTGTGGCGCGAGCGCCGCCTGCCGGTGAACGTCGATCCGTTCGACGCGCGGCTCGACGACGAGCTCGAACGCGTGCGACTGCGGCGCGTGTTCGACGCGGGGCTCGCGAGTCCGTCAGGCTACGTGCTGCCGCTCGGCCGCGAGCGTGGCGCGCCGGGCATCACGCCGACGTGGATCACGGGCCGCTGGTTCTTCCGCGACGACCGCATGTATCTGATTCCCGGCGATTCGCCGATGGGCTACCGGCTGCCGCTCGAATCGCTGCCGTGGGTGTCGAAGACCGACTATCCGTATCAGCACGCGCACGATCCGTTCGCACCGCCGCAGCCGCTGCGCACGGCCGCGCAGTTGCGCGTGCAGTACGAAGGCGGGCGCGAGGGCCGGCAGATCACCGAGGAACAGACCAGCGCGCGGCAGGCGGCCGCGCTGTCGCTGCCGGCGGCCGATCTGCTGAGCGGCATCCCGCACGGCGGCGTGCTCGCGTATGCGCCGCAGCGCCATGACGAATCGCTGCCCGCGCTTGGCGAATCGTCGAAGGACACGCTGCGTACCGCGGTGTGCGTCGAGGCGCGCGACCCGAAACGCGCGGCCGGCCCGGAAGCCGAAGCCGATTCGTTCGGCAGCGGCCGTACGCTGCTGCACGTATTCATGCCGCCGCTGACCGATCTCGACGACTATCTCGACCTGCTCGCCGCAGTCGAAGCGACGGCCGCGGAGCTGAAGATGCAGATCGTGCTCGAAGGCTATCCGCCGCCGCGCGATCCGCGTCTGAAAGTGCTGCAGGTGACACCGGACCCCGGCGTGATCGAAGTCAATATCCATCCGGCCGCGAACTGGGACGAGCTCGTCGATCACACCGAGTACCTTTATCAGTCGGCCGCGCACAGCTATCTGAGCAGCGAGAAGTTCATGCTCGACGGGCGCCACACTGGCACCGGCGGCGGCAATCACTTCGTGCTCGGCGGCGCGACGCCGGCCGACAGCCCGTTCCTGCGCCGGCCCGATCTGCTCGCGAGCCTGATCGCGTACTGGCACAACCATCCGTCGCTGTCGTATCTGTTCTCGGGGCTGTTCATCGGACCGACGAGCCAGGCACCGCGCGTCGACGAAGCGCGCAACGATCAGGTCTACGAACTCGAGATCGCGTTCTCCGAACTGCAACGCCAGGTCGATCTGCTCGGCGGCCGCGACAGCGGCAACCTGCCGCCGTGGATGATCGACCGCGCGCTGCGCAACATCCTGATCGACGTGACCGGCAACACGCACCGCGCCGAGTTCTGCATCGACAAGCTGTATTCGCCCGACGGCCCGACCGGCCGCCTCGGCCTGCTGGAGCTGCGCGGCTTCGAGATGCCGCCGCACGCGCGCATGAGTCTCGTGCAGCAACTGCTGCTGCGCGCACTGGTCGCGCGATTCTGGCGCATGCCGTACACGCAGCGGCTCACCCGCTGGGGCACCGAGTTGCACGATCGCTTCCTGCTCGGCACCTTCGTGAAGATGGATTTCGACGACGTGCTCGCCGAGCTCGGCGAAGCCGGCTTCGCCTTCGAAAGCGCGTGGTTCGCGCCGCACTTCGAATTCCGCTTCCCGCTCGTCGGCGAGATGACGCTGAGCGGCATCGACCTGACGATCCGCAATGCGCTCGAACCATGGCACGTGATGGGCGAGGAGGGCGCCAGCGGCGGCACGGTGCGCTATGTCGATTCGTCGGTCGAGCGGCTCGAGGTGCGCGCGCTCGGGTTGAACGGCAATCGTCACGTGCTGAGCGTCAACGGCGTGCCGGTGCCTTTGCAGCCGACCGGCCGCGTCAGCGAGTACGTGGCCGGCGTGCGTTTTCGCGCGTGGTCGCAGCCCTCGGCGCTGCATCCGACGATCGGCGTACACGCGCCGCTCACGTTCGACCTCGTCGACACATGGAGCGGCCGCTCGCTCGGCGGATGCCAGTATCATGTCGCTCATCCGGGCGGGCGCACCTATCAGACCTTCCCGGTCAACGCCTACGAGGCGGAAAGCCGGCGACGCTCGCGTTTCTTCGCGTCGGGTCATACGCCGGGGCCGCTCGCCGTGGGCACGCCGCAGCGCAGCCTCGAGTTTCCGTTCACACTCGATCTGCGCCACAGTTGAAAAACACGCATCACTGACATCACACGACCTTGGCCTTTCAATCGACTTTGCCCTTCGAGGCGTCCGCGCTGCCGGCGGACGCTTCGTCCCTGTTGCGATTGCTGCCGGGTCATGATGGACATTGGGACGAGCTGCGTGACGAGTCGGGCGCGCTGCGCGAGCCGTGGCGGCAGTTCTTCGCACTGCTCGACGAAGACGGCGTGGCGCGGCTCGCGGACCATCACGCGTCGATCGCGCAGCAGATCCGCGACAACGACATCAGCTACAACGTCTACGCGGACAACGGCAAGTCACGGCCATGGGCGCTCGACCTTCTGCCGTTCCTGATCAGCGAGGCCGAGTGGGCGCACCTCGAGCGCGGCGTCGCGCAGCGCGCGCATCTGCTCAACGCGATCGTTGCCGACATCTACGGACCGCGGACGCTGCTCGAAGATGGCCGACTGCCGCCCGCGCTGGTGTTCGGCCATCCGGGCTATCTGCGTTCGGTGAAGGGCTTTACGCCGCCCGGCGGTCAGTATCTGCAGGTCGTCGCGCTCGATCTCGCGCGCACGCCGGGCGGCGAGTGGAGCGTGATCGCGCATCGCACCGAGGCGCCGTCCGGTCTCGGCTACGCGCTCGAAAACCGCCTGATCGTGTCGACGCTCCTCGCGGAGCCGTTCCGCTCGCTGCGCGTGAGCCGGCTCGCGCCGCTCTATTCGCAACTGATCGCGACGCTCGTGCAGGCCGCGCAAGCGACGATGCGCAACGAGGAAAGCGCTGACGCGTCACCGCATATCGCGCTGCTCACGCCCGGGCCGTACAGCGAAACCTATTTCGAGCATGTGTTTCTGGCGCGCTATCTCGGCGTCACGCTGGTCGAAGGCAAGGATCTGACCGTGCGCGGCGACCGGCTCTATCTGAAGACCCTGGCCGGCCTCGAACGCGTGCACGTCGTGCTGCGCCGGCTCGACGACGCATTCTGCGACCCGATCGAACTGCGCGCCGATTCGACGATCGGCGTGCCGGGGCTGTTGCAGGTGATGCGCGCGGGCAATGTGATCGTGTCGAACGTGCCGGGCTCGGGGTTCGCCGAGTCGCCGGCGTTGCACGGTTTCATGCCGGGTATCGCCGAAGCGTTGCTCGGCGAAGAACTGCTGCTGCCCGGCGTGCCGACCTGGTGGTGCGGCGAACGGGCCGCGCGCGAGCATGCGTTCGCGCATCTCGACGACGCGTTCATCGTGCCGACCTGGCCGCTCACGGGACGCGACGCGCCGCCCGGCATCGAAGGGGGCAGGCAGCCGCTCGCGGCATGGCGCGAGCGCATCGACGCGTTGCCCGACGCGTTCACGATCCAGCAGGAGCAGCGCTTTTCCTGCACGCCGCGCTTCGAGGAGGGCACGATCGGCGGAAGGCCGTCGGTGCTGCGCGTCTATGCGATCGCCGACGTCAACGGCGGCTGGCACGTGATGCCGGGCGGTTTCACGCGCATGGCCGCGGAGCGTCAGACCACGGTATCGATGCAGCACGGCGGCAGCAGCGTCGATACCTGGGTGCTGTCGAGCCAGCCAAGCTCGACCTTCACACTGCTGCCTTCGCCGATGCAGCCCGCCGATCTCACGCGCAAGCATCGTACGGTATCGAGCCGTGCCGCGGAGAACCTGTTCTGGGCGGGCCGCTACGGCGAGCGGGCGGAAAACAACGTGCGTCTGCTGCGGCTGATTCTCGGCTCGCTCGAAGGCAACGACGCCGATTCGATGTTCGCGACGCTGGTCGAACTCGCGACATGGTGCGGCCTCGTGCAGTCGGGCGACCTGGCGTCGCCGCACGGGCTGCCGTCGCCGCAGACGTTCGAGCGCGCGCTCGTCGCGAATCTCGGCGAGAGCGCGGGCAGCGTCAGCATCAGCCAGAACCTCAATTGCCAGGCGCGCGCGAACGGCGAGGTGCGCGGGCGTTTGTCGAATGATCATTGGCGCATGATCCTCGCGGCGCGCAACGACTTTCAGGACGCGTTGCAGGTGTTGTCGCCAGCCGTGGGCGCGGGCAACGGCGGCGCGGGTGCCACGAGCAGCGGCAATGCGTTCGATCGCTACGACCGCGTGACGCTGGCGAATGCGCTCGAGCATCTGTCGGTGCAGCTATCGGCGATCAGCGGCGCGCAGGGCGACCGCATGACGCGCGATGAGGCGTGGCGGCTGCTGTTCGTCGGGCGTCATATCGAACGCGTCGCGACGATGGCCGCGTTCATGCGCGGCGTCGCCGTGAACGGCCAGCTCGCGACGCCGGCCGGCTTCGATCTGCTGCTGCAAATGTTCGACAGCACGCTCACGTATCGCTCGCTGTATCCGGGACGTTTCGAAGTACCGGCGCTGCTCGATCTGCTGGTGATCGAACCGCATAATCCGCGTGGCATTTATGGCGTGTACGAACGCCTGCGCAACAAACTCGACGAGATCGCCATCGCGGCGGGCAGTGTGCGGCATCGGCCGTTCGCGGAGCTGTTGCCGCCCGTCGAATCGCTGCCGACGCTCGAATCGCTGTGCGAGGTCGACGAACAGGGCTCGTATGGCAAGCTGATTGCGCTGTGCGATCAGATCGGCAGCTTCGCCAATGCGGCCGCGCATGAGATCAGCGCGCGCTATTTCAGTCACGCGACCACGGTTGCCTCGCAGGTGTGGGCATGAAGAACGCGTCGACGGTGCTGTCTGTTTCGCATCGCACTGTTTACCATTACTCGACGTATGTCGAAACCGCGCAGCATCTGGCGACGATCCGGCCGCTCGCGTGTCCGTGGCAGCGTGTGATCTCACGCAGCGAGCGGATCGAGCCGCAGCCGTCGTATCAGCATAGCCGCATCGACGCATTCGGCAACGACGTGCTGTACTTCGCGCTCGATACACCGCACGAGCGCCTGCAACTCGTCAGCGAAACCACGGTCGCGCTGACGCCGCGCTGGACCAACCTCGACGCCGAGGCCACCCCGCCCTGGGAGACGGTGGCCGAGGCGCTGCGGTTTCGCGTGGGCGGCGCGTTCTGTGCCGAGGCGGAGTACTGCTTCGCTTCGCCGAATATTGCGCTGCGGCCGACGCTGCGCGCCTATGCGTTGCCGAGCTTCACGCCCGGCCGGTCGCTCGTCGCGGGCGCGATCGATCTGATGCATCGGATTCACGAGGACTTCGCGTACAAGCCGTCGGCGACGCTGTTCGACACGCCGGCCGAACGCGCGTTTGAGCTGAAGAGCGGCGTTTGTCAGGATTTCGCGCAGGTGATGATCGGCTGTCTGCGCTCGCTTGGTTTGCCCGCCCGCTACGTCAGCGGCTATCTGCGCAACGATCCGCCGCCGGGACACCCGCGCCTGATTGGCGCGGATGCTTCGCACGCTTGGGTATCGGTGCATTGTCCGGCCAGCGGCTGGATCGATCTCGATCCGACCAATGACGTGCTCGCCGATCTGGATCATGTGACGCTCGCGATCGGGCGCGATTACAGCGACGTGTCACTGCTTCGCGGGACGATTCTTGGCGGCGGCGCGCATCGGATGGAAGTCGGGGTGACGGTGCTGGAGTTGTGATTGCGGGCGCGGTTCGGTGCCGGTATTGGACCGAGGTCGGCCAACTATTCGCCCCGCAACTCATTGTCGAGCAGAACGCGAATAAAGCCGAATCGCGTTGACTGTCTGTGGCCCGGAACGCTGATCGACCAGCTACGATTATTGGCCTTCTCACGCAATTCAGGCTCCGCTAGAAGTCCTGCTGTGACTGTCGAGGAAAGACACGAACGCCGCAACCTGCTGGAGTTCATGATCCAGATCGGCGAGAACTACCACGCGACCAATCGCACCGATCAGGAACTGTTCAGCGTGCTTGCGCTTGACGCCAAGCGGCTTCCTAACCGCCGGCTGACACCGGGAGACGCGGCAGCGCTTCTCGCTGACCCTGGGCAGGGCGCGAACGGGAAACTGGCGGCTATGGACGCTTCATGGGCAAAGCACTGACCGGCGTCGGTCACTTACGGTAAAAGCGGCTCAATGCCGCTTTTTTTGTTTGACGGTGATATTGGAAAACTGCACCTGAAAATGAGATGGCCAGAGCAATTGTGAATATCTGTCAAAACGGGATTATCTCGAATTAAAGTCATTGACCGTGACCCGTTTAAATGGTTTATTCGATAGATGTTTTGCTGGAAAACAGAAGAGGTCAAATGGGAAAACTGAAACAGGATGGTGCCGTGGGCAAGGAAGAATGCCTGCTTTGCCGTATCACCTATTTAGTCTACTTAAACTTCACGCCAATACCGTCTGCAATGGGTCTGAATGTCGAATCCGGCGAATTTTTCCCGCGGGATGGACTTCAGTTGTATCCGATCTGAACCATAACGCGGAGGGTAACTGATGGTGCTCTTACGCGTGCTCAATGGTCTGATGGTCTGATGGTCTGAGAGCGCGAATTAACCTATGGGAGGGTCCAATGTATGAAAGGATGCGCTCCGCAGAGGCGATCATTGCAGAAATGAAGGCTCGCTTTGCGGATATGTTCGAGGGATCAGATAACCGGGAATGTCTTGATTGCCGTATTACATTCAAGATATACAAAGAGTGGCCTGATATGCCTCATGCAATGACGACGAATTTGAAATCCGGGGAGCGGATTCCGATTAATGCGATCAGGGCTCTCCCATCCGGGTACGACATGAGGCAGGCGTTAGGGCAAGGCGAAAGGTGCCTCTGTCGCAATCGACCTGCAGGCCCGTTCGATGAACGATTCACCATCAGGGATTACAACGGCAACCCTGTAGCGAATGTGCGCTACCGGATTCTCGCGGAAGACAGGGAAATCTGCAGCGGCAAGACAAACGCAGCGGGGCAGACTTCTCGCGTCTCGACGCAGGACTTTAAGTTTCTTAAGGTTGAAGTCATAGCGTTATACACATTTCGTTGTCCGCGCCGCCCGCGCCAGCAAGCCGTTTACATTCAATGACTTGGAGGCTGGGCTTGTAAACTTTGGCCGAATCGCGTCTACTCTTGCAATTTGGGCGG
>NZ_VZQN01000068.1:0-22808 GCF_014397645.1 Paraburkholderia sp. 31.1
ACGCCTCGGCGATGTCGAGAATGTCATAGCCGCGATAGTGCAGATCGTTGCCGGTCTTGCCGACCGTGCACAGCGCGGTGTTGCCCGCGGTCACGCCCGACAGCGCGACGGATTTTTTCGGTTTGAAAGCGCCTGCGTTCGGCGTGCTGTTGTCTGCTTCGCTCATCGATTGTCTCCAGAAAGGGTTGGAATTTGGCCATTGCTTCGACTGGGCTGCCTTGTACGCAAGGAACGGGCCAGCCCGTTCACCACCAGCTAAGTGCCTGATTTGGCGGGAGTCCGGCGAAGCAATGACGCGACCCCGTCCGACGCTCGATTTCATTAATGAAACTCCGGATTTCAAATCGGCAATGAATGCTCGCATAATGGAGGTCCCGAACCATCCCGTTGCGAGCCGTCCGCCTTGAGCACGCCTCTTTATGAACCGCCGCAGCGTCCGCGCGTCTGGGCGCTCAGCATTAGCCGCCTGCGCGATCTGTTCTTCGACATCGCCGGCGAATACGTGGAACGCGCGGATGTTCGCATCGTGTCGCACGCCTTCGAAGACGCGGTGCGCGAAATCGAGGCCGCGGGCGCCGCGCGGCCCGACGTCGTGCTCGCGGGCGGCTCGAACGGCGCGTATCTGAAGACGCGCGTGTCGGTGCCGGTCGTGCGGATCAGTCCGACCGGCTACGACGTCATGCATGCGCTCGCCCGCGCGCGTCGGGAAGGCGCGCGCGTCGCGCTCGTCACGCACGGCGACACGCCCGACGAAGTGCGGCGGTTCGCCGCCGCGTACGCGCTCGATGTCACGTTCGCGTCGTACCAGTCAGCGCAGGACGCGGAGAGCGTCGTGCTCGATCTCAGCGATCGTGGCATCGACGTCGTGGTCGGCCCAGGCATGGTCACCGACCTCGCCGCGAACGCCGGCATGGGCGCGGTGTTTCTGTACTCGCGCGCGTCGGTGCGGGCCGGTTTCGACACCGCGCTCGAAGTCGCGCAGGCGACGCGCCGCGAAACCGTGCGACGCCAGCGGCTCGACACGCTGCTGCAGCACCTGCGCGACGGCGTGGTCGCGCTCGATGCGCAAGGCCGCGTCGAACTGATGAACCAGCGGCTCGCGGGCGTGCTCGGTATCGATGCGGCAAAGGCCGTCGGCCGCGCGCTGCTCGAACTCGCGCCCGACCTCGCGGGCAGTCTGCCGGACGCGGAGGGCGACAGCTTCTGCACGGTGCGCGGCGCCAGCTATGTCGTGCATCGCGGGCCGCTCGCAAGCAGCGGCGCGGCGCCGGGCACCGTGCTGACGTTTCAGGAATCGCGCGCGGTCGAACGGCTCGATCGGACGCTGCGCGCGCGTCAACGCGTGCAGCAGTTCACCGCGCGCTACCGGCTCGACGATATCGTCGGCGCGTCGGAATCGATCGAACGGGTGCGCGCGCTCGTCGTGCGTTATGCGAGGTCGGACGCGACCGTGCTGATTCTCGGCGAAAGCGGCACCGGCAAGGAAATGGTCGCGCAGAGCATGCATCAACTGAGCGCGCGACGCGACTTCGCGTTCGTCGCGATCAATTGCGGCGCGTTTCCGGAGGCGCTGCTCGAAAGCGAACTGTTCGGCTACGAGGAAGGCGCGTTCACCGGCGCGCGCAAGGGCGGCAAGGCGGGGCTGATCGAGGTCGCGCATCGCGGCACGCTGTTTCTCGACGAGATCGGCGAGATGCCGTTGCCGTTGCAGAGCCGCCTGTTGCGCGTGTTGCAGGAGCGCGAGGTGGTGCGGCTCGGATCGACGGAGCCGATGCGCGTCGATATCCGCATCGTCGCGGCGACGCATCGCGCGCTGACCGACGCCGTCACAGAGGGCAGTTTCCGTACCGATCTGTACTACCGGCTCAACATCCTCAGCATCGCGCTACCGCCGCTGCGCGAGCGGCCGAACGACCTGCTGCCGCTCGCCGCCGAACTGTTGCGCCAGGCGGCCGCGCGCGAGCCGAGGCTGGCGGCGCGCGTGCCCGACGCGCAGACCGCCGCTCGCATGCTGGAGGGTTTGGGCGCGGCGTTGCGGCGCTATGCGTGGCCGGGCAATGTGCGCGAGTTGCAGAACGTGATCGAGCGGATCGCGGTTGAACTCGCCGATGGCGATGCGGACACGGATGCGAGTGCGGCGCTCGTCACGCGCGACATGCTGCGCGCGATCGCGCCGGAAGTCGTCGAGCCCATCGCGCGCGCGAAGCCGGCGGCGCTGACGCTGCGCGAGCGCAGCCGTCATGTCGAGGCCGATGAAATCCGCGCGGTGCTCGCGGTTCACGACGGTGATCGCGATGCGGCTTGCGCCGCGTTGGGCATCAGCAAGACGACGCTGTGGCGCAAGTTGAATGCGGGGCGGTAGAGATGGTTACGGTTTCCCGGCGCGCGCAGGCGGTTGTCATAGAGCGACCTTAGCATGTCCACGTCGGCCGGTTGTTGCGCGCGCTCCGCGCTGGTCGGCTTCGTCTCGGGCGTGCCGGTCATTCACGACCCGGACACGCCCGGTTGCCGCAGCGAGACCAACGCAGCCGGAGCAGTCGTGGCGGCGGTACTCGCAAGGATGGGCGGGCAGCGGGCAGACGTGATCGTCTATCGCGACAGCACTGGGCAGTTCGACGGGCTGCTGGTGGACGACGACGACAGCTTTGCCGGCTTTCTCCCACTCGGCGGCGCACGTTCGCTAGCGGAAGCGCTCGCGCGACTTCCTGAAGCGCTCGCGGCCCTGCGCGCGCCGGACGCGCAACAGTCGGTTTGATAACTCCCGAATGCCCGTTGCACGCACAGCGCATAAGTGCGCGGGCGGCGGGCTACGTCTGTGAAGGCTTGTCGATCGGCTCTTGCGTAACTGACATGTACTGCTTGATGTCAGGCTGACCGAGCGCAATCACGTTGAGTATTGCGACGCCGAGCCTCCGCGCAAATTCGTCGTCGAGTTTGAAATCGTACTCATCGAGAAGGATCGGCATTTCGATTTTCCCGGCCAGCAACGGGGCAAGCCTGGCTGGGTCAACGGTTTGCACCGTGAGCCGTTGACGGTCCTCTGTATAGGTTAGAACCACGGAATACGGCGGATGAGTAGCCATCAATATCCTCTGCACTGTTGATAGTTCTGGAATGCCTGCGTTTTGCATAGCACGATGCCGCGTGTACCGCCCATTGGGCCAGCCAGTGCGTTGCACAGGTTTAGGTCCCGTTCGTACTGCGCGAAGCATTCGGTCTCGTGAAAATCGCTCACTCCGCGCGCCGCAATGTCCTGCACATCGTCACTCACGGCATCTGGCTGATAGTTGAACGCCTGAGCATTGCCGAGGTTCTGCGGCGCGCGCGGGCTGTTGCCATAGAGCGAACTTAACACTGGGTACAGTGTCTTTTAGCATCACGGCCACTGCTTCCCGAAAGGCGCCGATTCCCGTAGTCGGAGATTCACGAGTCGAATCGCCTACTCAGCGTCGATGTCGAGCGTCTCAAATTCCACAGCTAGCTCCGCGCCGGCCGTTGCGAGGACTAGCGCTACTTGAGACCCCGGCGTCTTCGAAAACCGCTCGCTTTTAGAGAGCATGGCGCGGGCGAGATCGTAATTCGTGTCCCCCGGCGTGAGGATCTTCATCTCAAAGACGATGTTATTGGACACGCTGAAATGTTCAACGGTGCAGCGACTGGTTCCGCTAAAAGTTGCCGTTGCTCGCTTCCCTTCATCCTCCAACATGACAATAAGTTTATGCTTATCCCGAACCACGAGAGCGTTGATATACCAGTCGTGGAAGTAACCAAATTCCTTGAGTTTGTCCATCAAACAAATCCTTTACCAAGGTAGCAGCGAAAATGCATTTCCCTTATCTCTAACGCCATTTTCCCAATTATGGGAGTGTGGAACGCCAAACCCGTGATCGTGACCGAAATCAATATCGACGGCCGCGTTACCGTCTCCGTCATATAAGCGCCATTGTTTCTTGCCCGATGTGTTTTCGACCCATTGGTTAGGTGACCCTCCTTCTGAGGGAAGCCATGCCGTTTGCATTTCACCGCCCGTGGGAATGTCCTCGCTGTACTCGAACGGCTGAGCTTCGCCTAACGAACCAACACGGGGAGAATACGACGGCGTACCGGCATTCTGCGGCACCCGGGGGCTGTTGCCATAGAGCGAACTTAGCATGTCCGCGTCGGCCGGTTGTTGCGCGCGCGCGGACGCTGTCCGGGACGCCTTTTCCCGCTGCTCCCGTATCGCCTGCACGCACTTGCGCATCTCGTCCCGCTCAGGGACGAAGATCAGGCTACCGTCCTTCACTTCGTTGTAGAGGGCTTTGGCAACCTCATCGTCTTTCATCCTGTACATATGAAAGCGGTTGTCACTCCGGCCGAGCATATCGCGTAACTCGTATGACTGGTGCGACAGCAGCACGGATGGGCTATGTTGCAGCCACGCCGCGCGCGCTTCCTCCATGCCCTGCACAATGTCATCGTGTGCTTCGCGGGCTGTGCTCGCCGGCAATGCAAAATGGAACCACCGATCGACGTCAAACAACCAGCGAGACCTGATGTGAAGGTTGAACGATCTGTAAAGGCTGACCGAGAAGAAATGTCCGTGCCGCCTTTCACGGACCTCATGGTAAGAACCCAGGGAAAGTGAAGTCATCGTGCCTCACAGTCAATAAAGGAGGCCCGATTGTGCATCAAGGTACCATCCCCAAAAACCCCGAGTTAAGCCTTGCAGGAGGGGTACGCCGCGCCTGGCACGGCATGAACGAATACACCACGAATAAAATAACCGCCACCACATCCCCAATCCAATTCTTCAAAGGAGAAGCCCATCATGTCGAACAAATACCGGATTGCCGTCATCCCCGGCGATGGCATCGGCGTCGAGGTAATGCCCGAAGCGCTGCGCGTACTCGAAGTCGCGACGCAACGCTTCGGCATCGAGCTCGAATATCGGCACATCGAATGGGCAAGCTGCGACTACTACGCGAAGCACGGCAAGATGATGCCGGACGACTGGAAAGCGCAACTGCAATCGGCCGATGCGATCCTGTTCGGCGCGGTCGGCTGGCCCGACACCGTGCCCGATCACATCTCGCTGTGGGGGTCGCTGCTGAAGTTTCGCCGCGAGTTCGACCAGTATGTGAATCTGCGGCCCGCACGGCTCTTTGCGGGCGTTCCCTCGCCGCTCGCGGGACGCAAGGCCGGCGACATCGACTTCTGGATCGTGCGCGAGAACACCGAGGGCGAGTATTCGTCGGTGGGCGGCGTGATGTTCGAAGGCACCGAGCGCGAGTTCGTGCTGCAGGAGTCGGTGTTTACGCGGCATGGCAGCGAGCGCGTGCTGAAGTTCGCGTTCGATCTCGCGCAGCGCCGCGCGCGCAAGAAAATCACCGTCGCAACGAAGAGCAACGGCATCGCGATCAGCATGCCGTGGTGGGACAAATGCGCGGCCGGCATCGCCGCGCAGTATCCGGACGTCACGTGGGACAAGCAGCACATCGACATCCTGTGCGCGCGTTTCGTCCTGAACCCGGACCGTTTCGACGTGGTCGTGGCGACCAATCTGTTCGGCGACATCCTGTCCGATCTCGGCCCCGCGTGCACGGGTACGATCGGCCTCGCGCCGTCGGGCAACCTGAATCCGGACCGCAAGTTTCCGTCGCTGTTCGAGCCGGTGCACGGCTCGGCACCCGATATCGCCGGCAAGCACATCGCCAATCCGATCGCGATGATCTGGTCGGCCGCGATGATGCTCGACTTCCTCGGTCATTCGAGCGGCAAGGAGCGCGAAGCGCACGATGCGATCCTGAAGGCGATCGAGGCGACGCTGATCGAGGGTCCGCACACCGGCGACCTCGGCGGCAAGGCAAGCACGAGCGAAGTCGGCGAGGCGATCGCGGCAAAACTCGCCTGATATGAACGACGCGCCAGGCCCATCAAAGCGCGCTGCGAATGCCTGGCCGCCGATCGTTCGACATGAAGGGATGACGGCGCAACGCCGGATGCGCCGTTATCGACAGTTGCGCCGCTCGTAGAGCGACCATTCGCCCTCGTGCATCACCAGGGCGACATCGCATTCGCCATTGGCGAAGAAATCTTTCGGCAACGGCCCCTCCTTGCGAACGAAGAAATAGCGGTACAGACGGCCATTGTCCTTATTCCATTCGAAACCCGCCGGATCGTGTTCGAGCGTCAGCGGGGCCATAGGCATCATGCCCGGCCTGAAGCGCGCGATCTGCGGCACGTAAGTCGCGAAGTTCGGATCGACGAAACCGTGTTTCTCCGCCTGATACCACAGCGACTGGTGCTCGTACGCGGCCGGGCTCCTGTACGCGGGACTCGCGCGATCGAATATCAGACTTAGCGCGCGTTGATCCGGTTCGGTCCGCGACAGCAGCTCATCCAGCGGCGCGTTCTCGACGGCGAAACGATGCAGACGAACCGTCTGGTCCGCAAAGAAGATCCAGCATCCGGCGATGATCAACGCTTGTACGGCGACGCCGGGCAGCGCACCCCGGTTCGAACCGGACGACGCACGGCGAGCGCCGTTCGCCGGCGTTTGCGGCGCGCAGAACATCAACGCATACGCGGGCAACAGAAATAGCGCGAAACGGTGATACAGGTACGCCGTCTTCAGCGCCGTGCCGGGCACGACGAACCACACGAACGCCACGGCGAGCATCGGCACGATGACCGAGCGATCGGGATTGATCCTGTTGCGCCACAGCCACGGCGCGGCGAACATCAGCGCGACGAGCGGCAAATACACGGCCGCGCTTTTGTTCATGCCCCACACGTAGACGGGCAGCGAGAGCACCCGCTGCAAGTCGAAGCCCCATTTGAATACGTCTACGCCGGGCACCGTCTGCCCGAGCAGCGGATCGGTCGCGCGGCTCCACACCATATACGCGATGCACAGCACACCGAGCGGCACGAACGGCGCGAGCGCGAGGATCTTGCGGACGAACGTCTTCTGTTTGAACAGCACGAAGCCGACGCCTACCGCCATCGCAAGCAGAAACACGAGCCCGTGACAGAAGAACAGCGCCGTGCCCGCAACCAACATCCATACCCCCTTCCTGACGGAAGTCGCCTTCGCATAGTCGTGCGAGAGCCACATGAACAGAATGCCCAACGGGGTCGCGACCAGAAACGTATAGAAGCCCCACATGAAGGCGAAGCCGAAAAATCCCGGCACGAACAGCCAGTCGAGCCGTGGATCGCCGCCCAGATACCTGCGAAAGCCCACGCATGACGCCACGAACGCGAAATACGCGAGCATCAGCACGCAATTGAGCGCGGCGCCGATCGGCATCAGATACGTGAGCGGCAGCGCGAGGCCGTAGCCGACGAGATACGGCGTCAGCAGATTGAGCTGCACGAGGTTTTGCCACGGCGACGTATGCTCGAGCAGATCGCGCAGCAACATCACCTGTCCCGCATGTTGCGGCAAGTCCACCAAGGGCGGACGCGGCGCGATCCAGAACAACGCTCCGCCATACAGCACGGTGACGATGAAAAGCACGCGCGGAAGAATGGTGGCGAGCCGGCCGGAGCGCGAAAACAGCGCGTCTGCGGACACCGCGTCGACGCCCGGGGTCGCCGGCGCCGAACGATCGACGGGAGAATTCATAACGTTTGCTCAATGATGAAACGAGGACGCTGCTTGGTTTCGGCGTACGTCTTCGAGATGTAGCCGCCGATCACACCGAGGAAGAGCAACTGGATACCGCCGAGAAAGTACATTGGGATTACCGTCGAAGCCCAGCCGGGCACCGTGAGGTTGGTGAAGATGCGCGCATAGGCGGCCCATGCGCCGAAGCACAGCGAGCCGATCGCCAGCAATGCGCCGATGCGCGTACTCCATTGCAAGGGAACGGCGGAGAACGACGTGATGCCGTCCAGCGCGAGGACGATCATTTTGCTGAGCGGGTATTTGCTCTCGCCCGCAAAGCGCGCGGCGCGCTCGTATTCGACGATCGCAGTCTTGAACCCGAGCAGCGGAATGATGCCGCGCAGGAAAAGATTGACCTCCTGAAACTGACGCAACGCTTCCACTGTCTTGCGGCTCATCAGGCGAAAATCCGCGTGGCCCGGCAGGATATCGACGCCGAACGTCCGGAGCAACTTGTAGTAGTTGCGAGCGGTGAAGCGCTTGAAGAATGTGTCCGTCGTACGTTTGTGACGCACGCCGAAGACGATTTCCGCACCCGACTGATATTCCGCGAGCATGCGTGGAATGGCTTCGATATCGTCCTGAAGATCCGCGTCGAGGCTCACGAGTACATCGCCTTGAGCCGTCATCAGACCGGCGAGCAGCGCATTCTGATGACCGCGATTGCGCGAGAGTTTGATGCCGCCGCAGCGGGCATTCTGCGCGTGCAGCACTTCGATGATCGACCAGGTACGGTCGCGGGAACCATCGTCAATGAAAGTGATGCGGCTTTCGTTGCTCACCTCGCCGGCCTCGATCAATCGCTCCAGAAGTGCGAGCAGCCGCTTGCTTGTCTCGGTGATAACCTCTTCTTCGTTGTAGCACGGTACGACGAGATTCATCGTCGTCATAGGCAACTCCCCATTCTGAAGCTGGCTCGACCCAGAGTCAGGCACAGAGTCCGGCGTTTAACCTAGTTGGACATTAGTACGCATCGCCGACCACAGGCAAGCATACGGACCTCTTTGTCCGAAATGTACTAAGGCATCGGAAAAAACGTCGAATTAGAGCCGCAACGGAATTACCACATCGGAATACGAACAACCACTTTTTACTGGCACTGATCTGCATCAGCATGCCGATACGCGCAAGGCCATGCGATTGTTCGCGTGGTCCCGTATGATTGGGTCGTGGCGACAATGGAGAATGCATGAACCGTCACGCCAGATCGCTTTCCAATTGCCTTTGGAACGGATGTTCACGGAAAGGATGAATAGCATGGACAAGGCCGAGTTCGACAGCTTTGCTGACGAGTATCTTTCGCTGCACGCCCGTAACATCGCGGCATCGGGAGAAGGTCCGGAGTTTTTCGCCGAGTACAAGATCCGCGACATCGCCGAGGAGATGACGCGACGCGCTGCGCTGCCCGCGCGCATGCTCGATTTCGGATCGGGCGTGGGCACGTCGATTCCATGGGTGAAGCGCTATTTGCCGGACGCACAGCTCACGTGCGCGGATGTATCGGAGCGTTCACTGGAAGTCGCGCAAAGCCGCTTTCCCGATTCGTCGCGCTTCGTCCACTTCGACGGTCACACGCTGCCTTTCGAGCAGGGCGAATTCAATCTCGCCTATGCGATGTGCGTGTTCCATCATATCGATCACGCCGAGCATGTTCATTTGTTGGGCGAACTGAAGCGCGTCGTGGGTCCGCGGGGCACGGTCGTCATCTTCGAGCATAATCCGCTGAACCCGCTGACCGTCAGGGCGGTCAACACCTGCGAGTTCGATGTGAACGCCAAACTGATCACCGCGCGCAACATGAAGCGGGCGTGCCTCGATGCGGGCTTTTCCGACGTTGTCGTGCGCTTCCGGATTTTCTTTCCTCACATGCTGGCCAAACTGCGTCCATTCGAAAAATATCTGAGCCATGTTCCGCTCGGCGCCCAATACGCCGTCTACGCGAGCGCCGCATGAAGGCGGCCATTCGATGAACAGTCTACGCACGACAGCATCGCGTACCGAACCACTTCGCCAGTTCATCAAGTATCTTCTGGTTGGCGGCCTCAATACGGTGATCTCGGCCGCCATCATCTTTATCGTGCAAGCGGCGGGCGCGATTCCTGTAGTTGCCAACATAGTCGGCTACGCGATGGGTGTGGGACTGAGCTTCGCGCTCAACAGCAGGTTCACGTTCAGGACGGAGGCCACGCGGCACACCGCCATCCGCTTTCTGATCGTCGTGCTGATCTCGTACCTGGCCAATCTCGCGACGATGGTTTCGGTGTTGCATCTCACGCGCGCGCCCTATCTCGCGCAACTGTGCGGCATTCCCGTCTACGTGATCGTGGGCTTTCTCGGCAACCGGTATTGGGCGATGCGCGGGCGCGCACGCTGAAGATGCGCCTCGTATCCGCACGTCATTGATATCCGTTCACGATTTTGTCGACGTGGCGGGATACGGTAAGCACATGTCTGAAGAACATTTACTATCTTTTGCGGAAGGCGCCAGGAATAACAACGTCTTACGAAAAGATTATCAATGCCATTCACCGAGGACGCCGCCATGAGCCGAGAAGCCTATCCGATCGAAGTCGAATTCCCCGATATCGCGCCGCACGAGCCATCGTCGTCGGGCGTTGCATACGTCCACACGTTCGATTCGGGCGTGCCCGGCCCGCACGTGATGATCAACGCGCTCACGCACGGCAACGAAGTGTGCGGCGCGATCGTCGTCGACGAACTGCTGCGTCGCGCGTTGCGGCCGCGACGCGGACAGCTCACGCTGTCGTTCGCGAACGTCGCCGCGTACCGGCGCTTCGATCCGGCGAATCCGGACGCCGCGCGCTTCGTCGATCAGGACTTCAACCGCGTGTGGACGGCGGCGGTGCTAGACGACACGTCGCGCAGGTCGAGCGAACTGCAGCGCGCGCGTGCGATGCGCCCGGTGATCGATACGGTCGACGCGCTGCTCGACCTGCATTCGATGCACGAGCGGTGCAAGCCGCTGATCGTCGCGGGACCGCTGCAAAAAGGCATCGACCTCGCGGTGCGGCTCGGTACGCCCGCCACGGTGATCTGCGACGAAGGGCATCCCGAAGGCCGCCGCATGCGCGACTACGAAGGGTTCGGCGATGCCGCGAGCCCGAAGAACGCGCTGCTGATCGAATGCGGCCAGCATTGGGAGCGCCGTGCGGTGGCCGTCGCGCGCGATACGACCGCGCGCTTCCTGCTGCTGGCCGGCGTGATCGACGAAGCGGATCTGCCGCCTGGATGGCTCGCGCCATTACCGCCCGAGCAGAACATCGTGCGCGTGACACAGCCGGTCGTCGCGACCAGCATGGACTTCAGCTTCGCCGCGGCGTACACCGGCCTCGAGGTTTTCGCCGAGGCGGGCGCCGTGATCGGCTGGTCGAACGGCGAAGAGGTGCGCACCCCCTACGACAACTGCATGCTCGTGATGCCGTCGCTGCGGCAGTTACGCCCCGGTGTGACGGTGGTCCGGCTGGGGCGAATCGAGCGGACGGTGGCCAATCCCGGGGTGACGGCCTGACGGGCAGATGTCTCGACGCCGTTCGCCGGTTGCTTTGGCGCGTTGAGCTTGGCGCGCCTCGTCCTTTCTGCGGCCCTATTGCAGCGCGCCGCCTCCCACGCGTCGGCGGGCACGTCCGCCACTGCGAAGCTCGGGTATTCCCCCGTTGACCGCATCGATTTCATTCCTTACAGTGGCGCGCGTTCGCATAGAGAATCACAGTTCTTTATTCGAACAAATTCCCTCGCCCGGCGCGATTCCGTCAAACCGATCCGTCCGGGATGATTCATTGCCGATGAACGGCCAGTTGGCCCGCCGCAGGCATCGTACGCCGTTGCCAGACGGCGTACAGTCTTAGAGAAGAATAGCTCGTCGTGTCGGGCCTTTCGCTGCCAGGAGACCATCATGAACCGCAGCCCCGCTGTGAACGTTCAAACCTTCATCAACGAGCATCCGTTTTCGCCGTTCCAATGGCTGATCTTTTTCATGTGCTTCATCATCGTCCTGCTGGACGGTTTTGACACTGCTGCGATCGGCTTCATCGCGCCTTCACTGATCACCGAATGGGGTATCGACAAGCCCGCGCTCGCGCCGGTGCTGAGCGCCGCGCTGTTCGGCCTCGCGTGCGGCGCGCTCGGCTCGGGTCCGTTGTCCGACCGCCTCGGGCGTCGCTCGATGCTGGTCGGCTCGGTGCTGCTGTTCGGCGTCGCCTGCCTCGCGTCGGCGTTCTCGACCGGCATCGACCAACTGACCGTGCTGCGCTTCGTCACCGGCGTCGGCCTCGGCGCCGCGATGCCGAACGCGGTCACGATGATGGGCGAGTACTGCCCGGACAACCGCCGCGCCACCATGATCAACCTGATGTTCTGTGGCTTCCCGCTCGGCGCCGCGTTCGGCGGCTTCCTCGCCGCGTGGATGATTCCGCATCTGGGCTGGCGCAGCGTGCTGATCCTCGGCGGCGTCACGCCGCTGCTGCTGTTGCTGCTGTTGCTCGCGAAGATGCCGGAGTCGGTCCGCTACATGGTCGCGAATAACAAGCCGGCCGAGCGGATTCGCGCCGCTCTCGCGCGCATTTCCGGCGACGCGGTGCAGGCGGCCGGTTTCACGATGACCGAAACCGCGCCGCAAACCGGCGGCAAGGGTCTCGGCGTCGTGCTGTCGCGCTCGTACATCGTCGGTTCGGTGATGCTGTGGGTCGCGTACTTCATGGGCCTCGTGATCTTCTACGCATCGATCAACTGGATGCCGATCCTGCTGAAGGACGCCGGCCTCACGCCGCAACGCGCGACGCTGATCTCCGCGCTGTTCCCGCTCGGCGGCGTCGGCGCGGTACTGGCCGGCGTGCTGATGGACCGCTTCAACGCGAACCGCGTCATTGCGGTGTGCTATGCACTGACCGCCGTCAGCGTGTACTTCATCGGTCAGGCGGCCGGCAACGTCGGCGCGCTCGTGCTGATCGTGTTCATCGCCGGCGTGCTGATGAACACCGCGCAATCGTCGATGCCGGCGCTCGCCGCCGCGTTCTACCCGACCGTGGGCCGCGGCACGGGCGTCGCGTGGATGCTTGGCGTCGGCCGCTTCGGCGGCATTGCGGGCTCGTTCCTCGTAGCCGAGCTGGCGCGCCGCCACTTCTCGTTCGGCGGCATCTTCGCGACGATCGCGGTGGCGGGTCTGCTATCGTGCGTCGCGCTGCTGATCAAGCAGGCGGCACGGCCGCAGGCGGCGGAAGCGGGTGCGTCGAAGACGGAGTCGTTCGGCCATTGAGCCTGCAATGAAATGTGCGCGCCAGCGGACCGGTGACGGTTCGATCGAGTGGTGACCCAGAAGCCGCCCTGCGAATCGCAGGGCGGCTTTTTGTTTCGCTGAACGCCTGGAATCTCTCGCTTACCTGAACGCGAGCAGTTGCTCGACACACAGCAGCACGGCAATCAGAACCGTCGCCGCGCCTGAAACCTGGCTAAAGGATCGGCCGCTGCCGCTGTGACGCATCGACGTCACGCCCGTTCGCCTGCGGCATTGTGATCCACGGCGGCGAAAAGCGCCCCGGCCTACTTCCCGATACACTACGCAACAATTTTTCCGCGCGCGGCCAGGCGCGGCGATCACCGCCGCTGCCGCGCCGCCGCCGTCTCATGTCAGGACTCCGGTAATGAAACGCGTAGTCGTATCCGCGCTCGTCGCGCTGTGCATCGCGCAGCCGGCCGCTCAGGCCGTCGCGCAGACCGTCAGCGATCAATGTTTCGCGCTCGGCGATATCGCCGGCCAGGTCGCGTCGTGGCGCGCACACAAAAAGACCAAAGCTCAGGCGCTCGAGCAGGCCGCCCGCTACTACAAAGACCCGTCCGACCGCGCGGCCGTCGACGCGATCATCGAAAAGATCTACAGCCCCGACGCGCCACACATGACGCCCGATCAGGCGAGCATGGCGATCACGTCGGAGTGTGTGAACCAGCACAAGGGGCAGGCATCGCCGGCACAGTGATGCCGGCGTGTCACCCGCGATGCGCTAGCGCCGCCGGAACGCATCCAGCGACGACAGTGCGTTGCCGTGGAAATCGAACAGCGTGTTGTTGTCCCACTGGTCGCCGGCGCCGACTTTCCACCCGACGTTCGGCGTCGGAATATCCACTCGGGCTCCCACCGACGGTGCCGCGCCGCGGGCAGGCGGCGCGCTGCCGTATCGCGATCGGCGCGATCCAGGCGTTGATCACGCTCGGCCGCTCGGTGCCCGACGACGTGTCGGTGATCGGCATCACCGACATTCAGCTCGCGCATCAGGTGCATCCGGCGCTGACCACGGTCGCGATTCAAACCGCGGCCGTCGCGGAGTTGTCGATCAAGAGCCTGATCCGTTTGATCCAGACGCCGGAGCGGCAGCCGTCGATGGTGCTCGGGCCACCGCCCGAGCTCGTGGTGCGCGCCTCGACCGGGCCGCGCAGGAAACGCTGACGCGTTAGTTCACGCGCTCGGTCGCCATCCGCGTGACGATGTCGAACGCCTTCTGCGTCGCGCCGACGTCGGCCTTGCCCTGGCCGTGGATGTCGAACGCGGTGCCGTGCGCGGGCGTCGCGATCGGAATCGGCAAGCCGCCGTGCACGGTTACGCCGCGCCAGAAACCCATCAGCTTCATCGCGATCTGGCCTTGATCGTGGTACATCGTGACGACGCCGTCGAAGGCCTTCTGGTCGCGCGCGCGCACGAAGATCGTGTCGGCGGGAAACGGTCCCTGCGCGTCGTAGCCGAGCTTGCGCGCGGCCTCGACGGCCGGCGCGATCACGTCGATCTCCTCGCGGCCGAACGCGCCGTTGTCGCCGTTGTGCGGATTGAAACCGCATACCGCGATACGCGGCTGCGGATGGCCGGCTCGCTTCAGGCCTTCGTGAATCAGCCGCACCGCGCCGACGATGCGCTCCTCCGACAACTTCGCGCTGACGTCCTTCAACGCCATATGCGAGGTCACGCGCGAAGTCCATAGCTCGTCGAGCACGTTGAACTCGCAGAAGCTGCCCGTGTAGCCGAGCTGCTTCGCGAACCACTCCATCTCGTCGCCGGTTTCCATGCCGGCCAGATGCAGCGAGGTCTTGTTGACCGGCGCGAACAGCATGCCTTGGGTGACGTTGCTTTGCGTCAGCGCGAGCGCGTGCCTGAACGCGGCGAGACTATAGCGGCCGCCGTGTTCGGTCGCCACCGCACGCTCGAAAGCTTGATCGCCGGGCAGACGGAAATCGATCAGCGACGGCACGCCCTCGCGTTGAAACGCGGCATGCGCATCTTCGACCACGTCGTAATCGAAGCGCTGCTGCGCGATCTTCATGCCGGTTTCGAGCTCGCGCCGGTCGCCGATGATCAGCAGCTCCGCGCGCGCGCGGTTCGCCCGCTGCGCGAACAGGCGCGCGATCAGCTCGGGACCGATACCGGCGGGGTCGCCAAGAAGGACTGCGATGCGTGGCTTCATATGCTTTCCTCGGATCGGTCCATTCATTCGACGATGTTGAAGTCGGCAAGATACTTGTCGCTCAACTTGATGCCAAGACCCGGCACGTCGTCCGACAGTTGCAGATAGCCATTTTCCGGCTGCGGCTCGCCTTCGAAGATGTAGTAGAACAATTCGTTGCCAACTTCGACATCGAACACCGGGAAGAACTCCGACATCGGGCTCGCGGTGCTCGACATCGTCAGATGATAGTTGTGCATCTGTCCCGCATGCGGAATCACCGGCACCGACCACGCTTCGGCCATCGCGTTGATCTTGCGCGCCGCCGTGATCCCGCCCACGCGATTCGTGTCGTACTGGATCACGTCGATCGCGCGGCGTTCGAGCAGATCCTTGAAGCCATAGCCCGTGAACTCATGCTCGCCGCCCGACACCGGCATCAGGTTCATCTTCTTCAACTCCTGATAGCCTTCGACGTCGTCGCCGATCACCGGCTCCTCGATCCAGCGTGGATTGAATTCGGCGAGGCGCGGCAGCATTCTGCGCGCGTATTCGAGCGTCCAGCCCATATAGCATTCGAGCATGATGTCGACTTCGTCGCCGACCAGTTCACGCAACAGACGCACCTGTTCGATGTTCTTCGCCATGCCTTTCGGGCCGTCTTTCGGACCGTAGCCGAAGCGCATCTTCATCGCGGTGAAGCCGCTGTCCAGATAGCTTTCCGCTTCGCCGAGGAAAGCGTCGCGATCATCGTTGTTGTAAAGCTTCGATGCATAGCACCAGATCTTTTCTTTCGTGCGCCCGCCGAGCAGCTTGAACACCGGCTTTTTCACGGCCTTGCCCATGATGTCCCACAGCGCGATATCGATCGCGGAGATCGCCGCCATGCCGATGCCTTTGCGGCCCCACGCGAGCGTGCGGCGATACATCTTCTGCCAGATGTATTCGTTGTCGAACGGGTCTTCGCCGATCGCGATCGGCGCGAGGTATTCGTCGATGATCTGCTTCGCGATGCGCGGCGCGAGCGCGCAATTGCCGATGCCCACGGTGCCGTCGTCGCATTCGACTTCGACGACGAGCCAGCCGTGAAAGCGGAACGACCCCATCGCATCGCCACGCTCGTACAGAATATCGACCGCGTTCGTGCAGAAATGCGCTTGCGGCGGCACGACTTTGCCTTTCCACTCGAAAACACGCGTTCGGATATGCTTGATTTTCATGTTCGACGATTTCCTTCAGAGAATCAGAGAGTCAGTGGCCCGGGCGTTCGCCGAGCGGGCCGCTGCGATGAGAGACGGAATGGGAGGCGGCAGGGGCGAAGCGGAACGTCAGCAGCAGCAATGCGCCGATCAGTCCGACCACCGCGAGCGAGAACATACCCGCCTGCGAAGAGCCGATCGCGCGCTCGGCCAGCCCCTTCAGATTCGGCGCGACGAAGCCGCCCAGATTGCCGATCGAATTGATCAACGCGATGCCGCCCGCGGCCGCGGCGCCGCCCAGGTAACCGGTGGGCAGCGTCCAGAACAATGGCTGCACGCAGACGAAACCGATGGCGGCGAAACAGAAGGCGGCAATCGCAAGCGTGACCGACGACGTCATCGCCGACGCGGCAATGCCGAACGCCGCGAGCGCGAGCATCGCCGCGGCCCAGATACGGTGATGACCGTGGCGGTCGGCGTAACGCGTCACCCAGAACGTGCCGATGATCGCGGCGATCCACGGAATCGCTGTCAGCATTCCGACCTCGACGCCGACATGGCCGCCGCTTGCGAGCCCGGCGATGCGGGTTGGCAGATAGAACACGACGCCATACACGCTCATCTGCACCGCGAAGTAGATCAGGCCGCAGAACAGTACGCGCGAATCGCGCAGCGCCGCGAGCACCGAAGCCGGACCATGCGCTAGCTTCTGGCGGTCTTCCTGGCGCAACGCGTGATCGAGCGCGTCACGCTCTTCGGCATCGAGCCAGTGCGCCTGCACGGGCCGGTCGGTCAGATAGAAGTAAGCGACGACACCCACCACCGACGCCGCCAGCCCCTCGATGACGAACAGCCATTGCCACGGATGCATGCCGAACGGATTGCCCGCATCGAGCAGCAGACCCGAGATCGGGCTGCCGAGCAGGAGCGCGAGCGGGAAGCCGAAATAGAACATGCCCATCGTCTGCGAGCGCGTTTTGGCGGGAAACCAGTTCGACAGGAACAGGATGATGCCGGGAAAGAAACCGGCTTCGGCGATGCCGAGCAGCGTGCGCAGCACATAGAAGCTCGTGGCGCTGTCGACGAAGGCGGTGCACGCGGACACGATGCCCCACGTGACCATGATGCGGCTCATCCAGATGCGCGCGCCGAAGCGGTACATCAGCAGGTTGCTCGGTACTTCGAACACCGCATAGCCGACGAAGAAAATGCCGGCGCCGAACGCGAACGCCGCATCGCTCAAGCCCGTGTCGGCCTGCAGCACGTTCTTCGCGAAGCCGACGTTCGCGCGGTCGATGAACGCCAGTACGTACATCAGGATCAGAAAAGGCAGCAGCCTCGTGCGCGCTTTGGTAATCGCGCTGTCGAGCGCGGGGCTCGCGGTCATCGTCATGCGTCGTCTCCGGTTTTGTCTTGTCAACGCGAACGGCGTTGCGATTGGCCGTCCTGCGATAACCGCTAGTGTGCGAAACTATCCGATAACTGACCACTGAATAATTCGAATCGGCCGATTCGCTAAAGTTATCGCTCATGATCCCGCCCGCCTCCACCATTCGCAAACGCTTGCGCCTGCGTCATCTGCAACTGATGGTCGCGCTGTCGGAAACGGAGTCGCTGCGGCGTGCCGCCGACGATCTCGCGATGACCCAGCCCGCCGCGACCAAGGCCTTGCAGGAACTCGAAGACACGCTCGGCGTATCGCTGTTCGTGCGCCATGCGCGCGGCATGGAGCCGACTATCTTCGGCGAGGCCGTGATGCGCTATGCGCGCGTCGTGTTCCAGGATCTCGACGAGCTGCGCGAGGAGTTGGCCGGCATCGAGGCCGGCGACATCGGCAAGGTGCGCATCGGCGCGGTGATGGCGCCGTCGCCCGAATTGCTGACGCACACGATCGTCAAACTGAAGGAAGCGCACCCGCGCCTGCAGATGGCGGTCACGATCGACACCAGCGACGTGCTCGTGCAGTCGCTGCAACAGGATCAGCTCGATATCGTGATTGGCCGGATTCCCGATGGTTTTCCGGCGCTCGATCTGAGCTTCGAGACGTTGGCGGAAGAGGCGCTGTCGATCGTCGTGCGGCCCGATCATCCGGCCGTGAAAACAGGCAAACAAACGGGCACGCGGCCGAAGCTCGCGGACCTCGCGCGTTATCCGTGGATCATCCAGCCGCATCCGAGCCCGATGCGCCAGGTCATCGATCAAACGTTTCGCGAGTCGCGCGTTGCGCCGCCGGTGAGCACGGTCGAGACGTCGTCGATTCTGACCACGCTGTCGTTGCTGCGCGACTCGGACATGCTCGCCGTGCTGCCGAGTTCGGTCGCGCAGTACTACGTCGCGCTCGATGCGATCGCCGCGATCGCGACGCCGCTACGCGGCCGGCTCGCACCGTATGGGCTGATTCTGCGCAGAAACCGGCGCATCACGCCGGCGATGCAACTGGTCATCGATTCGATTCGCGCGGCGTGAGGTTTTCTGCGAAGCGCAATTCGCCGCCCGCATTGATGTCCGCGAGATCCGGGTGAGCGCGAGCCGCGTCGAGCGGAATATCCGGCCGCATGAAGAAGGTCGCGACGATGCCGAGCGCGAGCAGTCCGAGCGAGCCCGCGAACGGCAGCGTCCAGCTACCCGTGCGGTCCACGATCAGGCCGAACACGATCGGCGTGAAAATCCCCGCAACCGCCGAGCCCGCATTCACGAGCCCGCTCGCGACACCGACGTGCCGCGGGCAGATGTCCATCGGCACGGCCCAGATCGGCCCGATCGTCATTTCGAGGAAGAAGAACGACAGGCTCATGCACGCTGCCATGACCGGCAGCGACTTCACGACCATCACCGGCGCGAGGAACACCAAAGCGCCGAGAAACGCGCAGATGATCACGTTGCGGCGCGCCGCGACGACGTTGCGCGTACGCTTCAACACGCGGTCGCTGAGCACGCCGCCCGCGGTATTGCCAACCACGCCGGACAGAAACACACCCGCGGAGAACATCGCCGAGCTTTTCAGATCGAGGCCGCGACCGTGCATGAAGAACGTGGGCAGCCAGGTGAAGAACAGCCAGCCGGTCCAGCCGTAGCAGAAGTAGACGAGCATCGTTGGTGCGATGCGTTTGAGCAGACGCCGCCACGGCGTGGGCTCGCGCGTCGCTTCGACCGCGAATTGACGGACCGGCGGCAATTGCGTTTCCTGCTCCGCGGTCATATGGCGATGCTTGCGCGGGTCGTCGGTGAAATACCATGCGTAGACCACGACCCACACGAACGTCAGCGCGCCGACCGCGAGAAACGACACCCGCCACGACGAATACGCGACCAACAGCGCGATCAGCGGCGGCGTGATCGCATTGCCGAGCCGCGAGAACGAATGCGTGAGGCCTTGCACGAAGCCGCGCCGGTTCGACGGGAACCAGTTGGTCAGCGCCCGCGCCTGCGCGGGCAGCGCCGCGCCTTCGCCGATGCCGAGCAGCAGCCGCGCGCCGAACAGCGACGCGAGCCCGCCCGCGAGACCGGTCGCGACCGTCGCGACGATCCAGATGCTTGCGCAGGTCACGAGCGTGAGCTTCGCGCCGAAGCGGTCGCTGACCCAGCCGCCGATCACCTGGCACAGCGCGTACGTGTATGCGAACGCGGCGAACACGAGGCCGACGTTGGTATTGCTCAGATGCAGATCGTCGCGGATCAGCCCGGCCGCCGCCGACAGGTTGACGCGATCGAGATACAAGATGAACGACATCGCGCACATGAGTGCGAGAACCGCCCGGCTGACCTTGGGTCGCAGCATCGTCTCCTCCGGATTGTCGCGTGAGCCCGCGCCGATGCTCCGACGTTGGCGTCCGCTATGGCCTGTTTTGTGCGCACATTATCAGAACCCGGCTGATAGTTGACCAATGAATTGTTTGGATACAGCGATCACTGGGGGTTATCGCTTTCATCCTTCGCCCATAGCCGAGCGGTGTCGGTCAGGTATAGATTTGGGGCTCCATGCGACCGACCCGCAGTACGGCGCAAAAACTGATCAGCATCATTCGCTCACGCCATCTCGATCAATATGACGTCCGGTAGAACAGACAAAACCTTGAGGACACGATTGGTGACCTTCGCTCCGCTTCTCGCCAGCGTGCACGCAATGGCATCGGGGCAGACGACCGCCACAGCGGATCAGGCAGCGGACCGGGCAGCGAAAGTTACCCAGAGCCACCATCTATCCTCCAACCGCGCCCAATGCCTGATGTTCGACGTATCCGATGAGAAACGCTATTTCATCGTCGGGGTTCATGAGAAACACACCCCCGAATGCGGTGGCGATCCGGCTACCGCGCCGGTGCTGTTCTTCCTGAAGATACGCAAACGAGATGGCTACGTCGTCACCAATCATCGTGACGGGGATCATTTCGCGCCGCTCCCGCCGAAACAATAATCCCGGACCCGCCACCACCACGGCGGGTTCCTCCTCTGTTGCCCCGCACCCCGCACTGGTTGCGCTCGCTCTTACCCAGCATGAACCTCGGGGCTCTACAGTGCTTCGTCATTCTCGCGGAGGTACTCAACTTCAGCCGCGCCGCGAAGCGGCTGCATACCGCGCAGCCCGCGCTGAGCCAGCAGATCCGCTCGCTCGACGAACTGCTCGGCACGCGGCGGCGTCGACCGCACGCGGCGGATCGACTCAATCACAACTTAACGCGCATTGGATGTAAGCGCTATTGACCCGTACAACACTTGTTAGGACAATCGGGCTCAAACGATATTTCAACACGCCGGCCGTTTTCGACATCGTTCTTCGAATAGACGCGCGAACTGGTCTTTACCGTTCCACGCAAGAAGCCAAATTGATCCAGCACCGCTTTACCCGCTATCAGGCGAGCTTGGGCCAATTGGGTTGCGTTCTGTTCGCGTTCCTCAGCATGCCCACCTACTAGCGTTGTTTCCCTGGTTTTGTGATTCGCATATGTAATCTTTTGATCGACTACCCAGTTAGCAAGCCTTAAAACCTCATCAGCGGGGATAACGGCACTATTTGGTGGAAAGTAGATATCGAAATTCTCGCCAGGCATACATGCAAAAACATGTCCCGATATCAGAGCCGAAATGATGACGTAAAGTTTACGCATTGTAGATAACGTATCCGGCGATGCTGTCAGCGTTATCGATTGCCTGTTCGGGATTCGTTCCTCCCCACGAAAGGCACTCGTTCATGAAGTACTTCCAATCTTTGGTTCCCATAGTGTCTTGAAAGTGACTCGCCTCATGAATGAGCGTAGAAACAATTGAATCCTTGTCCCAAGAGAAGTCACGCATTGAACAAAAATCCAAGTGTATGGCGATCGTGTGTGTTTTGGTGTCTGGCGCGCATACTTCAGCGACCACGCCAGATCTTACGGGGTTTGGTACGCATCCCACGTATCTCGACGTATCAGGTTCCCATCGGACGAAATTGTCACCGGTTAACCCTCGCAACACGCGAACAATTGATGTTAAACCATTCGCAAGCCGGTTTCTTGCTGACTCGTCGCAACAGCCAAACCATGCTCGTACGCGGTCCTGATCTGATGCTGACCAGCGTGCCAAATCCTCCAGGCGAGTCTCAACGTAACCAACAGCACGATCCCGGCACTTCAGAACCATGTCGCGAAAAACTTTGTTTGACATTTTCGGGCAAATCTTGTCTGTATTGATTGTTACATGGACCATTGAACCGGGGTTTGTATTCGTAATAGCACCAGTGTGTACCTCGAACCATTCTTCATTTCCGTCGGTCTTGAACCCGTATTTATTCCGATCATCAAAATCATTCATCCCTGATTGCCTCTGCAATATAAAACCTCAAGCTCGATTCAAAAATGGTCGCGATACGCTCGGTTTTCCCTTGCGCACTCGTAGTTCCCGATTTCACCCGCTCACCGTCAAGAACGATCCGGTAACGCACATTAGCGAGCGGTTTGCCGTCGCGATCTTTGAGCGTGTATTGCTCGTCGTGAGTGAAACGCTTCGACGCTGGCTCTAGCGCTGCCTTGCGTCCGCGGCAATCGCACGCCCATGCGTAACCGAGGGCTTCGGCCATATCGTAGCCGTTTGAATACGACCGAAGCCTATCCAGCGGAAACCATTCGCCGGTTTCGACGTTCAGAGCCATGGCTGACGGCATTGGCGGGAAGTTTGAATATATTGAATATGTCACGCGGCAAAGCTGGCATTCTTCCTTGCCCCCGGCGTCTTCCTGTTTCTGTTGCTCCATTTGACCTCTGCTGGTTTTCCAGAACACACCCGACGAATTAACCATCTAAAACGAATCACAGTCAATGACTTTAATCTGAGATAAAACCGTTTTTACAGATATTCACGATCGTTGCGGGTATCTGATTTTCGGGTCCATCTTTCCGGTATCGCCGCTCATCGGGATAGGGGCAGGCCTCACGGCCCGCCCCCTCCCACACCACCCGGCATGCGGGTCCGCACCGGGCGGTTGGAACAGTTGAGGTCCCCACGTGAGTTACCTCACGCAAAGCCTGGCCTCGCTTG
>NZ_VZQN01000069.1:0-21911 GCF_014397645.1 Paraburkholderia sp. 31.1
TGATGGGCGTGCCGACCGCGATGTTCACGCCGCTGTTCGTGATCTCGCGTACGGCAGGATGGAGCGCGCACATCATCGAGCAGCGCGTCGACAACAAGATCATTCGTCCGAGCGCGAATTACACCGGACCCGAGAATTTAAAGTACGTGCCGCTAAATAGGAGAAAATAGCGATCGCTGCGCGCTCCACAGCGCGTGCAGTTCAACCCGCGCGGCCGCCGGACCGGTCGTCCGCGCACTGTTTAACTGATTTTGATAGAAAGGTTTTCTCCATGAAAAAGCTGATGATCGCCGCCATGATTGGCGCCCTGTCCACGACGATGCTGACCGTCGCGACTGACGCCGCCGCTGCGGACACGGCCACCACCACGAAGAAGCCGGCCACCAAGGCCGTCGCGAAGCGCCCGGAGCCGCGCCGCCTGATCAAGCGCAAGCCGAGCCCGGCGAAGGAAGCGAAGGTCGATCCGATCCCGGAAGGCGCTGAAAAGTGGGCGTGCAAGGACGGCCTTGCTTTCGAAATGAAAGGCGACATGAAGCGTGACCAGATTGTCACGGTTCACTGGGCGAACAAGAACTACAACCTGCCGCGCGAAGCGACCACGACGGGCGCCGACCGCTTCCACGATGCAGCGTCGGGTATGGACCTCGTCGTGATCCCGACGAAGGCCATGCTGTTCCAGGACAAGGACAGCTCGCGTCTCGCCGACGAGTGCAAGACGGTCGCCATGGAACAGGGCGCGCCGGCTGCAACGCAATCGAACGCGATCAACAAGATCGGCAACTGATTTTCGCCGCCAGGGAAGCCCCCGATGTCCGCCCCGATCTCCAACGTACGACCCGCCCCGGACGCCGTCCTGGCCGAGATCGTCGACTACGTGCTGGATTACCGGATCGATAGCGCGCTCGCGCTGGAAACCGCGCGTCATTGCCTGATCGACACGCTCGGTTGCGGACTCGAGGCGCTTACCTACCCAGCCTGCACCAAGCTGATGGGACCGATCGTGGCAGGCACGATCGTCCCCAACGGCGCGAAGGTGCCGGGCACGTCGTTCCAGCTGGACCCGGTTCAGGCTGCCTTCAACATCGGCGCGATGATCCGCTGGCTCGATTTCAACGACACCTGGCTCGCCGCCGAATGGGGCCATCCGTCCGATAACCTCGGTGGCATTCTCGCGACGGCCGACTGGCTCTCGCGCACCGCCATCGCAGCCGGCAAAGCGCCGCTGACGATGAAAGACGTCCTGATCGCCATGATCAAGGCGCACGAAATTCAAGGCTGCATCGCGCTCGAGAACTCGTTCAACAAGGTCGGGCTCGATCATGTGCTGCTCGTCAAGCTCGCGTCGACCGCCGTGGTCGGCCAGCTGATCGGCCTTACGCGCGACGAGCTGATCAACGCGGTATCGCAGGCGCTCGTCGATGGGCAGGCGCTGCGCACCTACCGTCATGCGCCGAACACCGGTTCGCGCAAATCGTGGGCCGCCGGCGACGCGACCTCGCGCGCCGTGCGCCTCGCGCTGATCTCGAAGACCGGCGAGATGGGCTATCCGTCGGTGCTCAGCGCGAAAACGTGGGGCTTCTACGACGTGCTGTTCAACGGCAACGCGTTCCAGTTCCAGCGTCCGTACGGCTCGTACGTGATGGAAAACGTGCTGTTCAAAATCTCGTTTCCGGCCGAGTTCCACGCGCAAACCGCCGTGGAAGCCGCGCTCGCGCTGCATGTGCAGCTCGCCGCGCAGGGCCGGCGCGTCGAAGACATTCGCCGCATCACGATCCGCACCCACGAAGCGGCGATTCGCATCATCGATAAAAAGGGTCCGTTGAACAATCCGGCTGACCGTGATCATTGCATCCAGTACATGATCGCGGCGCCGCTGATTTTCGGCCGTCTGACGGCTGCCGATTACGAAGATTCAGTCGCGCAGGACTCGCGTATCGATGCATTGCGCGCGAAGATGGAATGCGTCGAAGACCCACAGTTCACGAAGGACTATCACGACCCGGAGAAGCGGTCGATCGCCAACGCACTGACGATCGAATTCAACGACGGGTCGAAGTTCGGTGAAGTCGTAGTCGAATACCCGATCGGTCATAAGCGCCGTCGTGAAGACGGTATTCCGTTGCTGGTCGAGAAGTTCAAGACCAACCTCGCGCGGCGCTTTCCGGTCAAGCAACAACTGGCGATTCTCGACGTATCGCTCGACCAGGCCAAGCTCGAAGCGACGCCGGTCAATGAATACGTCGATCTGTACGTCATCTAGGTTGAGTACTGTAGTTCCGCGATCCAAACCAAGGAAAACACCATGGCCCACAACCTCCACAAAACGCTCAAGGAATTCGACAGCGGTTCCGGCAAAGGCAAGTTCTACTCCCTGCCGCAACTCGGCAAGGCTCTGAACCTCAAGATCGACCGCCTGCCGGTCTCGATCCGTATCGTGCTGGAATCGGTGCTGCGCAACTACGACGGCAAGAAAGTCGCCGAAGAACATGTCACGCAACTCGCGAACTGGAAGCCGACCGCGGCGCGCGTCGACGAAATTCCGTTCGTCGTGTCGCGCGTCGTGCTGCAGGACTTCACCGGCGTGCCGCTGCTCGCCGACATCGCCGCGATGCGCGGCGTCGCGAAGGCCATCGGCAAGAACCCGAAGTCGATCGAGCCGCTGGTGCCGGTCGATCTGGTCGTCGACCACTCGGTGCAGATCGACCACTTCCGCGAGAAGAACGCGCTCGACCTGAACATGAAGCTGGAATTCCAGCGCAACAACGAGCGCTATCAGTTCATGAAGTGGGGCATGCAGGCGTTCGACACGTTCAAGGTCGTGCCGCCGGGCGTCGGCATCGTTCACCAGGTGAACCTCGAGTACCTCGCGCGGGGCGTGCACAAGAAGGCCGACGGCGCGGACACCGTGTACTACCCGGATTCACTGGTCGGCACGGACAGCCACACGACGATGATCAACGGCATCGGCGTGGTCGGCTGGGGCGTAGGCGGTATCGAAGCCGAAGCAGGCATGCTCGGCCAGCCGGTGTACTTCCTGACGCCGGACGTCGTCGGTGTGCACCTGAAGGGCAAGCTGATCGAAGGCGTGACTGCGACCGATCTCGTGCTGACGATCACCGAACTGCTGCGTAAGGAGAAGGTCGTCGGCAAGTTCGTCGAGTTCTTCGGCGAAGGCACGCGCTCGCTGTCGGTGCCGGACCGTGCGACGATCGGCAACATGGCGCCGGAATACGGCGCAACGATGGGCTTCTTCCCGGTCGACGAAAAGACCATCGACTTCTTCCACGGCACGGGCCGCACGGACGCGGAGATCTCCGCGTTCGAAAACTACTTCAAGGCGCAGGAGCTGTTCGGCATTCCGGGCGAAGGCGATATCGATTACACGAAGGTCGTCACGCTGGATCTCGCGACGGTCGCGCCGTCGCTGGCAGGCCCGAAGCGTCCGCAGGACCGCATCGAGATCGGCCACGTGAAGTCGACCTTCACCGACCTGTTCTCGAAGCCGGTCGCCGAAAACGGCTTTGCGAAGAAGGCCGCCGATCTCGACGCGCAATACACGACGAGCAACGGCGTCGACGTCAAGAACGGCGACGTGCTGATCGCCGCGATCACGTCGTGCACGAACACGTCGAACCCGAGCGTGCTGCTGGCCGCCGGTCTGCTTGCGAAGAAGGCTGTCGAAGCTGGCCTGACGGTCGCTCCGCACATCAAGACGTCGCTGGCTCCGGGATCGCGTATCGTCACCGAGTACCTGACGAAGACCGACCTGCTGAAGTACCTCGACAAGCTCGGCTTCACGCTGGCCGCTTACGGCTGCACGACCTGTATCGGCAACGCGGGCGACCTGACGCCGGAACTGAACGACGCGATCACGAAGCACGACATCGTCGCGGCAGCGGTGCTGTCGGGCAACCGTAACTTCGAAGCGCGTATCCACCCGAACATCCGCGCGAACTTCCTCGCGTCGCCGCCGCTCGTCGTGGCATACGCGATCGCCGGCAACATCACGCGCGACCTGATGACCGAGCCGGTCGGCAAGGGCAAGGGCGGCAAGGACGTCTACCTCGGCGACATCTGGCCGACCAGCGAAGAAGTCAACGCCCTGCTGAAGTACGCGATGGATGCCGACGCGTTCCGCAAGAACTACTCGCAGCTCACGAAGAAGGGCGACCTGTGGAGCAAGATAGAGGGCGAAGAAGGTCAGGTCTACGACTGGCCGAAGTCGACCTACATCGCCGAGCCGCCGTTCTTCGGCAAGGACTTCTCGATGACGCCGGCTTCCAGCATCGCGCCGGTCAAGGGCGCACGCGCGTTGGGCATCTTCGGTGACTCGGTCACGACCGACCACATCAGCCCGGCAGGCTCGATCAAGGAAGACTCGCCGGCAGGCCGCTGGTTGAAGGAAAACGGCGTGCAAAAGGCCGACTTCAACAGCTACGGCTCGCGGCGCGGTAACCACGACGTGATGATGCGCGGCACGTTCGCGAACGTCCGTATCAAGAACCTGATGATCCCGGCGAAGGCGGACGGCTCGCGCGTCGAAGGCGGCCTGACGATTCACCAGCCGAGCGGCGAACAGCTGTCCATCTATGACGCAGCGATGAAGTACATCGCCGCCGATACGCCGACCGTCGTGTTCGCGGGCGAAGAGTACGGCACGGGCTCGTCGCGCGACTGGGCGGCCAAGGGCACGCAACTGCTGGGCGTGAAGGCTGTGGTCGCACGCAGCTTCGAGCGGATCCATCGTTCGAACCTGGTCGGCATGGGCGTTCTGCCACTGCAGTTCAAGGGCTCGGATAGCGTGCAGTCGCTCGGCATCACCGGCGAAGAAACGTACGACATCGAAGGCCTCGGCGACGACTTCAAGCCGCAACAGGAAGTCACGCTCGTGATCCACGGCAAGGACGGCGACAAGCGCGTTCCGGTGCTGCTACGTATCGACACGCCGATCGAAGTCGACTACTACAAGCACGGCGGGATTCTGCCGTTCGTGCTGCGCTCGCTGCTGGCTGCTTAAGCCTCGCGGCAGCGCATACAGCCTCGCTGTTTTGCAGGGGCTGCGTCCTGTGGAGGGCGCAGCCGACTTTGAAGCCCGACCTCAGGTCGGGCTTTTTTTTATCGGCTCGCCGAACGCCACGGCTCGCGCGCCGCGCCGCGCCGCGACTCCTCCATCACTTCAAGCCGAAATCGACCCGCGTCGTCGCACCCTTGTCCTTGATGTCGTCGGCATTCATCTTCGGCGCGACGATAAACACGCGGCTGCTGTCGACCTTGCCTTGCAGGTACTGCTGCACACTCTGCGCGCGCCGCTGCGCGAGTTGCCGCAAGCTCGCGTCGTCGATCGGCGCGTTGGCCGCGAGCGCGCTCTTCATATCGTCGTCGGGCAGCGTCTTCGTCATGCCGATGAAGTTGTGCGGCTTCTTGAAGTCGGAGGACTTGTAGGCCTTGGTCAGATATTTGTCGTACTCTTTCTGATCGACCGTGACCGTCGACGGATCGACGCTCTCACCATTACCCACCGTGTCCTTGATCTTCTGCCGCTTGACCATCTGATCGACGTACTGCGTGCGCAGCGCCGGCTCGTCGACCTTCGGATCGACGCGTCCGATCAGGTCCATGCGGATCGACGGCTTGTCGGTGAGCGCCTTCACGATCGTGTCGAGTTTCTGCTTGTCGGCATCGGTGAGCGTCGCCGAGCCGGCCTCGAATTCGACGTAACCGAGGTCCTCACCATTGCCGCCGAACGCGTGCGCGATCAGCGAGAACGGCGCGGTCACCGCCTTTTCGAGCAGATTGAGCACCGCATGCCAGATCAGCCCGCCGATGCTGAACTCGGGGTTCGACAACGAGCCCGACACTGGCAGGTTCACGTCGATCTCGCCGCGCGAGTTCTTCAGCAGCGAGATCGCGAAACGCACCGGCAGTTTGGTCGCGGTGTCGTTGTCGATGTGATCGCCGAACGTCAGTTGATCGATGAACAGGTGGTTGTTCGCGTTCAGCTGGTCGTTCTCGAGGTTGTAATGCAAATCGACGTTGAGCTTGCCCTTCGTGATCGGATAGCCCGCGTATTTCGCCGAATACGGCGTCAGGTTGGTCAGCTCGATGTCGTGCGCGCTCGCGGTCAGATCGAGCGCCGGTTTCGCGATCAGCGGATTGATGGTGCCGCGGATCGTCAGCGGACCGTTGGCCGCGAGCTTCGCGGCCACGTCGACCGGCGCGGGCGTCGTCGATTCCGTACCGAACGCGCCGATCGTGCCCTGAATGGCGACGAGGTTCGCCGTGTAGTTCGGCTTGACGAAGTTGTCGGTATAGGTCACGCGGCCCTGCTGCAACACCAGTTGCCCGAAGTGCATCTTGACCGGGTTTGCTGGCGGCGTCGCGGCCGTGGCGCTGGCGACGGCCGTGGCGGCAGGCTTGCCCGGCGTTGCAGCAGATGCCGCGACCGGCGCCGACGCCGCGACTGCCTCAGACACCGCCTCGGGCGTCAGCGGAATCGGGTGCGAGCCGCTCTTGTCGCGCGTCAGCGACTGCGTCGTACCGCCCTCGTGCGCGACCACATCCTGCAGATTCAGCTTGCCTTGCGCGTCGAGCAGTACACGCCCATAGAACTTCGAGAACGTCACGCGGCCCGCGTCGACGACGGTGCCGTGCTCGTCGTAATCGGCCTTCAGGTTCGACAGCGCGAGCGAGCCCCAGCCCGCGAACGGGTCTGACGTCACCTTGTCGAGCATGCGCACGGCGACGAGCGCCATGTCGCCGCGAAAGTTCGCTTTCAGCGACTTAGCCTGGGTGACCGCGAGATCGCCGTTCGCGTTCAGCAGCGCGCTTGCGAGCGTCGCGTTCAGCTTGCTGCCGAAGTACGGCTCGAACGCGGCCGCGTCGAGCTGGTTCGCGTTGATCTTGACGGCCAGCTTTAGCGGCGTCGCGGTCACGTCGCCCTTCACAGCGAGCGTGCCCTTCTTGTTCAGCGTCGCTTGCAGGTCGACCGGCAGCGGACGGCCCAAGTCGTCGCTGATCTGCCGCACCTTCAGCTGCACTGGCGTAAAGCTCAGCTTGACCGGCTGCGGCGTCGTGTTGTCGGTGAAATCGGCGGTCGCGTCTTTGAGCGTCAATTCGGCGATCTTGTAGCGCCATGCGGGGCCTTCGGCCTGCGCTTGTTTCGCCGCGTGGATCGCCGTGCGCTCCGTCGCCTGTTGATGCGCCCTCGCGAGCGCGTCCAGATTGATGGTGCCGTCCTTCAGGCGCTGCGCGTCGACCGCGAGACCGGTTACGTCTACGCTCGTCACGTCGGCCGTGCGCGCCGCGACGTCGACCTGTTTGACTACCACGTTGCCCTGCGCGAGCGAGATCACCGGCGTCTTGCCGCCGCGCGCCGCGAGCTTCACCGCCTGCATGTCCAGCTGCGTGTCCGCGACCGTCAGCGCCATCGGCGACTTCGACCAGTTCGCGTCGATATTCGTCGTCGCGGACAACGCGCCGTCCAGCACCTGCGCGGACGTCGCGGTATCCAGATACGGCTGCAACGGCGGCAGCTTCAGCGACTTCAGATCGAGCTTCGCGCTCGCCGTCTTCGCCGCGAGGCCGACCGTGCCGTCGGCGGCGAGCGAACCGCCGTTGTTCTTCAGGTTCGTGTTCAGCGTGTAGTGCGCTGGCGCCGACGCGAGCGTCGAGAAATCGGTCAGCGTAACCGCGAGGTTTTGCAGCCCGGCTTCTACCGGATGCGACACGGCTTCGTCGTGTACGTTCACGGTGCCGTCGTTGAGTGTGAAACGTTTGATCGCGACGTCGAACGGCGGGGCCGCCTTTTCGGCGGCGGCGGTTTTGGCGTTGGCATTCGCGTCCGCGGTTTCCTTTGGCGTGGTTTTTTCCGGCGCGGGCGCGAACATATGCTCGACGCTCAATACGCCGTCCTTGTCGCGCGCGAGGCTCGCGCTCGGCGCGTCGATGCGGATATCGTCGAAGTGATAGATGCTCTTCAACGGTTCGAGCGATGCCGCCGCCACATGCACGGCGCGCGCCGCGAAAAACGGCGCCTTGCCCTGATCCTGCACGTTGACGTCGTTCAGATCGACGGTGCCGGCGACGCGCAGCGACGGCGTGTCGTTCGACATCTCGAAGTTCAGCTTCAGGTCGGTGGACAGCTTGCCCGACTGCACGATCACCGGCAGCTTCGACGGCGCGTAAGACACCAGCTTCGGCACGTCGAGCTCATCGAAGCGCAGCGACACTTCCGACTCGCGCGACGCCGCGAACGGCTTGGTCCTGCCGTCGATCGCGAGCTGACTGTCGCCGTCGATGCGCGCGCGCAGCAGCGGCTCGACGAAGATATCGGTCTTCGACGGCAGCGTCGCGATGAACGGAATGCCGAGCTTCCATTGATCGATCACGTGGCTCGTGCCGAGCAGCCGGTCGTCGAACCTGATCTGGCCGTTTTCGACACGAATGTTGGAGACGGAGAACTGCGTCGGCTTGCTATTCGGTTTTGCCGGCTGATTCGCGAACTTCTCGATCAGGTCGCTGAAATTGAAGTGCTGCGCATCGAGGCGAACGATATGAAAGCGCGGCGAATCGACCTGCACTTCGTCGACGATGGGCGCGCCGCGAAACAGCGAACTCCACGACGGCTTCACGATGAGCCGCGAAATATCGACGAAGTCGCCCGCGCCGCCGCGCTCGCCGATATGCACGTTGTCGGCCTCGAAACGCAGTGTGTACGGATTGAGCGCGATGCGGCCGATCGACGCCGGCCGGTCGAGCTGCTTGCTCAGTTGCTGGCTGGCGATGTGGCGAATCAGCGGCGGCGCCGCGAAAAAGCCGAGCAGGCCGAATACGACGACGAAGATCAGCAGACCGACGAGAATCCGTCGCGTACGGCGCGACTGCGCGACTGCGCGCACGGTCTGTATGGAGGAGGCTAACGATGCTTTATTGAGGCTTGCCATGCTCGACGTGGAGGAATGCGGCGGCAAGCCCGCCGCGAAAAACAGAGATCCCGCAAGCGGCAGTATAAGGCGTGAATCAATGGTTAGACAGGAATGTCAGGCCCGCCTTGACGATTCGTGCTGCTGACTGACTGGCTTTCCCGCGAACGAGATTTTCACGAGCGTTAGATAGTGAAACCGGACGGCGCGCGGTTTGCCCGCGCGCCGTTCACATCATTGCCGCACGACCGGGGGTGGCTGCCAGCTGCCGTCGGTGGCTTGCGGCTTCGGCGCATACAGGCGTAGCACCAGTTGCATGTCCGCGCGCGGTGCGGGCAGCCAGTTACCGGTCCGGCTGCGCGTCGACGACACGACCACGTCGAGCGAACCATCGCGATTGCGGCGCGCGCCATTGCGATCGCCAACCGCGAGCCGCGCCGGCGCGTTCTCGCTCAGCGCGCCATCCTTCGTATACGCGGTGATCGTCCAGAAACCGCGCACCGGCGGCAGCTGGTTCGCCGCGAAGTGGATCACATAGCGATTCGCGCCGTTCAGCGTGTTGCCGTCGCTGTCCTGCGTGACGAACGCGCGTACTTCGTCGTCCTTCGTACCGAGGCCCAACTGTGTGCTCGCCGCATACGCGCGCAATCCATAGTCGGGACCGTAGTTGCCGACGGCATCGCCGAACCAGCTCCAGCCGTTCGCACTCAGCAGATTCGACGGCGGCGTCGCGACGCGATCGCGACCGTCGGCGAGACCGGCCGCGAGCGCATCGGATGACTTCGGCAGCTTCACAGGATCGCCCGGCGTCACGCCGAGATCGGCGAGAAATTTGAGCGCATGCGGATCGGCCGGTGTCGGCGGATTGTCAGGCAACGCGTCGGCGAGACGGCCGAAGAAGCCGCTCGCGTCGAGCGCGGCGACCTGCTGCGCCGGCGTGCCGCTCGGGCCCGCGACGCCGCTTGCGTAACCGCGCGGCGGCACCGCCGGCTCCGCGTCGCCGACGAACACGCTCAGCGGCTCCAGACGGATCGCGTGCTGCAGCTTGCGCACCGCGTTCAGATCGCGCGCGCCGTTCGACTGGATGCGCACGCTGATCCATGCGTTGCGCGTCGGCACTTCGACGCGCTTTGCGCCCTTCGGCAGTTCGCCCTTCCAGCCCGGTGCGACGAACGCGATCGTCTGCGCGCGCAAGCCCTTCACGGTGCCCGTGCCCGCGGCGAACTGCGGCCCGGTCGACCACGCGACGTTGGTCCACATGTCGAGCACGCGCGCATCGACATAACGGCCATGCGAATCAGGTAGCGCCAGGATCACCGGCTCGGCGGCAAGGTCGAGCCAGCCGGTCGAGTCGAGCGTGTCGAGGCTCGGCTGCGGCGGATTGGTCGCGCCGATCGGCGGCAGCGCCTGCGCGTGACGCAGCGTGTTGAAAGGCGCCTGACCCGGCTCGGTGCCGACCGCCGCATCGCGCGCGGCGCTCATCAGCACGAGCGGATAGCCGAATACGTAGGAGTCGGCGACTTCGTCCTTGATCCAGCCGGTGCGTTGTTGCGTCGCGATGGGGGTCGACGCACAGCTGGCCAGCAGTGCCAGACCCGCGAGCGACGCGCAGGTTCGTTGAAGCAAAAACAGTTCTCGGAGATTTTTTATCATTCGTTCAGAGTGCGGAACGTGCAGTCCTATGGGGGATGCCGGTGTGCAGCGCCTGGTGCATGCGCGGTTCTCCCGAAACACTGCGCAGCGAGTCCGCGGATTGCGATTCCGACAACATCGCGTTGTATCGTATCCTTGCTAGTCAGGCAAGCACAAAGCAGGGAATTGTGGCTGACAGCGCGCAGGCGCGTCACCGATGTGACAATCGGCGTCGCTGTCACATTATGTCCCGCGCCAACGGCTCGCGCGAGCGCGCCATGCTTTTTGGATTCGCGCATTCGTCGATCCGCCAGCTTGGCCGTTCGCCTCCACTCTTTCGTCGTCCTGCATTCGGAATACTTCAATGTACATGCCCGCCCATTTCGAAGAGAACCGTCCAGGGGTTCTTCATCGCCTGATCGCCGAGCACCCGTTCGGCGCGCTGATTACGCACGGCCCCAACGGGCTCGATGCGAATCATCTGCCGTTCGAGGCGCAGGCGGATGCGGCGGATTCGTCACGTCTGGTGCTGCGCGCGCACGTCGCGCGGGCGAACCCCGTCTGGCAGGAAGCCGCGACCCATCCCGAAGCGCTCGTGATCTTCCAGGGGCCGACCGCCTATATTTCCCCGAGCTGGTATCCGAGCAAACACGAAACGCACAAGCAGGTGCCGACCTACAACTATATGGTCGTGCATGCACATGGCAGGATCGTGGTGCATGACGATGAATCGTTCGTGCGCGGTCTCGTCGCGCGACTCACGCGCGAGATGGAAGCCGGCGAGCCGGTGCCATGGAAGATGGGCGACGCGCCCGCCGACTACATCGCGCAGATGCTCGGCGCGATCGTCGGTATGGAGATCGAGGTAACGCGGCTCGTCGGCAAATGGAAGCTCGGGCAGAACAAGGCGGCCGAAGACCGGCGCGGCGCCGCGCAAACGCTGCTCGCGCGCGACGGCGAGCAACAGAAGGCGGTGGGACAGGCGATGCTCGATGCGCCGCCGGCGTTCTGACGGCGGCCGCATAATCCGGCCTTGACCTTCCCGTCATGGGAAGGTCGATACTGGACTCACGATGCGGCCCAATGCCGCCACGAGCCTAGCCTGCCATGACCGCACTTGCCAACCCGCAGCGCCCCGCCGACGCTGCCGCTTCTTCTTCGCCCACGCGCGTCGTCGAACTCGATATCGGCGGGATGACTTGCGCGTCGTGCGCGAGCCGCGTCGAAAAAGCACTGGCCAAGCTGCCGGGAGTGGCGCGCGCGTCGGTGAATCTCGCGACCGAGCGCGCCCGCGTGGAAAGCGACGCGACGCTCGGGCCTCAGCAACTGGCCGATGCCGTGCGCAAGGCCGGATACGAAGCGACGCCGGTCGCGAACGCCGAGCTTGCCGCGCCAAGCGCGACGCAAACCGCAACACCCGCCGCGACGCCGGGAACCGTTGAACTGGAGATTGGCGGCATGAGCTGCGCAGCCTGCGCGTTGCGCGTCGAAAAAGCGCTCGCGAAGGTGCCTGGGGTCGCGCGCGCGTCGGTCAATCTGGCGACCGAAACCGCCACCGCTCATCCGCAGGGCACCGCATCCGCCGATACCGGCGCGCTGATCGCCGCTGTCAGGAAAGCTGGCTACGAAGCGACGCTGAGCGCGCCGCCCGCTGCTGCCGCTCCAGCCGAGACAACGGCCGCTATCGCCGCGTCCGGCGACGAAAGCGACATCCTCGACACGACCCACGCCCCCGGCGTCGACCGCAAGCGGATTCAAACCCGCCGCGACCTCGCGAGCGTCGTTGCGTCCGCGCTGCTGACGCTGCCGCTCGTCGCACCGATGTTCGGCGAATGGTTCGGCCTCCACGCGATGCTGCCAGCCTGGCTGCAATTCGTGCTCGCGTCGATCGTGCAGTTCGTATTCGGCGCGCGCTTCTATCGCGCAGCCTGGCGCGCGGTGCGCGCCGGCGCGGGCAACATGGACCTGCTGGTCGCGCTCGGCACATCGGCGGCGTACGGCATCAGCGTCTACGAACTCGCGATGCATCCGGGCGACACGATGCATCTGTACTTCGAGGCATCGGCGGTCGTGATCACGCTGGTGCGCTTCGGCAAGTGGCTCGAGGCGCGCGCCAAGCGCCAGACCACCGACGCGATCCGCGCGCTCAACGCGCTGCGCCCCGAGCGCGCGCGCATCCGCGACGGCGCCGGCGAACGCGAGGTGCCGCTCGCGCAGGTGCGGGTCGGCACCGTCGTGATCGTGCGGCCGGGCGAGCGCGTACCGGTCGACGGTGCCGTGCTCGAAGGCCGCACGCATATCGACGAAGCGCTGATCACCGGCGAAAGCCTGCCGGTGCCGAAACAGACCGGCGACGCCGTCACGGCCGGCTCGATCAACGGCGAAGGCGCGCTCGTGGTGACGACCACCGCGATCGGCGCGGAGACCACACTGGCGCGCATCATCCGGCTCGTCGAAAGCGCGCAGGCCGAGAAGGCGCCGATCCAGCGGCTCGTCGACCGCGTCAGCGAAGTCTTCGTGCCGACGATTCTCGCGCTCGCCGCGCTGACGCTGATCGGCTGGCTGCTCGCCGCCGCGGGCGCGCAAACCGCGATCCTGAACGCGGTCGCGGTGTTGGTGATCGCCTGCCCGTGCGCGCTCGGCCTCGCGACGCCCGCCGCGATCATGGCCGGCACCGGCGTCGCCGCGCGCCACGGCGTGCTGATCAAGGACGCGGAAGCGCTGGAAATCGCGCATCGCGTGTCGATCGTCGCGTTCGACAAAACCGGCACGCTGACGTTCGGCCAACCATCGGTAACGGCGTTCGAGCCGATCGGCGGCTTGAGCCGCGACCAAGCGCTCGCGCTCGCGGCGGCGGTGCAGCGGCATAGCGATCATCCGCTCGCGCGGGCGGTGATGCGCGCGCACGAGGCTCAGCTCGGGCAAATGGCCGGCGAACACGAGGGCGGGCCAAGCGCCACCGCCGCTCGCGCCGTCGCCGGCCGGGGCGTCGAAGCCGACGTCGACGGCCGCACGCTCGCCCTCGGCAGCACGCGCTGGCTGCGCGAGCTCGACATCGCGCTGCCGAGCGCGCTTGCCGCGCGCGCGCAGGAACTCGAAGCGGCGGGCAACACGGTGTCGTGGCTGATGACGCGCGCGCCTCACGCCCCCGAAGCGCTCGCACTGATCGCGTTCGGCGACACGGTGAAGCCGACCGCGCGCGCGGCCGTCGCGCGGCTCGCGCAGATGGGCATCCGCAGCGTGCTCGTGACTGGCGACAACCGCGGCAGTGCGGCGAGCGTCGCGCGGGCGCTCGGCATCGACGAATTCCACGCCGAGGTGCTGCCCGACGACAAGGCCCGCGTGATCCGCGACCTGAAGATGCGCCACGCCGGCATCGTCGCGATGGCGGGCGACGGCATCAACGACGCGCCCGCGCTCGCCGCCGCCGACATCGGCATCGCGATGGCGAGCGGCACCGACGTCGCCATGCACGCCGCCGGCATCACGCTGATGCGCGGCGACCCGGCGCTCGTCGCCGACGCGATCGACATCTCCCGCAGAACCTGGCGCAAGATCCAGCAGAACCTGTTCTGGGCATTCGTCTACAACCTGATCGGCATTCCGCTGGCCGCGTTCGGCTTGCTGAATCCGATGCTCGCGGGCGCGGCGATGGCGTTTTCGAGCGTCAGCGTCGTCACCAATGCGTTGTTGTTGCGGACGTGGCGACGCGCGCCCGGCCGAACCGTCGATCCGGTGCGCTGAGCAACGCAGCAACACCTTCGGCATTCCGCCTCGTCCTTCTTTCGGGGGCCCGTTGTGGCCCCTTTCATCCCATTACGGGCGGCTTTCAGTCGCCCTAAAGCCGCCGTCTCCCGAGCCGTAAACCAGTAAATCGATGCCGTTCGCGGCCATGCCCGACGCGCGCGTCGCCTGTCCCCTTTTCGCGCCTGCCCATGAACTCTCTCTTCTTGCGCCGCGCCAGCGTCGGCGCGCGGCTTGCCGTGCTCTCGTGCGTGCTGGTCGCGTTGATTTTCAGCACGTTCGCGTGGGCGCTCGCGCGCGCCGCCGGCGACCAGGTGCGCGACCAGGTGCTCGCCCGCATCGCCGAAAAAGACCGCTCGATCGCCGCGATGATCGAGCTGTTCGACAAGGCGCTGTCGGCCGAAGTCGATCGGTCGATGGCGCTGTTCGCGAGCTTCCTGCCCACCGACTTCTCGCTCGACGACACGCAGAAAGTCGACATCGGGAGCACCGCGACGCCGACTTTCAAGGCCGGCGGCAAGGTGCTGAATCTCGACTTCACGATTCCCGACCAGTTCCTCGAACGCAGCGGCGCGGTCGCGACCGTGTTTGCGCGCAGCGGCGACGACTTCGTGCGCGTGACCACCTCGCTGAAGAAGCAGGACGGCACCCGAGCGGTCGGCACGCTGCTCGACCGCAAGGGGCCAGCGTATGCGCCGCTGCTCGCGAACCGCTCGTACACCGGCCTCGCCATGCTGTTCGGCAAGCGCATGATCACGCAGTACCGGCCGATCGCCGACGCGAGCGGCCGCGTGATCGGCGCGCTGTTCGTCGGCGTCGACGTGGACAAGGAGATCCAGTCGGTCCAGGACGGCATCCACGCGCTGAAGATCGGCGCGAGCGGCTATTACTTCGTGCTCGACGCGTCGAGCGGCGCGGAGCGCGGCAAGCTGCTCGTGCATCCGGCCGCCGCGGGCCAGAAAGCCGACGACGCCAACGCGCCGTATCAGCGCATGCTCGACATGAAGCAGGGCGAGCTCGACTACCGCTCGGCCGACGCGACGCTCGGCGAGAGCGACGCGCGCGACAAGTTCGTGTCGTTCGTCACGGTGCCGGAGTGGCAGTGGCTCGTCGGCGGCGTCGCGCCGCGCGACGAAGTGATGGCCGAGGTCGTGCGCACCCGCAACGCCTTCCTGCTGCTCGGCCTCGCGCTGGTCGGCCTGTTCGCGATCGTGTTCCTTGTCGCGGTGCGGCGGCTCGTCAGCCGTCCGCTCGACGAAGCCGCGCGTGCGTCGGAGCGTCTCGCCGCGGGCGATCTGAGCGTGCGCGTCGCGCAGCACGGCCGCGCGCGCGCCGACGAGATCGGCCGCCTGATGCTGGCGATCGACGGCATCGGCGAAGGCCTCGCGCGCATCGTCGCGCAGGTGCGCAACGCGTCGGCCGACATGTCGGCGGGCACCGAGAAGATCGCCACCGGCAGCGGCAACATCGCGATGCGCATCGCGACCCAGGCGAGCAGCCTCGAAGAGACCGCGGCGAGCATGGAGCAGATCACGTCGACCGTGCAGCAGAATGCCGATCACGCGACCGAAGCGAACACCCTCGTCACCCACGCCGCCGACGCCGCGCTCGAAGGCGGCCGCGCGGTCGAGCGCGTGGTGTCGACGATGGGCGAGATCGGCCGCTCGTCGCAGAAGATCGCCGAGATCACGACGGTGATCGAGGGCATCGCCTTCCAGACCAACATCCTCGCGTTGAACGCGGCCGTCGAGGCGGCGCGCGCGGGCGAGCACGGCAAGGGCTTCGCGGTCGTCGCGTCGGAAGTGCGCGCGCTCGCGCAGCGCAGCGCGGCGGCGGTGAAGGAGATCGAGGGGGTGATCGCGGCGTCGAGCGCGAACGTCGACAGCGGTTTTCGCATCGCCGAAGAAGCGAGCGCGACGATGCAGGGAATCGTCACTCAGGTCGGTCAGGTCCGCGCGATCATGAGCGAGATCAATGTCGCGTCGCGCGAGCAGTCGGGCGGCATCGAGCAGGTCAACCTGGCGGTCACGCAGATCGGCGAGGCGACGCAGCAGAATGCGACCATCGTCGTCGATGCGGAAGCCGCGGCGGCCGAGTTGCGCGAGCAGGCTGCGCGGCTCGCGCAGCTGGTCAGCGTGTTCAAGCTCGAAGGCGAGCGCGGCTGACGGATCTGCTTAATGTGGACGGCGGCCGCCGCGCTCAGAACTCGACGTCCAGTTCATCGATCTCCTCGACCTCCTGACGCGCGAGCGCGATCCACTCGCGCATTTCGGGCAGCGCCATGATGCGCTGCCCGTATTCGACCATATCCGGATCGAGTTGCACGTCATAGGTCACGAAACGCGTAACCACCGGTGCGTACATCGCGTCCGCGGCGGTCCGCTCGCCGAACAGGAACGGGCCGCCGTACTCCTTCAGACATTCACGCCAGATCGTCACGATCCGCTCGATATCCGATTGCGCGCGCGCCCATACCTTGAAGCCCGGGAAATGCGCCTTCAGGTTCATCGGCAGCGCCGAGCGCAACGACGCAAACCCCGAATGCATCTCGCCGCAGATAGCGCGGCAATGCGCGCGGGCGCGGATCTCATGCGGCAACAGCGCGGCTTGCGGCTTCAGCTCGTGCAGGTATTCGGCGATCGCCAGCGTGTCCCAGACCTTGACGCCGTCGTGCATGAGGCATGGCACCAGAATCGACGGCGACAGCAGCAGTAGTTCGGCGCGCGTCGCGGGGTCGTCGATCGGCACCACGATTTCTTCGAACGGCAAGCCGCTGAACTTCGTCAGCAGCCAGCCGCGCAGCGACCACGACGAATAATTCCTGCTGCTGATCGTGAGCGTAGTATTTCCCATACGTGTGTCCTCCAGATCGGGCATCGCGCCGCGCGTGCCTGCACCCATGCACGCCGCGGTGCGCGCGCGCACCAAAACGCGGCAAGGCCGGCCCATTTCGCCTATGCACGCAAGTGATATGCCGACCCACGCAGATATGACGCGACATAGGGGCAACGCGCGCCGGCGCCTGGCGCACCACTTGCTTTTATTCGAGTTCCTGTCTTTCTGGCGCATTCGAGTGAAAGTATGAATCTGTTCGCCTATCCTGCCTATCAGGCCTGCGCCGACCTGCTGCTACCGCTGCGGCACGGCGCGGCGCTGGCGAACCGTTCGCTCGATGCGTGGTCCGCATTCGCGGCTACGCCGCACGGACGCTCGCTGCGCGCGACGTGCGAACTTCTGATGCTCGGCGGACTCACGCCGAAACGGCCGCCGTTCGGCATCGATAGCGTCGTCACCGAAGGCGAGCCGGTCGCGGTGGTCGAGGAAGTCGTCGCGCGCACGCCGTTCTGCTCGCTGCTGCATTTTCGCAAGGACGCCGTGCTTTCCACGCCGCAGCCGCGCGTGCTGATGATCGCGCCAATGTCGGGCCACTTCGCGACGCTGCTGCGCGCAACCGTGCGCACGATGTTGACCGAGCACGACGTCTATATCACCGACTGGCACAACCCGCGCGACGTGCCGCTCGGCGAAGGCCGCTTCGGCTTCGATGAATTCGTGCGCCACGTGATCGACTTCACCGCGGCGATCGGGTCCGGCACGCATCTGCTCGCGGTCTGTCAACCGACCGTCGCGGCGCTCGCCGCCGTCGCGCTGATGGCCGCCGAGGACCATCCCGCGCAGCCGGCCAGCATGACGCTGATGGCCGGCCCAATCGACACGCGCATCAATCCGACGCGCGTCAACGAACTGGCCAGGAGCCGGCCGATCGAGTGGTTCGAGCGCAATCTGATCAGCGCGGTGCCGTTCGGGTTTGCCGGCGCGCAGCGTCGCGTGTATCCGGGTTTCGTGCAGCTGGCCGCGTTCATGGCGATGAATCCGGGCCGCCACGCCGACTCGTTCGAAACGATGTACTTCGAGCGCGGCAAGGGCGATCCGCAGAAAGCCGACACGATTCGCACTTTCTACGAAGAGTACTTCGCGACGATGGATCTGACCGCCGACTTCTATCTGGAGACCGTCGACACCGTGTTCCAGCAGCATGCGCTGCCGTTACGCGCGCTCGAAGTCGAGGGGCGTCTGGTGGAGCCGTCGAAGATTCGCCGCACCGCATTGCTGACCGTGGAAGGTGAAAAGGACGATATCTGCGCGGTCGGTCAGACGCTCGCCGCGCAGGACATGTGCGATCGTCTGCGGCCGTATCTGAAGACGCATCACGTGCAAACGGGCGTCGGCCACTACGGCGTGTTCAGCGGACGTCGCTGGGAGCGGGAGATTTATCCGCGCGTGCGGGCCGTGATTTACGACAATGAACCGCGCGCGGTGCTCGTCAGCTCGCGTGCGCGCCCGATCCAGCCGGTGCCCGCGGCGATTGCGGCGGAAGTCACGGCGGCCGCGCCGGTCGCGGCTGCGGTCGTCGAGGTTGAAGTGGATGCGCCCGTGGGCGGGAGCGGGAGCGGGAGCGGGAGCGGGAGCGGGAGCGGGAGCGGCAACAGTGACTCCGCGGCAAAAACGTCCGCGCAGTCCCCACGCAAGCCGCCGCCGGTGACACCCTGAGCGATCCGCTAATCAGCGGAAGCTGCTGAGGGCGAGTTCAGGCCGTTGGCCGGATCATCTGGAACATCTCGCCGATCTGCGCATAGTCGGCGCGATAACCCGCGCGCATGATCGGCTGCGCGGCGTGCGTGTCGAACAGGCCGTCCTTCAGATACGCGTCGTCGATATGCACGCCGACCACCTGGCCGAGCGACAGATAGTTGTCCATCGGCTTGCCGTCGACATCATGCAGACGCACGATCTGCAGCAGCTTGCATTCGAGCGCCGCCGGCGATTCGGCCACGTGCGGCACCGCCACGTTGCGGCCCGGCGCCGGCGTGAGCCCGGCCAATGCGAACTCGTCGACGTGCGGCGCGACCGGCGCCGACGAGCGGTTCATCTGCTCCGCGAGCGGCCGGGTGGCGAGATTCCAAACGAATTCGCCGGTCGCCTCGATGTTGGCGAGGCTGTCCTTGCGGCCCTCGCTGCTAAAACCGATGATCGGCGGAAAGGTCGCGAACGCGCCGAAAAAGCTGTATGGCGCGAGATTGAGCGTGCCTTCGGCATCGCGCGACGAAATCCAACCGATCAGCCGCGGCGCGACGATCGCCTTGAAAGGATCGTGCGGGAGGCCGTGACCGGCGGCGGGGTCGTAGAAGTAGTGAGACATGACGTGGCTTGGGGTTGGCTTGGAGTTGATTTAGGTTCGCTTGCGACGCGTGTGGCAGTTAGCGCGAAAAGCGGCGGAGTACCAGGCACGGAACGGCTATTTATACCGCACTAGCCGCGCCCGATCACGCGCTTGCGCCCTTCCTTTACCCGCGCGATGCGCGCTTCATCCCAGTCATGAAACCCCGCGCCGCTGCGCACGCCGACACGCCCCGCGTCGACCTGCGCGCGCAGCAGATCGATCACGTCCTCGTCTTTCGCGAGTTGCGGCATCAGATGCGACGCGATGTCGACGAACGTGTCGAGTCCGCCCATGTCCGCGCCCTCGAATGGTCCGACGATGCCCCAGCGACGTCCCAGCGAAGCTTTCATCACGCGATCGACGACCTCGGGCGTCGCTGCCCCCGAACGCACGATGTGCAACGCCTCGCGCAGTACCGCGAACTGCAGCCGATTACCGACGAAGCCCGGAATCGCCTTCGCGAGCACGACCGGCTCCATGCCGATCGCGCTCATCAGTCCGGCGGTTTGCCGCACGACTTCGGGCGCGGTCTCGGTGCCCGGCACGACCTCGACGAGCGGAATCATGTGCGGCGGGTTCCAGAAATGCGCGATCACGAAGCGTTCTTTCGCGCGCAGCGGGGTGGCAAGCTGGTCGGGCGGGAAGCCGCTGGTGTTGCTCGCGAGGATCGCATCATCGGCGAGCAGGCTGGTCAGCGTCGCGTAGAGGCGGTGTTTGAGTTCGAGCACTTCGGGAATCGCCTCGATCACGAAGCGCGCTTGCCCGATCGCATCGAGTTGCGCATTGGTTTCGATGCGCGCGAGCGCCGCCTGTTTGGCAGCATCGTCGATACGGCCCGCGTCGATCAGTTCGTCGAGCACGGCTTGCGCTTTCGGCGCGACGCTCGCGAGTCGCGCCGGATCAACGTCGTGAACGATCGTCCGGTATCCATGCAACGCGGCCTGCGTCGCAATGCCGACGCCCATCAGTCCCGTGCCCACCACCCCTATCGCTACATCCTGTGTCGTTTTGTCCACACGCGCTCCCGCTGCCGTCGATGAAAGCCCCGAAGCATAGCGCAGCACGCGCAATACCACGGTCGGACTCGCACGCCCAAATGCGACGAAGCCGGCCTTCCCCTCGAGGGAAGACCGGCTTCGTGGACTCACGCCGCCTGTTGCGACGCGATCAGGCGCGCTTTAGTAGCGCGGGGGCGGGGTGCGGTGATCGTCGCCGCGGTGGTGCGGATCGTAGTCGTGCGGATGATGGCGCATCCACTCGTCGTGCTCCCAGTAGCGGTGGCCGTCCCAGTAACGATCGCCGTGCCAGCCGATGTTGATCGACACGCCCACCGGCATCATATGCGGTTGGCCGTACACGACTGGTGCCGGACCGTGTTCGACGATCCCGCGGTCTTGCGCGAATGCGCTACCAGCCGCGACGAGTGCGCCGCCCGCGAGCAGCGTTGCGATCAGCGAGCGCGATGCCTTGCCAAAGTTTTTCATAATGACCTCCCGTCAAAGTTTTATTCCAGGCCAGCGTCCGTGTTTGCTCGGATCGTGCGATTCGCTTCGTTCGCTTCGCTTGTGAGCCGAACCAGACGCCGTACGCTTGAGACTCACTTTAGCGGCCCGAATCGCGTGAAGACGTTAGCACTTGTAAGCGAGCATTTCATAGATGGGGCCTGTTGATGGAAGCGCGGTGTCGCTTTCGCGCTTCATTCAACGAAGGTTTACGGGCAATGCTTTCATTCGACTCGCTGAATCAGCGTGAAAGCTGGTTACATTCATTTCGGCCCCGAAATAATTTGCAAGGAGTCGGACAGACACTGGAGGCCTGGCGCTGATACGTCTGTCTCGTCGCGCAATGATGCATCGCGACAAGAGAGCCCCGAAAAACAAAAAGCCACGATCCGCATTTCGCGAATAGTGGCTCAATGAGAAGCGCACTCGAGGTGCGCGCCCCGGCGCGTTGTCGCGCGCTCGGGAGGTGCGGCTGGTTTTTAGTCCGTCAGCTTGATGCCGAACAGCGTGGCCTGCGCGCGGCGCAGACGCTCGGCTTCACGGGCACGCGCTGCGTACGAGTAGTCCGAATCCAGCGGCAGATGGGGCGACGCAAAGAGGTCGCTGACCTTTTGGAACAGTGCAAAGATGTAGCTCATGGCGACTCCCGGTTAGTGACTGCGTTGCTAGGGTTTTCCCTTAGTTGTGATTATGGGGTTTTCCCTAGAGAAAAGCTAGTGCACTGCAGCAAATTTTCGCTGCGGCGGGTTGCCGCGATGTCATTGGGCCGGGGAGGCGTTGCATCGCGACAACGTCCCCGATTTAGTGACTCGGCGGGTGCCGGTGCGAAGCGCGAGCGTGCCTCGCGCGCGTCGGCGTCGCGCTGGGCTGTAGGGGCGCGGCGGGGGGCGC
>NZ_VZQN01000070.1:0-21782 GCF_014397645.1 Paraburkholderia sp. 31.1
AATGAGACGGTGTTTGCCTGGTAACAACCATCGTATCAATCCCTGGATCAGCCCCCTCCCTTTCTCTTCAAGCACTTACCCGCGTCTTCTCCTCCATGTAGGCTTAAGTAAGTGCCATTCGTTCTAGCGCGCATCGCAATACGTCAAGCTTTCAGTCGAGTCATTCACCCATTGGATAAAAGCGCTTGAATGCGTGCGCGAAATCACATGTCGCGCGGGCCTGATTTCTGCGTCGCGTTTTTACGCCAGCTTTCAACACGAAACGGCTGAGGGCGTCTCTCGCGTCGACGAATCAATTAACGAATTTTTCCTGATGTTGATCCTCATATTGTTCGGTTCACATAACGGGCAGATTCCGCGGGATCACGCTCGCGCGTTGGCACGATTCCGATTGGACAGACAACGGGGTAGTGGCGCTATGCTAGCGGTTTCGTCTACTAGAGGAGCGACCGATGACCCAAGACGCAGGTTCGATGATCACGTTCAACCGTCCCGACGGCAAGCAGCTACAGGGCTATCTCGCGAAGCCTGAAAAAACCGCGGGCGCGCCCGCGGTCGTCGTGATCCAGGAATGGTGGGGCTTGAACGACCAGATTCGCGGCGTCGCCGATCGCCTCGCCAAAGCCGGCTACTTCGCGCTGGTGCCCGATCTGTATCGCGGCAAGTCGACGGTCGAAGAGGATGAGGCGCACCACTTGATGAGCGGCCTCGATTTCGGCGATGCCGCAACGCAGGACGTGCGCGGCGCGGTCCAGTATCTGCAGCAGCACGCGGCGAAGGTTGGCTTGACCGGCTATTGCATGGGCGGCGCGCTGACGTTCCTCGCGCTGTGCAACGTGCCTGAAGTGGCGGCCGGAGTCGTCTGGTATGGCTTCCCGCCGCTCGACTATATCGACGCGTCGAAGATCAAGGTTCCGGTGATGGGCCACTGGGGTCTGCAGGACGAGTTCTTCGCCGCCGACACCGTCGACGCGCTCGAAAAGAAACTCACCGACGCGAAAGTCGACGTCGAGTTTCATCGCTATCTGGCGCGTCACGCGTTCGCGAACGAAACGGCGGTCGGGTCGGGCCGCATCGCGAGGACGCAATACGACCCGGTCTGGGCGCAACAGGCATGGGATCGTACGTTGACGTTCTTTGGCCGCACGCTGTGGAAATGAGTTGGTGAATGGCGGAAGCGGACGGTTCGTCCGCTTCGTGAGAGTGCCCGCGGTCGTGGCGCTTTCTTGATACGGCCGTCCGATCTGTCGCACGTTGCCCACGATGGACGCGCCCGCGGCTCAGGAAGCGCTCCACATCTGCGCGCTGTTGATGGCGGCGGCGTTCGGCAAGGAAACAGGCTTGACCGGCAGTGCGCGGGCGGTGGCACGCACCGCGATGTCCACGGCAGCGCGCCGCTATATCGACGCAAATCCCGGCCAACCTGATCTGACGGTCGACAGCGTGCTGGCCATGTCGCAGCTGTCGCGGCCCACGCTGTATCGATTGTTCGAGCCGGAGGGTGGGCTTCATGCGTATATCCGCAATCAATTCATGGAGATGACAACGTGGTGAAGATCGATCCTGACCGGCTGATGGCCGACCTCAAACGGCTGCGCGGTTTCGGCGCGACCGGTCCCGGCGTGGTCCGGCTCGCGCTGTCGCCGGTCGATCTGGCGGCACGCGAATGGCTGGTCGGCCGGATGACGGAGGCGGGGCTCGACGCGCGCATCGACGGCGTCGGCACCGTGTTCGGACGCTCGCGCAATAGCGGTCCCGCGCTCGTGATCGGCTCGCATACCGACACGCAGCCGACCGGCGGCTGGCTCGATGGCGCAATGGGCGTGATGTACGGGCTCGAAATCGCCCGCGCGCTAGCGGAGCATGACGCGACGCGGCACCTCGCCGTCGACGTCGCGTCGTGGATCGACGAGGAGGGCACGTTCTCGGGCCTGCTCGGCAGCCGCAGCTTCGTCGGCGAGGCGGTCGACGACTCGATTCGCGGCGCGACGAATCGGCAGGGCGAACGCCTCGCCGACGTACTCGAGGCCGCTGGACTGGCGGGCCGACCGCGTGCGCGTTTCGAGGCAGGGCGCCAGGTCGCGTATCTGGAGCCGCATATCGAGCAGGGCGGACGTCTCGAAGCGATCGGCAAAGCGATCGGCGTCGTCACGACGATCGTCGGGCTACGCGAATCGCGACTGCGCTTCACGGGTCAGCGTAACCACGCGGGCACGACGCCAATGGCGATCCGCCGCGACGCGGGCGCGGCGCTCGTCGCGTTCATCGCGCGGATGAACGACGCGTTCGGGCAGCTGGCGGACGCGGATACCGTCTGGACCGTGGGCCGCATCGATCTCGATCCGGGCTCGATGAGCGTCGTGCCCGGCGCGGCCGACATGTACCTGCAATTCCGCGATGCGAACCCGGCACGGCTTCAGGCCATGGAACGCGCGCTCGCGGAACTGGTGCGCGATTTCAACGCGCACGACGCGGTGAGCGTCGAATTGCAGACGCTCGACGAGCCGATCGAACCCGTCAGCATGGACGCCACGCTCGCGGAGCACATCGCGCGAGCCGCCGAAGCACTCGCGCCGGGCCAGTGGCTGCGCATGCCGAGCGGCGCCGCGCACGACGCGCAGGTGATCGCGCGTTGCATGCCGGCGTGCATGATGTTCGTGCCGAGCATCGGCGGCGTGAGTCACGACTTTATCGAGGACACGGCCGAGGCACATATCGTGCTCGGCTGCCAGGTCGCGGCGACGGCCGCGGCTTCGATACTGCTGCAGCTATCCGCCAGGCATTCCTGAGGGCCGCGCTACTTCCACTTGTCGCCGAGCGCGTCGAGCCCGGCTTTCATCAGATCCTCGGGCAGCATCGCGATGCGCAGCTCGCAGTCGGCGTCGAGCGTCAGGAACCACGGTTCGGCAAGCGCGGGGATCGCCGATGCATCGGCGACCTCGACGACCGCCACCGCGCCGCGTTTGCCCTGCTGCTCGGTGAAGTAGATGGCTTCTGGTTTCATGTCATCGAGGATCTTTCTCATCAGGTCGCCGATTCGGCCTTCGCGCACGAGTGTGCTGAACGGTTCGTTCGGTATTTGTATGTTGAGAAGCATGCGCATGTCATCCTCCTGTTCGATGCCCCAAAGGGCATCTTAAGGATAGGTGTTGCATGCGCGGGCGATGGTGCTGATCGCGGACGAAGCATCGGCGATTACGGCCGGTGGGTGGCGCATCGTGCCGGGTGTGCGCTGCTTTAGCTACCGAACAGCGAACCCTGCGTTCCCCGGCTCGGCTGACGATGCGCCGGTTTCGCGGGCGCATCGTCCTTGACCGCTTGCGCCGCTCCCCGCTCAGGCGCCTGCCTTTGCGCGTGGTCCGCCGCTGCTTCGAGCGAGGTCTGCCCCGCCTCCAGCGAAAGCAGCAGCATCTTGTTGGCGAGGCCGCCGGCGAATCCCGTCAGCTCGCCCGACGCGCCGATCACGCGATGACACGGCGCGACGATCGAGATCGGATTCCGGCCGTTTGCCGCGCCCACCGCGCGCACCGCGTTGACGTTGCCGATCTGCTGCGCGATCTCCGAGTAGCTGCGCGTCTGGCCGAACGGAATGGTCAGCAGCGCGCGCCAGACCTGCTTCTGGAACTCGGTGCCGTGAAACTCGAGCGGCAGATCGAAGGCCTGGCGCGTGCCCGCGAAGTACTCGTGCAATTGCCGCGCGGTCTCCACGAGCACCGCTAGCTCGTTCGCTTCGCTCATCTCGCCGAGTCGCACGCGGTCAGGCTTGTCGTGCTCCCACAAAATCGCGGCGAGGCATTCGCCTTTCGCCACCAGCTTCAACTGACCGACCGGCGAATCGATCAACTTGTATGCATACGTCACTTTCTCAGGCTCCTGACAGGGTGGCGGCGCAAGGACTTGCGAGGCGGCGTTTCGACGACCGGACGCGCAAAACTGCATGAAGGCTGCGCCGTTATCCGATAGTGTGTCGCTTGCGTGGCCCGAACGCGCTCCAGATATTGCTGTCTCATTCGCATTCGACATGGCCGCGACGGCCGTGACCCCCGCGACGCTCGCATCACTGTACCGCAGAGAACCCCAGATGACCTTCGACTCAGTAAAATCGACAGCTTCGGTACGACGCGCTGCGGGCGCTACCCGATCTTCTTTCCCACGACTGTGACCACGACTTTAGAACAACTGCGGGCCGGGCGACTGGCGGGTGCGCGCGAACTCAAACTCGCGTGCGGCCTGAGCGAATTTCCGCGCGAGATTTTCGATCTCGCCGATACGCTCGAAGTGCTCGACCTGTCGAACAACGCATTGACGACGCTGCCGGACGATCTGCCGCGTCTGCGCAAACTGCGCATCCTGTTCGCGTCCAACAACCCGTTCACCGAATTGCCCGGCGTGCTCGGCGAATGCGCGCAACTGACCATGATCGGCTTCAAGTCGAATCGCATCCGCGAGGTGCCGGCGCGCGCGCTGCCGCCGCTGCTGCGTTGGCTGATTCTGACCGACAACGACATCGAACGCTTGCCCGCGGAGCTTGGCCGCTGCACGCAACTGCAGAAGCTGATGCTTGCCGGCAACCGGCTGCGCGCGCTGCCCGAGGAGTTGGCCGCATGCACGCGGCTCGAATTGCTGCGGCTCGCGGCGAATCGTTTCGATGCATTGCCGCGTTGGTTGCTGCGTCTGCCGCGGCTCGCGTGGCTCGCGTATGCGGGCAATCCGTTCAACGCGGCGCTCGAACAGGCGGCGCTCATCGACACACCGATCAGCGGCATTCGTTGGGATGCGTTGCAGCTCGAACGGCCGTTGGGCGAGGGCGCATCGGGCGTCATCTATCGCGCGGCGCTGCACGCGAACAACGAGCCCGCGCCGCGTGCGGTCGCCGTCAAGCTGTTCAAGGGTGCGGTGACGAGCGACGGTTTGCCCGACTGCGAGATGGCTGCTTGCATTCGCGGCGGCGAACATGCGAACCTGATCCCCGTGCTCGGCAAGGTGATCGGGCATCCGTCGGATACGCATGGCCTCGTGATGGGATTGATCGATACGCGCTTCGCCAATCTCGCCGGCCCGCCGAGCCTCGCATCGTGTACGCGCGACATCTATCGCGACGACGCGCGCTTCGACCTTGCGACGGTGCTCGGTATCGCGAGCGGCATCGCCAAGGTCGCGAGTCATCTGCATCGGGGCGGCGTGATGCACGGCGATCTGTACGCGCACAATATCCTGCACGGCGGCGCGGGGCGCGCGCTGCTCGGCGATTTCGGGGCGGCGTCGTTTTTTGACGCCGGCGATCGCGAGCTCGCTATCGCGTTGCAGCGGCTCGAAGTGAGGGCATACGGCTGTCTGCTCGAAGAACTGCTCGAGCGTAGCGACGTCTCCGGTGGACTCGACGCGCAACTCGCCGCCTTGAAGACGCGTTGTCTGAGCGAAGATATCGACAGCCGGCCGCTCTTCGACGAAATTGCCGCCAGCGTCGCGTCGTTCGATCGGCACCTCCGCAACCGGCACCTCCGCGAAGGAGTCAAGCCATGACGCAGAACATGCGCCGCCGCGTGCTGCTCGCGGGCGCGCTGGCCGCAACCGGTCTCACTGGCATCGCGCTGTTCGCGGACGATGCCGGCGCCGAAGTGCTGCCCCGCACGAAGCCGAAGATCGCGCTCGTACTCAAATCGATGTCCGACCCGTTCACGGTCGCGATGGTCGACGCTGCGCGCAATTACCATGACCACTTCTCGTCGCAATTCAGCCTGACGATTCGGGGCACGGCCAAACAGACCGACACCGCCGCGCAGATCCGCATGGTCGACGAGGCGATCAGGGCGAAGGTGAACGCGATCGTGATCGCGCCGACCGACTCGAAGGCGCTGATCCCGGTGATCGCGCGCGCGATCAAGGCCGGCATCATCACGATCACGATCGACAACCCGCTCGACGATGCGGCGCAAGCGGCCGCCGGCATCTCGGTGCCGTTCGTCGGGCCGAACAATCGCAACGGCGCGAAGCAGGTCGGCCAATATCTGGCCACGCGGCTGAAGCCCGGCGATCAGGTTGGCATCATCGAAGGCATTTCGGTGAGCAGCAATGCGCAGCAGCGCACGGCCGGCAGCCGCGATGCGATGGATGCCGCGAACGTGCAGGTCGTCGCGGTCGAGTCGGGTGACTGGGAGTACGGCAAGGCCCGCGACGTGGCCGCGAAAATGCTGGCCGAGCACCCGCAGTTGCGCGCGCTGTTATGCGGCAACGACAACATGGCGATGGGCGCGGTCGACGCGATTCGCGACGCGGGTCGCGGCGGCGGCGTCTATGTCACCGGCTACGACGCGATCGATGCGATCAAGCCGCTACTCGCCGACGGCCGCGTGCTCGCGACGATGAACCAGTTCGCCGGCCGCCAGACCGTGTTCGGCATCGACTTCGCGTTGAAGGCGGTGACCGAGCGGCGCAAGCAGCGCGAGTTGTCGAAGGTGATCGAGACGCCGCTGCAACTGGTGACGGGCTCGAAGCGTTGAGGCGGCGCGCGACGCGGCAGCGATTTTTTCCGTGGCATGATGATGTCCGGTGTATTGGTATTCAACCACAACGAACTGCTGGGCCTGCCATGTCCTTCCATACCTGGTTGCTTTTCGCCGGTGCCTATCTGCTCACCACCATTTCGCCGGGACCGAACGTTCTGCTCGTGATCCGCAATTCGGTCCGCTATGGAAACCGCGGCGCGGCGGCGAGCGTCGCCGGTAATCTGCTCGCGCAAGGAGTCGTCGTCGCGCTCGTGGCGCTAGGTGTCGGCGCGGTATTGACGATGCTGCCGCCGCTCTTCGTCGCGATGAAAGTGCTCGGCGCGGGTTATTTGATGTATCTCGGCATCAGGCAACTGCGCGGCGGCAACAAAGAGGCATCGCGGGCCGCGCAGCCGGCGGGCGTCGCATCGTCCGCTTATACGTTCGAGCGCAAGAAGGTATTCCGCGAAGCCTTGCTCGTGTCGGGCAGCAATCCGAAGACGATGATCTTTCTATCGGCGTTCATGCCGCAATTCATCGACCACGAGCGCGGCCTGTCGGAGCAGTTCATCGTGATGTATCTGACGATCGCGGTCACCGTCGCGCTCGTGCACACCATTTATTCGCTCGGCGTGCGCGGTATCCATACGCGCGTCGGAGCCAGCCGTTGGGTCGCGGCCATCAAACGCGGCAGCGGGCTAGTCTTCGTCGCGCTCGGCATCAAGCTGCTGACCGCGCAACGCGGCTAGTCCGTCATGATGCCGGCAAGAAAATGAGCCGAATGCAAAGCATCGTCGATGTGAACGTGCTGTTCCTGAATGGGCAGGGCGAGTGCCTTTTCATCCAGCGCGCGAATACCGGTTTCAGGGACGGCCAGTACGCGTTGATTGCCGGCCATCTCGAACCGGGCGAATCGATCGAGGCATGCGCGATTCGAGAATCGAAAGAAGAAGCCGGTGTGACGATCGCGCCCGGCGCGCTCGAATTCAAACTCGTGATGCGGCGCGACTCGGACACGAACCGCATCAGCTTCTTTCTCGTGTGCCGTTCATGGCAGGGCGAACTGGCGAACATGGAGCCGCACAAGTGCTCTGGCTTCGTATGGGCGAAGCCGGACCATCCACCGGCACCGGTCGTCGACTACGTGGCGGCCGCTCTCGCGCATATCCGCGACGGTGTGATGCTGGCCGATTTCAAGCCGTGATTCGCAGAGTTGCTGCTTATCTCGTCACTTTTGCTGACGATTTCCTGAACGAATCAAACCCTCCCGCTGAATCGAGCGACGAAACGACCGCCAATTGACGCGGCTCCAATCGCGACGTTCGACGCGAAGGGCGACCTTCAGCACGGCGTGATCTCGCTGTACGACTACAAGGACGGCAAAAAGACGCTGCTGGACGTCGTCAAGATGTAACAGCGAACGGTACGCCGCAAAAGCACAAAGGGCCGATCAAGCATTGCTTCATCGGCCCTTTGTTTTGACGGTAGCGAGATCGTTCGACTCAGGTCATTGTGGTTACGGCACGAGCCACAACGCCACCGCGTAAATCACCAGCGACACCGCGAACGTCACCGCCGTATAGCCCATGACGCGCTGAATCCGGATACCCGCGATCGCGACGATCGGCACGGCCCAGAACGGCTGCAACATGTTCGATACATTCTCGGCCATCGCGACGCCCATTGCGGTGCGCGGCACCGACGCATGCAGGCTGAGCGCCGCGGGCAGCACGAACGGACCCTGCACCGCCCAGTGGCCACCAGCGCTCGGCACCAGCAGCGTGATGATCAGCGAGCTCAGATAGCTCCACAGCGGCAGCGTGACCGGTGACGCGATCGTCACGAACGCTTTCGCGATCATCGACGCGAGACCCGTGCCCTTCATGATGCCCATGATCCCGCCGTACATCGGATATTGCAGCAGCATCGAGCCGGTCTGACGCGCGGCGCGGCGAATCGAATTCGCGTACGCGATCGGCGTGCGTTGCAGCGCGAGACCGATCATCAGGAAGATCAGGATCGTGTTGTTGATGTCGAGATCGAATCCTTCCTTGTGCCACGTCAGCGCCAGATAGCCGATGCCGAGCGCGAGCATCAGCAGTGTGCCGAGCATCGACTGTTCGAGGCGCGCCGCGAGCGATGTCTCGCTGCTCGCGCGGGCATGCGGGTCGTCGCTCGGCGCGTCGGCGGCTGCTTCGCCGCTCTGACGAAACGCGACGACGTTCTCCGCCTTCGGATGCATCTTGATGAAGATCGCGGTCATCACGACGACGACCAGCACGGTCGGAATGAACACGAACGGCGCGAAGATGGTTTCGCTGAGCGGCACCACGTGGCCGGTCGCTTTCTCGACGAGATTCAGCGCATTGCCGTGCGATGCCTGCGATAGCGCGATCGAACTTGACAGCCCGCTGTTGCAGATCGACCAGGCCGAATAGCTGCCCGCGACGAGCCATGCGAAGTCGACGTCGACGCGCCGCGCGATTTCCCGCGACAGCAACGCGCCGACGATGAGCCCGAGCCCCCAATTGAGCCACGCGGCAACCGCGACGACCGGAAACACGAGCAGCGCGGCACGCGTCGGCGAGTTCGCATGCGACGCGAGCGCGCGCAGACCGCGTTGCACGATCGGCGCTTCCGCGATCGCGTAGCCGGTCGCAAGGATCAGGATCATCTGCAGCGCGAAGCCCAGAATGCCGAACGTGCCGGTGTACCAGGAATCGAGCAGCGTCGGCAGTGTGCCGTTCGGTGCGATCAGCATTGCCAGCACGGCGACGAAGAACGTCAGGCAGATCGACAGGACGAACGGGTCGGGCATGACCTGCTCGAAAACATAAACCAGCCCTTCGACGATGCCGCGCGAAGCGGCCGGTCGGCCGGCGGCGTGAGGGGGAGTGTCTCGCTTCATGTGTGTGACTCTGTGTAGTGCCCGGCCCTGTGCTGGGCGGAGGGGCGGGTACGGCGCGCCGGCGCGGGTGCTGGCGCGTATTGGCGGCAAACTTGCCTTACCTGATCTTGATCACAGCGGACAGATTGGCGCGAATCCAGGAGGGTGGGCCCAGGCTTGGGCGCGCCTGGCCTCGAACCCGGTGTTGCGCTCGAAAAGACCTCTGTTTCCGTTTCAATGTTCTTACGGTGAACACGGTTTCGTTAAACGAACGCTGCATTATTCGCGGTGGGAGCGGGCAATGTCAAGAAAGGTGAAATCGGCCGAGCGGTCGCGGCATCGTTTAATACTTTCCTCGACCTAATTACGCAGAAAAAATATATTGGACGTCTTAGTGGCGTTCTTGCACTATTCGTTCCCAGCGCAAAGTCCGCGCTGCGATCCCCACGCCCGCGCGGGCGCTCATCAAAACCGATAACAGCAATACCTGAGGATACAGATGCCTAACTATCGCTCACGCACTTCGACTCATGGCCGCAACATGGCCGGCGCCCGCGCGCTGTGGCGCGCCACCGGCATGAAGGACGACGATTTCGGCAAGCCGATCATCGCGGTCGTGAATTCGTTCACGCAGTTCGTGCCGGGCCACGTGCATCTGCGCGAGCTGGGCGCGCTGGTCGCGAAGCAGATCGAAGCGGCCGGCGGCGTGGCGAAGGAATTCAACACGATCGCCGTCGACGACGGCATCGCGATGGGCCACGGCGGCATGCTGTATTCGCTGCCGTCGCGCGAACTGATCGCGGACTCGGTCGAGTACATGGTCAACGCGCACTGCGCGGACGCGATGGTCTGCATCTCGAACTGCGACAAGATCACCCCGGGCATGCTGATGGCCGCGATGCGCCTGAACATTCCGGTCGTGTTCGTGTCGGGCGGTCCGATGGAAGCGGGCAAGATCAAGTCGCCGACCGACGGCCAGGTGATCGCGAAGATCGACCTGATCGACGCGATGATCAAGGCCGCCGATCCGAAGATCAGCGACGCCGAAGTCGCCGAAGTCGAGCGCAGCGCGTGCCCGACCTGCGGTTCGTGCTCGGGCATGTTCACCGCGAACTCGATGAACTGCCTGACCGAGGCGATCGGCCTCGCGTTGCCGGGCAACGGCACCATCGTCGCGACGCACGCATGGCGCAAGGGCCTGTTCGAGCAGGCGGGCAGCTTGGTCGTCGATCTGTGCCGCCGCTACTATCAGGAAGAGGACGCCTCGGTCCTGCCCCGCAGCATCGCCACCAAGCAGGCGTTCGAAAACGCGATGACGCTCGACGTCGCGATGGGCGGCTCGACCAACACCGTGCTGCACCTGCTGGCCGCCGCGCAGGAAGCGGGCGTCGATTTCACGATGTCGGACATCGACCGTATCTCGCGCAAGGTGCCGTGCCTGTGCAAGGCCGCACCCATGACCGACAAGTACCACATCGAGGACGTGCATCGCGCGGGCGGCATCGTCGGTATTCTCGGTGAACTCGCGCGCGCGGAGCTGCTCGATCTGTCGTGCGGCAACGTGCATAGCGGCACCCTCGGCAACGCGATCGCGAAGTGGGACATCGCCGGCGACGCGGGCGAGGAAGCGCAGAAATTCTTCCGCGCGGCGCCGGGCGGCATTCCGACCACGGTCGCCTTCAGCCAGGAAGCGACCTACGCGACGCTCGACACGGACCGCAAGAGCGGCTGTATCCGCAGCAAGGACAACGCGTACTCGAAGGACGGCGGCCTCGCGGTGCTGTACGGCAATCTCGCGGAGAAGGGCTGTATCGTGAAGACCGCGGGTGTCGACGAATCGCAGTGGCTGTTCTCGGGTCGCGCGCGCGTGTTCGAAAGCCAGGACGACGCGGTCGACGCGATTCTCGGTGACAAGGTCGTGCCGGGCGACGTCGTGGTGATCCGCTATGAAGGTCCGAAGGGCGGTCCGGGCATGCAGGAAATGCTGTACCCGACTTCGTATCTGAAGTCGAAGGGTCTCGGCAAGAGCTGTGCGCTGTTTACCGATGGCCGTTTCTCGGGCGGCTCGTCGGGGCTCGTGATCGGCCATGCGTCGCCGGAAGCGGCGGAAGGCGGCACGATCGGTCTGGTCGAAGACGGCGACGTGATCGAGATCGACATTCCGCAGCGCAAGATGCGTCTCGCGGTGTCGAATGAAGAGCTCGCACGCCGTCGCGCGGCGATGGAAGCGCGCGGCGACGACGCATGGCAGCCGACCGATCGCGAGCGTGTCGTGTCGCAGGCATTGCAGGCGTACGCGGCGCTCGCGACCTCGGCCGATCGCGGCGCGGTGCGCGATATTTCGCAATTGAAGCGCAAATAAAGCGCACGGGCGCGGACCAGCGCGGCGGCCCTTTTCGCGGTGACGCGACTGGGCCCCAATAGAGACCGGTATGCGGGCGGCTGCATGCCGGTTTTTTTGCAGTGGCAGTGCGAATGGACGATCGCTCAGGCGTCTCCTGCGCAGCCCTGCGCGGAGCCTTTCCTAAGCCGAAAAACTGGAAACGATGTCATCGGCACGCTGCGACGACCCCGCCAGCATCACGCAGTTTCTGCCGTTGGCTTTCGCGGCATAGAGCGCTGTATCGGCTCTCGCCATCGCCGAGGCAACGGTATCGCCGTCACCGAAAGGCTCCTGGCGCAACGCCAGGTCGCGCCAGTTACATCCGCTGCCTCCGCACGAAGCGCATCTCGTACCGGAAGAATTTTTCGCGCCAGATCAAATTTCAACGATTTTCGCCCGACGGTTTCCTTTCGAATCGCTGGACAGACTCATCTGGCGTCGACGTAACGGGGCGGTTGCCACGCATAGCCGGATTTCGGCCTCATGCAACCTTCGCGTTACGGCCTGCTTGCGTCTATGCTTGACTCACTTGTTTGGCTGCCAACAACGCCGACGAGGTCTTCTGCAGTCTTCAATAATCGCCCGCTCACCAAGGGCAAACCCAACAGGAGAAAACCAGATGTCACGATCCATCACGCGGCGCGCTTTCATGGTGTTCTGTGGTTTGGCCTTCGCGGGTACGCTGACCTTGGCGCAAGCGGCGCCCGTCTCGTTCGAGGTGCCTTTGACGGGCGCCCAACAGGTTCCGCCGGTGCAGACGCCTGGCAGCGGCACCGCCAAGCTCACGTACGACCCCAGCACGCGGGTCGTCACCTGGAACATCAGCTTTAGCGGATTGACGAGTCCGACCACGATGGCGCATTTCCACGGGCCCGCCCCGGCAGGTAAAAACGCAGGCATAAAAGTCTGGTTGTCGCAGAAGGGCAACATGGAGGTGACGAGCCCGATCACCGGTCAGGCCACGCTATCTACGGACGACGCCAAGATGTTCGAAGCCGGTGACATGTACATCAACGTTCACACGAAGAACAATCCGAATGGCGAAATTCGCGGCCAGGTGAAGCCGCCGAAGGGCAACTGAAGCAGGCACGGTAGCCGCGCCCGGAGAGCGGGTTTGCGGCAGGCTCACAGATAAGCCGCGAGCAGCATCACCACGGCAACGCCGACGCCGAATGGCAGCAGCGCCAGCAGCGCTGGCGCCTGCCGCGGCGCGTCCACGGACGAGGGCAGCCGTTTGTAGCCGGTCAGCATCGGCCGCAGCAGATTGTGTCCCTTCGCTACCGCGTAGAGGGCGATCACGAGCACGTGCAGTACCACCGCGGCGAGCAGCACGTACCAGACAAGTCCGTGCAGCGCCGAGATTGCGTTGGCGAGCCACACGGGCACCAGTTCGCTAAACGGCCCTTCGTCGGCGATGTCGTTGTTGACGTAGAGCCCGCTCAGCGTCTCGGTCAGCAGCAAGACGAGCAGAAATAGAACCATCCAGCCGCCGGCCGCATTGTGGCCTACCTGCACATCGGGCTCGCGATGAAACAGGCGGCGCAAATGACGAAGCGCAGCCGCGGGTGATGCCACGAAACTGCGAAAGCGGGCGGTCTCACTGCCAAAGCAGCCCCACAGCAGCCGGAAAATAACAAGGGCGAGCAGCGTCTCGCCGACGCGCACGTGCCAGTCGATCCAGTTCAGCTTCAACGTGACATACGCGGCCGTGACCAGCACGACCACCAGCCAGTGAAACAACCGCACCGGCGCGTCCCAGACAAGGACAGGGCGGGTTACGGGCTGGGTCGGCCGCGTGTCGGGTTCGTGAGCATCCATGTGTCGTACCTGCGTGCGCAATCGCGCTCGGACGAAAATCCGCGTGGCTCCTCGGCCACGCGGAAAATCGACGGAGCCGTGCTGGCAAATGAATTCAGTGTTTCGAGCGGGACCGGAAACTTCCCCACACTCTATCCGGCGGGAGCTTAAGTCCGATTGCCACTCGAAGAGCAGCTGGCGGCGGCGAGCGCGGTCATTGGCGTCTGTTCAAGCCGATTGCCGCCCAGCGACTTGGCTCGATACAACGCCTGGTCGGCGGCTGAGAGCAGGTCGGTGAGGGAAGCCGTTTCGCGACTTGACTCGGAGAGTCCAATGCTGACGGTGGCGCGAATCCGGTCGCCGTCGGCGCCATGGGACATTGCGGCGAACCGGCTGAGAACGTTCTCGCCTAGCTTTTTTTGCGCGGTCGCTGTCGTAGCCCGGCAGAAGGGCGGCAAATTCTTCGCCGCCGATGCGTGCAAGAATCGCATCCGTACCCGTCACGGCTCGAACGGTTTCCGCGAATGACCTCAAAACCTCGTCGCCGGTCTTGTGCCCAAAGTGGTCGTTGATTCTCTTGAAGTGATCGAGGTCGAACGCAAGAAGTGTGACGGGTAGTCGATTTATGCCGCGGTCGCTGATAACCCGCTCCCCCTCTTCGAAAAACAGCTTTCGATTTCCGAGGCGAGTCAGGTAATCCGTGCGGGACTCCTGCAAAAGCTCACCATGAATTTCTTCCCGGGTCAGCCGGAGCAACTATCAGCCGATCGGCATCGCGCGGGTCAATACAGGCATGATCGGGAACGATGTGTACTGGGACACCGACACCACGACCGCCACAGCCGGCGTCGTCTACGGCACGCCGATTCCCGCGGCGAACGGGCTGACCACCGCGCAGATGAGCACACCGGCATCATTCGTGGGTGATGACTTCGGTCCGACGGGGGTATGGGCGATGCCTGCCGGCGCGACGCATCCGGTGCTGCGCTGGCAGCTGGCGCAATGACGCGTGACTAATCAAGCGGAAGTTGGAAAAAAATTCTAGCTTCCGCTGATTAGTTACCCCCTGACAAATGAAGCAAAAGGCGGTCAAATTATCGCGGCCAGCGCACGGGCTGGCCAGTTGGGTCAGGCCCGCCCGCTCAACCCTCGCATCCGCCGGGCGAAATGGGCGCGCTCCGCATCGTCCATCAGCATGAGGAACTGATCCGCTTCCATATGAATCAGTTCTTCGTGATCGCCCGCCTCGAAGTAGACGTCGGGCTGGCCTGCCAGGCTGGATTCCAGGTAGGTTTTCATGCCATACGCCATACAAATTGGCGGCAGCGCACCCACATCGCAGTCCTTGAATAATTCGCGCAGTTCGACTTCCGTGGCCAGGGCGAGCCGGCGCCCTGTCTTGCTCCAGAGTTCGGAGAGCTGCACGGCGTAAGTTGACGGCAGCACGGCGGCCACGTAGCCGTGTTCGTCTTCGAGGAGCACGGTCTTGGCGAGGCGGTCGCCCGGAATGTGCGCCGCAGCAGCCGTTTCGATACTCGAGTGGCTGTATGGGTGACGCACGACTTCGTAGCGGGAACCCTTGCTGCGCAGGCAGTCCTGCAAGGTTGGCGACATCGACATGGCACACCTCCTGTCGAATACCTGAAAAGGAATGAACAATTGCGATCTTTTCAGAATAGTTCACGCACCGGCAATACGCACGCCAACTGAACGATTCCATCGAGCGATCGCGTCCACCGGTTGAATCCGCCGTTCCTCAGCTGACGTTGGTCGGCCGGTCCGGCGAACGACACCTTTGGTCCGTGCGAGGCATGGCGCCGCCGCGGACCGAAAAAATTCGCAAGCTGTCGATCGTTAAGGAACTGCGTTCTACCGTTCTCGCAGGTGCAGCCGATTTACAGGTAGCCTGCATTCGTCGACTTGACAACGCCCATCGTGAACCTCGAACGCAGCCATACCTTCTCCTTTAGCCCCGACGGCGAACATTTCCTGCTCGACGGCCTGCCGTTCCAGATTCGCAGCGGCGAGATGCATCCAGCCCGCATCCCGCGCGAGTACTGGCGACACCGGATCCGCATGGCAAGGGCGATGGGGATGAACTGCATCGCGTTGTACATCATGTGGAATTACCACGAGACGCATAGAGGGGTGTTCGACTTCCGCAGCGGGAATCGCGATATCGAGGCCTTCATCCGCCTGTGCCAAGCCGAGCAGATGTGGGTGCTGTTGCGCCCCGGGCCTTACGTGTGCGCAGAGTGGGATCTGGGCGGCCTCCCTTCCTGGCTGTTGCGAGATCCGGACATCCAGTTGCGGACCGACTCGGCCACCGATCCTCGCTACATGGCGGCGGTGGCTCGCTATATCGACGAACTGGTTCCGCGTATCAAGCCATTGATGAGCGAGCACGGCGGACCGATCCTGATGATCCAGATCGAGAACGAATTCGGTTCGTATGCGAGCAATCCGGCTTACCTCGAAGAGCTCAGGCAGCTTTGGCTAGCAGGAGGCATAACCGGGCCGTTCTACACCGAAGACGGTCTGCCGCAACTCGAACGCAATCGCACCACGGTAACGGGCGGCGCGATCGCGCTGAGCAACGGCGACGCAGCGCAGATCGCAACCGTGCGCCGCGAATTCCCCTCGGTGCCCGCGATGGCAGGCGAGGTGTACCCAGGGTGGCTCACGCATTGGGGCGAAGCGGGGTTCGCGGGCGTGGACTACGACCTCTCCAGTACCTTGGCCACGTTCATGCAGGCGCGGCTGTCGTTCAACCTGTATGTCATTCACGGCGGCACGAGCTTTGGCTTTTTTGCCGGCGCGAACGTGGACGCTTCAGGCAACTATCAGCCCGACATCACGAGCTACGACTACTGCGCGCCGATCAGCGAGCAAGGCATGGCGACGCCGAAGTACATCAAGTATCGAGACCTGATCGCCGGCTATCTGCCCGAACCTTTGCCAGCCATACCCGAGGTCATCGCCACGCTTGACTGCGCAGGAGCTAAGGCCTTGATGCCAACGCTCTACGCCTCGATCTGGGACAACCTGCCCGCGGCACTGCCACGCGAGCATGGCGTCGAGCCGCAGTCGTTTGAACGCTACGGTCAGGCGTTTGGCTTCGTGCTGTATCGCAAGTCTTTGCCGGAGCACGCGCGCGGTGTGCTGGATATCAGCGCCGTTCACGACTACGCAACGGTTTTCCTTGGTGAACGGTACGCGGGCGGCGTATCGAGAGCGCAACTGCCGCAGGAGTACGCGCAGTCGCTCCACATGATGCATCGCGCGCCGCTTGCCCTGCCTTCGGCGCGGCACAACCACGGGTCGAACCCGGACGGCCAGGTAGCGCTGGAGATACTCGTCGAGGCCATGGGGCGCGTCAACTTCGGACCCGCGATCGTTGACCGTAAAGGTCTGCTCGAGCCGGTCACGATGAAACACGTCGACGGCTCGCTCGCGTTGCTCGAGGAATGGGACATCTACCTGCTGCCGATGGATGAAACGTTTATCGCCAACCTCAACGAAGACTGCACGAACCCACGGAAACCCGGTCTCTTTTATAAGGCGAGCGTGCTGCTGACTGAAGTCGGCGACACCTGGCTCGACATGAGCAACTGGACCAAGGGTATCGTCTGGGTCAATGGCCACAATCTCGGACGCTACTGGAACATCGGCCCGCAAAGGCGCCTGTATTGTCCCGCGCCGTGGCTCGTGCAAGGTAACAACGAGGTGCTGGTCTTCGACCTCCATCAGATCGAGGCAAAGCCGATTCAACTGGCCGACAGGTTGTACTAGGGCCTGTTCACGCTAATAACGGGCTTGCGCTGGCCGCCAGAAGGGCCGAGCGCAAGGATTGCGACGCAACGAATACTCGACGTATTCGCAAGGAGCATGACGCGGCGATCGGCCCTTCTGGCGGCCAGCCCCTGGAAGGTTTTTTTAATACAGGGGAACGTGCCTTTCCGCCCGTATTGCGGCGTCGGTCGTCGCTTGTTTGGCTCGGCCAAACGGCGCTCCTCTCTCCTTGCACTACGCGCGGAAAGGCACGTTCGCAAGCCCGTTATTAGCGTGAACAGGCCCTAGCGCCTACGCCTCGTCCCCCCTTCACCGCTTCGCGGCGGCAACCGGCAGCAGTTCGAGCGTGAGCACTTCGAACGGCGCCAGTTGCACTGCTTGCGACAGATCAGCGTCCAGTTGAGCAGGAATACCGGAATCCCCCGCACGCCCAAGGCTGCGCGATTCGAATCGTGCCGCCGCGTGATCCGGCAGTTCCAGTTGGCGCCGCAGGTCGAGTGTGAAGCGTTGCGTGCGACTGTGAGGATTGCGCAGCGTCACGATCGCCTTGTGCGGCGCCCATGCTGCCCAACCGTAGGCCGCCTGTTCGTCCGACGCTCCGCCGATCCAATGACTGTCGCGAAGAATGTCGCCGTTTTCGCGCGCCCATTGGGCGGCGCGCGCAAGCACATCCCAGTCGTGCTCGCCCAGCAGCGCCGGCGTAATGTAGAGCTCCTGCAATTGCGTGCCGGTCCCGAAGAACGACCACACTTCGTTGGAGAATGCGTCGCCCGCCGACGCATTGAGGCGTGGATTGCACTGCGCGTAGAGGATGCCGTGCAGCATCAGCGAATTGAGCGGAAAGAGCGGACTGCGCTCCACGACGTTGTGATACGTCTGCATGTCGCGGTATGTGATCCAGCGCTCGCGGTTGGTGCCGCTGCCCGCCAGGCCATCGTCGCTGCCGCCGCGCCAGATGGAGTCGACGTGGCGCAGCCAGAACGGCGACGGATGCGTACCTGTGGTGAGATTAATGAAAATTTCGGGCTTGGCCGCGCGGATGTCCTCGATCAGTTGAATCGCCGCGTCCCAATCGCTGTCGAACAGGCTGCCGGGGAACACCCTGTCGACATTGCCTGTGCCGTCGAACTTGAAATGGTTGACGCCGCCCTTGTCGAGCAAGTCCATCACGACTTCATGAAAGCGCCGGTAATACGTCGGCCCCGATAATGCGAGACCGTTGTCGATGACCTCATAACCAGCGGCACGTCCTCGCGTCACGCGTTCCTGTTTCGGCATACCGTAGCCGCCCCACGGGGAAAGCCATATGCCGGGAGCGGCGCCGAATCGCGCGGCAGCGTCGCGCAGCGGAACGAAGCCATGTGGAAATGCCTTGCTGAAATGCCAGCCGCCGCCAAGGTCGTCCCAGCCATCGTCGAACAGAAGCGAATCGATCTGCACCCCGCGCGCTGTGTGCAACTCGTGGCCGATTGTTGCGATGCGCTCGAGCGCCTGCTCCTGCGTGTACGGCGTGAGGTAGCCGATGTCGCCCCAACTGTTGTAGTGCAGAAACGGGCGATACGGGCGAGCCCGTTCCCGCTCCAGATAGATGCCGAAGTCGCGCCGAACCTGGCCGTCGCTGGCTACACCTGCCACAGCGGAGTAGACCAGCGTCCTGTTTTTCTCCAGCGGCAACGCGCGATGCAGCATGAAGCTGAGGCTGTCGCCCTTCACCTGACTTGTCGCCAGCGGGTGCTCGAAGCCCAGATAGAAGTTGCCCGCAATGACCGGCGTGCCCTTGCGCTCACTACTGGCCCTGGCGCCTGGAGCGCGCGTCTTCAGCAATGAGACGGCAGCGATCGCTTCGTCGTGAAGAAGCGCCGTAATCGCCAGCTGGACGCGCAGATATCGTGACCCTTCGCGCTGCTCCACGCTCCATTGCACCTTTAGGCGTCCATGTGTGTCTACCAGGGAGACGCTCGCGCGTCGCCCTGCGATTCGTTCGCCCAAGCGGGACGCATGCGGGTTGGGTTCGAGCGCAGCGTCGCTCACGGGCGCAACGACCCTCAGCTCGGCCAGGCCGATGGTGGTTCCGTCAGCGAGCGTGAGCGTGAGCGGCGCGACGATGCGTAACGTGCGTTTGCGCTCGCAATCGATCAGTGAGAAACCGGCGAGACGTTTGTCCTCGTTCGTCCAGCGCAATGCAATCGCGTCGTTGCCGAACGAGGAGATATGGCCCGTCGTCTGGAGCACGGGCATGCCAGTTTGCGTGGACAAAGCATGGTTGGCGCGCATGGAGAAACCTGTCTCGGGCCAGAGGAAGAGATTTTCGCCACCCCCGCGAATGGCGTCAGATAACGAACTGCGCCGTGGTGGAAGGCGCGAACAGTTCGTCGATAGTCATTATCCGTTCGGAAAGCCCCTGCGTATGGTGGTAGCGCAAGAACGCGTTGAGCACCGCTTCGTTGCCGGGCACACCGTAGCGCTCGCCCGAGGCGGCTCCGGAGCGGCGACTCTCAAATCCGCCAACGCGTACTTACGACCCGGTCCCGCCATTCGAATTCCATTTCTTCAACGGCGGCTTGTTGGTGAATTACGGTCATTCAGTTGTACATGTCGTGCGGGCCGTGACCGACCGTCGCTACGTTCATATTTCCGGCTTCGTTAGATGTTTTCGCAAATGACATTCGTTGATCACGCCTTCATCGTCAGAAATCTAAATGCTTCCCACAATGGCCGATGATGATCTTTCGTTCGCTGGCAACCCACTCAAAATGCACGCGCAAGGTTTCCGCCAAGCTATCTTTCACGCCGTGCTTCAAATGCTTTTCCATGACAAAGTCACGGTCCCGGTATGAGAACGTGCGTCTCTTCTTCCCTTCGTTACTCAGCGCGCTTGCTTCGTTCGCTGCATAGGAGTTTTGCCCAAAGACGGATTTCGCTTGCTGATCCCCTTTGCCGTCCACAAGCGCTTGCCAATAATCGGAGGCCAGCTTAAACATCAGATCGATGGCCTTGGCTCCCAAACGAGAACCACCCCGATCAGAATCTTTGGCGGAAGTAATTGCCGTGTCTAAAACGACTATTCTTTCCGGATACAATGAGGCGATCAGTTCTAGGGACTGTTGAATGCTAGGGTTGGCTTTGAGTACCGCAGCGACTGATTCGCGCAACGGTGTCAACGCTTGAACAACCTCATCAGCTTGCGTATCTTCGGAAAAATGTCGCCCGGCTAAGGCGTGCTTGAGCCCTGCAATATCTGCTTCGAGTCTTTGTGTATCGAGGACCTTTGATTCGTACTCACCTCTCACGAGCGCAAGCTCGTCGTCCTTGGATCGTAGCTCCTGATCCGCAGCTTCCAGCAATTCGGTATATTCGGTTAGTTCGTCGGAATGGTTGCTGCTATTTGCGCGTTCGATAGCTCTTGCCAGTTGCTTTCGTAAGACCGCTTGGCTGACGGTCTCTGGCGCAATGTGTCGCCAAGAATAAGGCAAATTGGTACGGTGGGTAACCACAGCCAAAACTTCAGACTCGATTGAGTTACCCGTATTCTGAATTGCAATGATTTCGTCTGGTCGAAGCAAAACGGTGTCGCAAAACAATCCGCGGGTGCCCTGCCGCACAGGAAAAACGATATTGATTGCGCCACCGAAGGAAATATAACGCCTTCCCACTGTCTCTTCGATTGCGAACGTATCGACGGATGCAGGCACGTCAACGACATCGGCCAACCCAACGAGGATTGACCGTAAGCGATCTGGAACAACCGGATAGCTGCCGTCCCTTGCGCAGCTCGTCAGTACAAGCGGGTGTTCGCGGCCCTGGCGTTCTACCTCCCGCAGAAATGCAGGTGCACTTTCTTCGTCAAGCCGTTTTACGCTAAGCCCAGGCGTTTGCCCTACGGGGTGGCATGCAGCAATCAACTGCTGAACCAGTTTTGGCCGCGTCACCTGAATAAGATCAGTGACACGTGCGCTGACTTCATCAGTCTTGAGCAAAAGGGTGCACAAAACAGGTTTACCTACCTCATCCTGTCGCAGCCCAATTTCGGTGATCCACTTTCGCCCCGAAACCTTATCGTCGCGGTGACTAAATCGGGCGCAAAAAAAATACGGGTAGTCCATCTGACTGTCGGACAGCGTGGCGCGAGAACTCAAGATGCTGCCGTCCCTTAAACGCAACTCACGAATACCCTCGGCTAATCTGTTTCCGTCGACGTAGCTCCCTGCGCGTTTGCCTACCCACTTTGCCACCAGCTGAATAATCCGTGTTGGATTGTCGTCAGGTTCAAAGACGAAACTATTAGCGTATACAAGCATGGTGACTAATACCCATAGCGTTATACATAAGTCCTTAGCCGAGCCCGTCGCGGAGCGCGCGTAGCGTGTCAGCGGCAGCGAGTACCTGATCGAGCCCTCGCCAGATGGTCTTGGCACCCGGTTCACCGTCGCTCTTTCGG
>NZ_VZQN01000071.1:0-21251 GCF_014397645.1 Paraburkholderia sp. 31.1
TGGAAGCACTTCAAATACCACTGGCGACGCTTCGTCACCTGGACCCGGGAAACCATCGACGCTGAACTTGCTGAGCTGCTCGGCGGATACAGCACCAGATTTCAAGTCAATTTCTCGTGAACACTTATGCGGATATTTAATTGCGCGCCTTACAACGGTTTATTTCCGAATCGGGGATTATGTGAATTAATCGCGTAAGTGCAGGTCCTCAAAAGGAAATTATTTTTACGATGAATGGCGGGAGCCTCGCGGCGAGCAGAAGGGCAAAGCGGACGAGGCCGTTTGCGCTGATTCCCACGGTTTTGCGCAATGCAGTCTTTCGAAGAAAGCCTTAAATCGAGGGGGGATGCCACTTATAATTTTGATAGACCCCTTCGACCAAAGGGTGTCTTTTTCATTTTTACACGCGGCTTTCGGGCCGCGTTTTTTTATCTGAAATTTAAAGCGGATTTATAAATCGTCGCGTAGGTGAATATAACTTTTTGCGCGTTGAGCGGCGGCAGCCGTTCCGAACGCGCCTTGTCCGTTCGTCAGAGCGAGCAGGGCCAGGCGGGCTGGGCAGGTAGAATCGCGGGTTCGAAATCTGTTTGTGCGCCTCGCGAAGTGAGTGAACCTGTGATGACCGACACGCCCTTTCCCTCGACCGACACGAATGCCGAGTTCCTCGGACCGGACGACAGCGTGCATGAAGAACGTCTGTGGCGCGACAACGGCTGGACCGCGCGCATCATCAAGAACGAAGACGACGAAGGCTGGGCCGTCGAAATGATCAAGGACGGCGAGGCGGAGCCTGCGCTCGTCGGACCGTGGACGATGGGCCGCAACAAGAAGGATCCGAAGCCGCTCGACGTATCGGCGTTCAACACGCTCGTGAAAACCGCGGCGGAAGTGCTGCGTCGTCACGAGCAGCAGCTGCGCGCGCAACTGCACAAGACAGTGCGCGTGCCGAACGCGGACGGCAACGGCGAACTCGACATCACGCTCGACATCGTCCCCGACGAAGACGAGCCGTACGCACTGTTGAGCGCGCTCGATATTTTCGGCGAGCAGATCGCGCAAGTGCAGGTTGCGCCGACGTTCAAGCTCAGCAAGGCGAGCGCCGCGGCGTGGGTGGCAAACGAGTTTCGTCGGCCGGGGTAAGTGGCGGTTGTAGGCGCAGTTGCGTCGTGATCGGATCCGCTGGTCGCTGACACTGCCGGCGATCATGGCGCAGTTGGCAGAGCGGCGCTGCTATTTCACTGGCCACTCGAACTGGCTCGTGGTCGAAGATATCGACGATCGTGGCGAAACGGTCGAATACGACGTCTCGCCAAACCCTAGCTGCGCTTGCAGAAAATCGCGGTGATGAGCGGCGCGACGTGATGCACGATCGCCGTGCTGCCGGCGTTTTCAAGCGCGCTTTTAACATTGTCGTCGCTGCCGAACACGACCGCGCCATACGCGGACTGGGCGACCGGTTCGCCGTCGCCGACCCGGAACATCGGGTCGTCCTTTTCGAAGCCCACCACCGCGAATACGCGGAAACCGAACGCGGTCAGATGCACATCGGGCATCGGCGAGAACGCGTTGATCGAGTTGCTTTCGACGTGACTTGGCTTCGGTTTGATCAGCTGCTGCTGCATCAGATCGGCAATGAACTGGTGGCCGCTCTCATTGCATGTCAGCGGCGCGTCGAGCTCCACGGCGAACGAGGAAAGGGGCAGCGCGGCGGCGGCGGCAAAGAGCAGAGGGACAAGGAGACGGTTCATGAGCGTAGGCGGGCGTCAACAGTCGATGTCGTGGATTAGCAACCACTGCGCCATCCCCCGGAGGGCACGAGCGGTGCTGCACATCGAACAGATTCCGCGTGACTGGCACAACGGATTCGCACTTTACAGCGATTCGGTGAATTCCGCTTTGTGACGGACACACGAACGGCATCTGCAAATTGCAGAGCAACGTATGGCATAACAGCAAGCTTTCGGAATCCCGTATATATTTCCGCCTTATGACTTCGCAACCCCGACCTCCAATCAACGTTCCGCCGCCACGTACGTGGGACGCCCGGCTCGCCCGCCGGCTCGTGACACCGCTAGTCGACACCTGGGTCACCCCGAACCATTTGACCACGCTGCGCCTGCTGATCGGCGTCGCAGGCGCGCTGTGCCTTGCGCACGGGGGATTCGCGTGGGCCAATGCGGGCGCACTGCTGATCGTCCTGTCGAATTTCGTCGATCACACGGACGGCGAACTCGCGCGAGTGGGCGGCAAGTCGAGCCGCATCGGTCATTTTTACGACCTCGCCTGTGATGCGCTCGTGACCGTGATGCTGTTCGTCGGCATGGGTATCGGTGTCGGCGGCGCGCATATCGACGCTTTGAAGCTCGCGCCCGGCGTGCTCGGCGCGGTGGCTGGTGTCGCGGTCGCCCTGATCTTCTTTTTGCGCATGCGGATCGAGGAAATGGTCGGCAAGGCCGGCACGAAGCAGGCGTCGATGGGGGGCTTCGAAACCGAGGACGTGCTGTACCTGCTGCCCATCGTCACGCTGACGAATGTCGTCGCGCCGTTCGTGGTGGTCGCGTCGATCGGCGCGCCGCTGTTCGCCGTATGGGTGGTGATCGACTACTGGCGCGTCGCGCGCCGTAGCGCTCGCCCAACGGCCAAGGCCGCCAGCGCGTCTGAATCCCGTCAACAGTGGGCCAGCAAATGAATCTGCACGCCGAAGACGACGTGATCGCGCCCGTGTCGTCAGGCACGCCCGTGGCGGCGCTCACGCCCGCGCCCGAGGCCGACCGCGCGGTCGCGAGCCGGACCCGCACGTTCGACAACGCGCGTCTGCGTAAAGACTTCGCCGCGCAGGACGCGTTTCTGTATCTGGACGAGTTCCTCGCGCCGGAAGTGACCGCGCAGCTGGTACACAGCGCGCGCTCGCTGCTCGACGAAGTGAACCGCAACTATCTGCCGGGTCACAAGCAGGGCGGCAGTGTCAGCCGCCATACGATCGACCGTCTCGCGCCGTTCATCGCCGAGCTGTATCGCTCGAAGGAGTTGATCGGCTGGCTCGAGCAGCTTAGCGGCGACCAGTTGCAGGTGTCGCCCGCCGACGATCCGCACGCATACGCGCTCTACTACTACACGCGCCCCGGCGACCATATCGGCTGGCACTACGATACTTCGTATTACGAGGGACGCCGCTACACGCTGCTGCTCGGCGTGATCGACGAATCGTCGTGCCGGCTCGACTACGAACTGCATACGCGCAATCCGGAGGTGCCGGACCAGCCGGGCTCGGTGCAGATTCCGCCGGGCGGCCTCGTGTTTTTCGATGGCGACAAACTGCGTCATCGCATCACGGCGGCCGGGCCGAACGAGATGCGTGTGTCGCTGACGTTCGAATACGTCACCGATCCCAACATGCGGTCGTGGCGCCGCTTCCTTTCCAACATGAAGGACGCGATCGCGTACTTCGGTTTCCGCCAGGTGTTCCGTCAGATGGCCTCGCGCGGCAAGGACGCCGCGTGAGTCGGGCGGCCTTGCTTCTGCTGTCGATCGGCTCGGCGCTGTTCGTCGGCCTGCTCGCCTGGCAGGGCTTCGGCTCGGTGGCGTCGACCTTGCTCGCAGCCGGCTGGGGCCTCGCGGTCGTCGCCGCGTTCCACGTGGTGCCGCTCGTGCTCGATGCAGCTGCGATCGCCGTGCTGTTCAAGCGCGACCACCCCTCGCGTGACGGTGCGCATGAAGGTCCGGCAAGCGGTGCAACCAGCCGCCCGACGAGCGCTGCGCGAGCCGAACCCTCGCTGCGCGATGCGCTGTCCGCGCGATGGATCGGCGAGTCGGTGAATAGCCTGCTGCCCGCTGGGCAGATCGGCGGCCCGGTGGTGATGGTGCGTCAACTGTCGCAGCGCGGCATGCTGCTGCGCGACGCGGCCGCCGCGATCACCGTCAGCACGACCTGGCAGGCGCTCGCGCAAATCGTGTTCGCGCTCGGTGGCCTCGCGATGTTCGGCGCATACGCCGCGCACGGCACGCTGCACGACCTGCGCACCGCAACGCTGATCGCGACCGGCGTGCTCGGCGCGCTGATCGCCGCGTTCTACTTCGCGCAGCGGCGCGGTCTGTTCGGCCGGCTGCTGGGCGTGGTGTCGAAGGTGTTCGGCAAGCGCGACTGGTCGTCGCTGATGACGCGCGCGGAAGCCGTCGATGCCGCCGTGCAGTCGCTGTACCGCGAGCGCGGCCGCGTGGCGGCGAGCTTTGCGCTGAGCCTCGTGGGATGGGTCGTCGGCACGGCCGAGGTATGGCTCGCGCTGCGTTTTCTCGGTCATCCGGTCGGCTGGATCGACGCGCTGCTGCTGGAAAGCATCGGCCAGGCGATTCGCGGCGCGGCCTTCATGATCCCGGGCTCGCTCGGCGTGCAGGAGGGCGGCTATCTGCTGCTCGCGCCGCTGGTGGGTTTGCCGCCCGACGCGGCACTGGCGTTGTCGCTCGCCAAGCGTGCGCGTGAACTCCTGCTGGGCCTGCCGGGCCTGCTTGTATTGCACTTCAGCGAACGAAGCTGGCAACGCCGGCGCGCTCCACGGCGTGTGCCGGTTGCCGATTGACCCCCGTACTTTTTTCAAAGGACCGCGCATGCGCGCAATCATTCTCGCAGCGGGCCTCGGCCTGCGTCTCCAGCAGCCGCCGCAAGCCCAGTTTCCGAAATGCCTGTTGCAGTTCGACGGCATGAGCCTGCTCGAACGGCATCTGCAGATGCTCAAAACCGCTGGCGTGACCGACGTCGTGCTGGCGCTCGGTTTCCAGCCGGAATCCGTGCAGGCGGAACTCGCGCGCATCGACTGGCCGCACAAGGTCGAGACCGTGCTCAATCCGCGCTTCGATCTTGGCAGCGTGCTGACCGTGCATACCGTTGCCGACGCGTTGACGCGCGGCGGCGACGTGCTGCTGATGGACGCCGACGTGCTGTACGACGAGCGCATCCTGAGCGCGCTGGTGGCGGGCGAGTCGGTGAACCGTCTGCTGATCGACCGCGATTTCGAAGCGGGCGACGAGCCCGTCAAGCTGTGCCTGAAGGACGGCGTGCCGGTCGAGTTGCGCAAGCAGCTCGCGGTCAATCTGGAGTACGACACGATCGGCGAGTCGGTCGGTTTCTTCCGCTTCCGCGAGGAAACCGCGCGACGCTTCACGCAGATCGTCGCGGGCTATATCGACAGCGGCCGCGCGAACATGCCGCACGAAGAGGCGGTGCGCGACCTGCTGCTCGAGCGCAGCCAGCTGTTCGACACGGCCGACGTGAGCGGCGCGCCGTGGATCGAAATCGACTTTCCGAACGACGTCGCGCGCGCCGCCAACGAGATCCTGCCGCAGTTGCAGCCGCTCGTCAGCGCATCGCGCTGAGGCGTCCGTGCCGCGCGCGAAGATGCACGGCAGCGCGCGATGGCACCCCGGCAAAATCCCCTCGCGCGACAACATTTGTTGTCGCCGCGATGCCATAATCGACGCTTTCCATTGATGGCTGGCCGCCCGTCGCCATGACAATGCTGCTCGCTTTAGGCGCTTTCATCGTTCCGCTCATCGTCGCGTGCGCGATGTTCATGGAAAACGTGGACGGCACGGTCATCGTGACGTCGCTGCCGGTTCTGGCACGCGACCTCGGTCATGATCCGATCACGCTGAAGCTTGCGGTCACCGCGTATGTGATCGGCCTTGGCGTCTTTATCCCGATCTGCGGCTGGGTCGCCGACCGCTTCGGTTCGCGCACCGTGTTCCGCACCGCGATCGGCATCTTCATGGCGGGCTCGCTGCTGTGCGCGGCCTCCACTTCGCTCGATACCTTCGTGCTCGCGCGCTTCGTGCAGGGCATCGGCGGCGCGCTGATGGTGCCGGTGGGCCGCATCATCATCTTCCGGTCGCTGCCGAAGTCGGAGTTCATTCGCGCGATGAACTATCTGACGGTGCCGGCGTTGCTCGGTCCGGTGGTCGGGCCACCACTCGGCGGCTTTATCACCACCTATCTGCACTGGCGTCTGATCTTCGTGATCAACGTGCCGATCGGCCTGCTCGGCATCTGGCTCACCAACAAGTACATCGCCAATACGCGCGAGCCGCATCCGGGCCGGCTCGACTGGCTCGGCTTCGTGCTGTCGGCTAGCGGGGCTTCGCTGTTCATGCTCGGGCTCTCGCTGGTCGGCGGCGAACTGGTGTCGACGGGACAATCGGTCGGCATGTGCGTGACCGGCATCGTGTTGCTGCTGCTTTATGTGCTGTACGCGAGCCGCGTCGCGCTGCCGGTGCTCGATCTGCGTTTGCTGCGCATTCCAAGTTTTCATGCGAGCGTGATCGGCGGTTCGCTGTTTCGGATCGGTCTTGGCGCCGTGCCGTTCCTGTTGCCGCTCGCGTTGCAGGAAGGGCTCGGCATGACCGCGTTCAGAGCCGGCGCGATCACGTGCGCGTCCGCGTTCGGTTCGATCTTCATGAAGACGGTGGCGTCGCGCATTCTCGAACGCTTCGGCTTTCGTACCGTGCTGATGGTCAACGCCGCGTGCGCGGGTCTCGCGATCGCCGTGTACGGGTTGTTCTTTCCCGGCACGCCGCATTGGGTGATCTGGTGCATCGTGCTGGTGGGCGGCTTCTTTCCTTCTCTTCAATTCACGTCGCTCAATACGCTGGCCTATGCCGATATTCCGGGCAGCGACGTCGGCCGCGCGACGGGTGTCGCGAGCGTCATCCAGCAGATGTCGCTCGGCCTCGGCGTGACGATCTCGGGCATCGTGCTGCAGATTTCGCATCGTGTGCAAGGGCATCCGAACATCGTGTTCTCCGATTTCTGGCCGGCGTTTCTCGTCGTCGGTCTGTTCTCGTGCCTGTCGATTCCGATTACGCGGCGGCTGCCGCGAGACGCGGGCGATGAGATCTCGCGCGGCCGTCGCGGGCGCGCGTAAGCCATCATGCGGATGTCGTCGTCGATGAGGAGGTCATGAAGTTGTTTCGCAACGTCAAAGCTTCAACCAGTGCTTCGATCAGCGGTCTTGCCCTGATCGCAATCCTCTGCGTTTCAACCGGGTTTCTCGAGGCGGCGCCTGCTGTCGCGAAAGCGCCCGCGAAGACGCAACCGGCCGTGCTTGCCGGTTCGGCGATTGCGGTGCCGGACTCATACGGCGCCGATGCCGCCGAGCAGATCTTCAACGAAGGCGGCAATGCGGTCGATGCGGCCGCCGCGATCGCCTTCACCCTCGCGGTCACGTTCCCGGATGCGGGCAACATCGGCGGGGGCGGGTTCATGACGCTGTACGTCGACAACAAGCCGTATTTCCTCGACTATCGCGAGCGCGCGCCGCTCGCCGCGACGAAGAACATGTATCTCGACGACAAGGGCGAGATCATCAAAGGCATGAGCCTGGTCGGCTATCGCGCGGTGGGCGTGCCGGGCACCGTCGACGGCATGTGGCAAGCGCAGCGCCGTTTCGGCAAGCTGAAATGGCAGCAGGTGCTCGCGCCGGCTATTCACTATGCGCGCGACGGCTTCGTGGTCGCCCCGCAACTGCAGAAGCTGCGCGACGATGCGGCGAAGAACTTCGCGGGCAAGACCAATTTCGACACCTACTTCGGCAATCTGAAGCAGGGCGTCACCTTCAGGCAGCCTGACCTTGCCGCGGTCCTGCAGCGTATTTCCGATCAGGGCGCGAAAGATTTCTACACGGGCAAGACTGCGGATCTGATCGCCGCTTCGATGCGCGGCCACGGCCTGATTACGAAGGCCGATCTCGCGCAGTACAAGGCGGTTTGGCGCGAGCCGGTGCAGGCGAACTGGAACGGCTACCGCGTGATCACCGCGCCGCCGCCGAGTTCGGGCGGCGTCGGGCTCGTGCAACTGCTGAAGATGAAGGCCGATATCGCGCCCGAGTTCAAAAAAGTGCCGCTCAATTCCGTGCAATACGTGCATCTGACCGCGGAGCTCGAGAAGCGCGTGTTCGCGGACCGCGCGCAGTATCTCGGCGACCCGGATTTCTACAAGGTGCCGGTCGCGCAACTGATCGACGACCCGTATCTGGCCAAGCGCGCGGCCGAGGTTGATCCGAATATGCCGTCGGACACGAAGAGCATTCAGCCGGGGCTCGGGACCTCGATGCCGGAGAAGGCGGAGACCACGCATTTTTCGGTGGTCGACAAATGGGGCAACGCGGTGTCGAACACATACACGCTGAACGGCGCGTTCGGCTCGGGCGTCGTGGTGGATCGGGCAGGCATCGCGCTGAACGACGAGATGGACGACTTCTCCGCGAAGCCGGGCGCCGCCAACATGTTCGATGTGGTCGGCAGCGACGTGAATGCGATCGAGCCGAAGAAGCGCCCGTTGTCGTCGATGGCGCCGACGATTCTGACGAAGGACGGCAAGGTCGCGCTCGTGATCGGCACGCCGGGCGGATCGCGGATCTTCACGACGATCTTCCAGGTGATCAACGACATCTACGACTTCGACATGCCGTTGCCGGATGCGCTCGCCGCGATGCGTTTCCATCACCAGCTATTGCCGCCGAATACGATCTATTCGGAGCCGTACAAGCCGATCGAGGGCGAACTCGCCCAGCAGCTCGAGGCGAAGGGCTACAAGCTGGAAGGGCAGGAATTCACCGGCGATGTTCAGGTGATCAGGATCGATGGGGACGAGCCGGAGGCGGCGGCCGATCCGCGCGGGCGAGGGGTGACGCGGGTGGTTCGGTAGGGAGGAGAGTCGGTTGCAGCCATTCTCTTCGACGATCAGCCTAGTCCTGATCGACTTCGGGCCATAGTCTCGGGAATAGAAATCGAAGACTTTTCAATGGGAGTCCGAACGAGAGATTGCCGCGATGCGAAGGCGAGTCGAGCAGTCCAATATCAAGTAGAGAGCGCGTAATCCGGCGAGCCAGAACATCAGTAACGCCAAGTATCTGATTGAATTCGGCGCGGCTGACTGCACGCCGCGTCGCCACAAACTCCATCGCCAGTGCCGAGGCCTCCGGTTTGATCACCGATTTTTCGGAGCCGATCATCCACGGATTCGAATCGAGGTAGCGCAATAGATCGAGCAGGCGATCTGCAATGCCATCGAACTCGGTCATGCGAACCATAAAGCTTACCTGGTCCAGGCAGCAATCGAGAAAGAACCGCGCGAAACGCACCAAGCCTTCCTGGGATAGATTGCCTCGGCCATCGAGGTCATTGCGGCGCGTCTGGTCGGCTTCGCTCAATCTTGCGTAGTACAGCTCATGTTCGCGTGCGAGACCGCGAAGCGGAGACCATAGGCCATGCGTCAAGTCGGCCGATCGTAAAGCGAGATGTGAATGCAGACGTGCCACCCGGCCATTGCCGTCTGCGAACGGGTGAGTCCATGCCAACCGATGATGCGAGCAGGCGATGCCGATCAACTGATGGTCCTTGATCCGTAGGCGCGCATATCGCTTGGCCCATGCATCGAGCAATGGCGCGATCATTTCAGGTTCTGGCGCGAGATGCCGGCCCACGGTGACGTCCGATCTGCGAAGTTCGCCCGGCACGATTGGTTCGCCCTCGCTGGTAAATCTCTCAGCGACCGGCAAATAGGAAAAAAATCGCTCATGAATGGCCGTAAGTCGTGCGGGCTCGAACAGGGCGGGCGTCGCAAGCAAATCCCACTCTTCTTCGAGCGAGGATTCCGTTGCAATATGCGCCATCGCAAGGCGCTGCTTTTTGCGCTCGGCGACGTCAGCTGAATAGTCGCGCTTGAGAGCGGCCTCGATCCTGGCGGGCGTGGTGTGCTGGCCTTCGATCTTATTTGTGTAGTACGAATTCATCGCACGCAATTGCGGGACGAGCGCCGCGGCAAATGGCGTCCCGCTTACGGCAAGGAGCTTTTGCGATGAGTCGACGAGTTCGGTCGTGCGCTCGATCAGCGGATCCAATACACGGTCCTCAGGAAACAAGGGTTCGAACGATACGACGGTCGTCATGGCGGATTGTAGGGTTTAATGTAGAGTTAGATGTTGTTGATTATATCGTTCAATAAATTGATTTATAAGGATTTTAGTTATTTCTTGTAGAGTCTAATGTAGGGTTTGCGGTAGGGTGGCGCCTGACTGTCCACCCCGCAGTCCCCCGGCAATCCCCCCATCACCCTGCCTGCTCCACCGGCGTCACCGTCAACTCCACCCGCTGCGCGCCGCGCAACACCGCCACGTTGACCGGCTTGTCGATACGCGAAGCATCGAGCGTGCGTTGCAGTGCATCCACATCCTGCACCGGCTGCGCGTCGATCGCGACGATCGTGTCGTCGGTGCGCAAGCCGCCGAGCGCGGCCGGACTGCCTTTGACGATCTCCATCACGCGCACGCCGCTTTGCGTGCCGAGCCCGAAGTAGCGCTGCACGCGGCGCGACAGCGGCGTCGTCGTGCCGGCCACGCCGATATACGCGCGTCGCACGCGACCGTGCGCGAAGATCTGCATGATGACCCACTTCGCGGTATCGATCGCCGTCGCAAAACAGATGGCCTGTGCGCCAGGAATGATCGCGGTATTCACGCCGATCACCTGACCCGCCGAATTGATCAGCGGTCCGCCCGAGTTGCCCGGATTCAATGCCGCGTCGGTCTGGATCACGTCGTAGATCATGCGGCCGGAGTTCGAGCGCAGCGACCGGCCGAGCGCCGAAACGACGCCGGTCGTCACGGTCTGTTGCAGCCCGAGCGGGTTGCCGACCGCAATGGCGATCTGCCCGACGCGCAGCTTCGATGATTCGCCGAGTTCGACATGCGGCAGCGGTTCCGGCGAACCGATGCGCAGCACCGCGAGATCGCTGCCGGGATCGTCGCCGACCAGATCGGCGTCGAACTTCGCGCCGTCGGCCAGCGTCACCTGGATATGCGTCGCGCCATGCACGACGTGGCTATTGGTCAGCAGGTAGCCGTCGGGCGTGAACAGGAAGCCCGAGCCGGTGCCGCCCCGCACGCCGCGCCCATGCGCGGACGCGTCGCCGGGCAGCCGGCGTTCGACGGCGATAAACGCGACCGCCTGCTGCACGCGCTCCAGTGCACCGATCACGGTGCGGGAGTAGGCGTCGAGCAGCGCGTCGTCGTCGTGGGTCAAAAGCTCGGTGGATTGGGGCCCGGGGGCGTCGGATGCGGCGCTCGACAGGTCATCGATGAAGCGTGGGCGGCTTCCCATAACGATGCTCCGGATAGACGGGCTCCGAGATGCGGGGCGCCGCGCGAGTTTTCAAGTGCATCCCGGGGGCGTCGGCGGCGTCCCGGCCGCGCCGCCAGACCGGTGGCCACTGCTGCCCGTGAGACACTTTCCCGGGCGGGCCGTCGCTCGCCGCTCGCTCGCGCCACGGAGACCCTGCTCATGTCCGCATCTAACGCTTCAGCGCCGCAATCCCCGCAGCCGGGTCCACGCATCGAGTCGCTCTGTGCGATCACGCTCGCCACCAGCGACATGCAGCGCGCCGTCGCGTTCTACGAAGCGCTCGGCTTCCCGATCAAGTTCGGCGGTCCGCGCGAGGCCTTCACGTCGTTCGCGTTCGGCAGTTCGTATTTGAACCTGATCGCCGATGCGCGCGCGCCGGTCAACTGGTGGGGGCGCGTGATCATCTACGTGTCGGACGTCGACGCGTTCCATGCCAGGGCGGTGGCGGCAGGCTTGCAGCCGACGTTCGCGCCGTCGGATGCGCCGTGGGGCGAGCGCTATTTTCATATCACCGATCCGGACGGCCACGAACTGAGCTTCGCGCGGCCGCTGCCCTAGCGGCGGAAGTCGGGGCAAACTCGCTATCATGGGGTTATCACGCATGTGCAGCGGCCGCCCACGCGGTAACACGGCTGACACCTCGCGCTTCGATAATCGAACGCGACCGCGTCGCGCTAGCCGCCGCGCGCCATCCCATTCCTGTTGCGAGGAGAGCCGCAATGAAAGAGCCGGACCCGAGACCCGATATCGAACTGATGGCGGAGCGGCAACGCCGTTTCGAGGAAGACCTCATCGATGCCTACGACGAAGAACTCGAAATGGAGGTCGACGACCGCATCATCGACGGCCCGGCCGGCTTGACGCCCGAGCATCGCGAGGCGCGCAAGCAGTACTTCCGCGAACTGTTCCGGCTGCAGGGAGAACTGGTCAAGCTGCAGGACTGGATCGTCGCGACCGGGCACCGGCTCGTCGTGATCTTCGAGGGGCGCGACGCGGCCGGCAAGGGCGGCGCGATCAAGCGCATCACACAGCGCCTCAATCCGCGCGTGTGCCGCGTGGCCGCGTTGCCCGCGCCGAACAATCGCGAGCGCACGCAATGGTATTTCCAGCGCTATGTATCGCACCTGCCGGCGGGCGGCGAGATGGTGCTATTCGATCGCAGCTGGTACAACCGCGCGGGTGTCGAGCGCGTGATGAACTTCTGCACCGACGAGGAATACGAAGAGTTTTTCCGCTCGGTGCCGGAGTTCGAAAAGATGCTGGCGCGCAGCGGCGTGCAGATCCTCAAGTACTGGTTTTCGATCACCGACGAAGAGCAGGAAATCCGCTTCCAGAACCGCATTCACGATCCGCTCAAGCAGTGGAAGCTGAGTCCGATGGATCTCGAAAGCCGGCGCCGCTGGGAAGCCTATACGCTGGCGAAGGAGGTGATGCTGCAGCGCTCGCATATCCCCGAGGCGCCGTGGTGGGTCGTGCAGGCCGTCGACAAGAAACGCGCGCGCCTGAACTGCATTCAGCATCTGCTGAGCCAGGTGCCGTATCACGAGATCGAGCATCCGCAGATCGACTTGCCGTCGCGTGTCTATCACGAAGACTATAGCCGTCAGCCGGTGCCTCAGTCGATGATCGTGCCTGAGCTGTATTAACAGCGGATCGTATGAAATAGCTGGCCAACGAAAAAGCGCGGTACGTATATCAGCGTACCGCGCTTTTCTTCTTGCTTCGCCCCGCCAGATCGGCGAACTCAGAACACCGAACGGAACGCCCAGAACAGCCCGCCCGCGAGCGCGATCGACGCGGGCAACGTCAGCACCCATGCGAGGATCAGACTGCGCACCGTGGCCCATTGCAGACCCGAGCCGTTGGCCGCCATCGTGCCGGCCACGCCGGAAGAGAGCACATGGGTCGTCGACACCGGCAGACCGTAGACGTCGGCGGCACCGATCGTGACCATCGCGACGAGTTCAGCCGACGCGCCCTGGCCGTACGTCAGATGCTGTTTGCCGATCTTCTCGCCCACCGTAACGACGATGCGCTTCCAGCCGACCATCGTGCCGAGACCCAGCGCGATCGCGACCGCCACCTTGACCCACGGCGGAATGAACTTGGTCGCGTGGTCGATCTGCGTTCTGAAGTTGGCGATGACCTTCGCGTCTTCGGGCGAGAACTGCGGCTGATTGGCCTTCTGCATCAGACGGATCGCCTCGGAGGTGACATACATGTTGTTGCGCACGTTATCGACGATGCCTTGCGGCACCGCGGCCATCGAGCCCGACTCGGCGACCTGGCGACCGATCTGCTCGGTCAGTTGCTGCAGCGCCGGCAGCGTGGCGGGCGTCAGCTGACGGGTGCGCACGAAGGCCTCGACGTCGGCGCGCGGATCCGCGGAAGGCGCCGCGCCCTGCGTGTAGCGCGACAGCGTCGCCGCGGTTTGATGCGCGACCGCGACGAAGTTCTGCGTTTGCGCCGGCGTGACCGCCTTGTTCAGCGCGTAGGCGGTGGGCACGGTACCGATCAGGATCAGCATGATCAGCCCCATGCCTTTCTGGCCGTCGTTCGAGCCATGCGCGAACGACACGCCCGTGCAGGTCAGAATCAGCAGGCAGCGAATCCAGAACGGCGGCGGCTCCTTGCCCTTCGGCTCGGCATACAGCGCGGGCACGCGCACGACGGCCTTCAGGATCAGCAGCAGCAGGCCCGCAAGCAGAAAGCCCACGATCGGCGAAAACAGCAGCGACTTGCCGACGCCGAGCGCCTGATTCCAGTCCACGCCACTGGTGCCGTTCGCACCATGCAGCATCTGATTCATCAGACCTACGCCGATGATCGAGCCGATCAGCGTGTGCGAACTCGAAGACGGCAGGCCCAAAGACCACGTGCCCAGATTCCAGATGATCGCGGCGATCAGCAGCGCGAATACCATCGCGAAGCCGGCGCTGCTGCCAACCTGCAGAATCAACTCGACGGGCAGCAGTTGCAGCACGCCGAAGGCGACCGCTCCGCTCGATGTCAGCACGCCCAGAAAATTCCACGCGCCGGACCAGACGACCGCCATATTCGGCGTCAGTGAGTTGGTATAGATGACGGTGGCGACCGCGTTGGCCGTATCGTGAAAGCCATTGACGAACTCGAAGCCGAGCGCGATCAGCAGCGCGACACCGAGCAGCAGATATGGCAGTACCGAGCTTTCGCGTACGGGCTGCAGATCGTCTATCAGATGAACGCCGCAGTACACGACGCCCGCGATGAGCAGGGCAACGAAAATAACCAGGCCCGCGTTACGGCCTTTGCCGCTGGCGGCGCCTGGTTGCGGATACGAAAGTTCCGGCATGACGTGAGCCCCAAAAAGTGGTCGCAGAGTTCTTGATGCTGCTTTCGCTGTGTGTCGCAACGATGACAACTACGTGACGGCATTGGGGGTGCGGGAAAAGCAGGCGCGGCGCGGCCTATGCTACGCCGCTCACGCCGGTAAATACTACGCAGGCTGGCGGACGGGAATAGTAAGATGTCCGAACCGGACTAAGCAAGTGATGAATAGCACGAGCGGCGAGCGGGCTTCGGTTGCGCTTACGATGCGCTGACTACTTCGCCGCTTGCGCTGCCACCGAGGGTGCGTTTATAAGCTTGCGCGACGATTTCCGCCGGTACCCCTTGCGACGGATCGCGGCCCATCGATTCGAGCGTTTCGGCGACCCACCCCGGGCTGACCACATTGACGCGGGCCTTGCCTCGCAACTCGAGCGCGGCCGAGCGCGCGAACGCTTCGACACCCGCATTGACGATGCTGACCGCGGCGCTGCCTTCCATCGGCTGTTGCGCAAGCACGCCGCTCGTCAGTGTGAACGAGCCGCCTTGCGACACATGGTCCACGCCGCAGCGCACCAGATTGACCTGCCCCATCAGTTTATTGGCAAGACTAAAAGAAAAGTCTGCGTCGCCAAGCGCCGCGAGCGGCGCGAATTTCGCAGAGCCGGCCGCGCAGATGATCGCGTCGAAGCTGCCGGCTTGCGCATACATCGCTTCGATGCTGCGTTTGTCCGACAGGTCGACGTGCAGTTCGGAGCCTTTGCGGCTCGCGCCGACCACGTCATGTTCCGTGGCGAGCAGCCTCACGATGTGCGAACCGAGCAGGCCGGTCGCACCGACAACGAGTATTCGCATACATCCTCCTAAGGTCTGTTTGCGGCATTTGCCGCACTGCACACTGCATCGTCGCCGGAGCACTCGCCGAACCGTGCAACGCGCGATCCTATCGGTCGAGGATAGACGCTGCCGGCGCGACGCGCCAACGCGTGAGGGAAGAGCCGGCTGACACGCGCCGCGATCCTCCTGAGCATCATTTTTGCTACGCTGGAAGTAAGGTCATGTTTCCGGGGAGCGTCGATGAAGCAAGACAGCGAGACAGTCAACGAGCCGGTAGAGGACGAACCGGCACAGCGTGCCTTCACTTCCTATGCCGCGCCGCTCGTCGATGAGGCGATCCGGCTCGCCAAAGGGGTGCACGGCGACGCGTCACCCGAAGCGCTGCACAAACTGCGCGTTTCACTGCGGCGTTTGCGTTCGTTATGGTGGGCTTTCGCACCGCTGCTCGACAAGGGCGAAAATTCGCGGCAACGCGCGGTCTACAAGTTTCTCGCCACCGCGGCGGGTAAAACGCGCGATTGGGACATCCTGATCGCGTTGCTCAGGCAGCAAGACAGCGGCGCGCAAGCATTGATGCCGAAGCTCGAGCAGGCGCGCCGCGACACACTGGCGACCAGCCGCGAGACGTTGTTGAACGCCGACGTCAAACACCTGCTGCGCGATGCGTTGGCCACCACTTCCGCACAACTGCACGCCACGCACGATTCGGCTATTGCGCTGCGCAAATTTGCCGCTCGACGCATAGGGGCGTCGGAGCGCTCATTGAAAAAGCGCATCAAACGCGCGCGCCATGCGAAACGCTCGAATTACGCAGCCTTTCACGATGTCAGAAAAGCGGGCAAGAAACTGCGCTATCTGTTCGAGTTTTTCGGGCCGGTGCTTAAAACCAGCCATAAGCGCACGCTCAAGCGCCTGAAAAAAATCCAGAAGCGCTTCGGCATGCTCAACGATACCGTCGCGAGCGAAACGCTGTTGCGCGACAATGCCGCATCGTTTGCCGACGCGGACCACATCGAAGCCGCGTTGGGTTGGCTCGACAGGAAACGCAAACGCCGCTTGCGCGCGGCGTCGGAGCTACTGGGCTGAGAGAGAGCGTTCGGTCCTCGCTAGCGCGGAGGATCCGCAGCCCAAAATGCACGGTGCACCGCGCTGCGGTCCGAAAGACTAGTCCGCGAAGGAGGCGAGGAGCGTGGCACCGCATGGGCTTTCGCTGCGTCATCGGCTGCGCCTGACGTTGCGCGCCGTTCGAGCCGGGATGACCCGCTATGTGGGCAACCGCCCGTGGGTGGCCGGCGTCGCCGGCACGCTCGTCGCGTTGGCGATGTCGATCCTGACGGCGGTGGAGGTCGGCGAAGGCCGCCGCGAAATGCTCGATCATGCGCGCCAGACGTCGCAAAACCTCGTGTCGATCATTTCCGCCGATCTCGCGCGCAACGTCGAAATTTATAGTCTGTCGCTGCAATCGATGGTGGATGCCGCGGGCGATCCGCTCACCTGGACGCTGCCGGTTCCGGTGCGCCAGGCGATGCTGTTCGATCGCGCGACCACCGCCGCGTTTCTCGGCGGCGCGTATATAGTCGGCGCCGACGGTGAAGTGGCCGCCGCGCAGTACGCCGACGCCAACACCACCGTCCATCTCGACGATCGCGAATACTTTCAGGTGCATCAGCGCAATCCGGCGGCGGGCCTGTATTTCTCGCATCCGTTCATGTCGCGGCTGCGTGGCGGCAAGCTGTCGATCGCGCTGACGCGGCGCATCGACGATGCGCAAGGCCGCTTCGCCGGCATCGCGCTGCTCGCGATCCGCATCGAGTATTTCCAGCACCTGCTGGACCGGATCGACACCGGCGAGCAGGGCTCGGTTTTCATCGTGATGGCGGATGGCACGCTGCTCGCGCGCAAGCCGATCGACGCGCGCGCTATCGGCACGAGCGTCGCCAAGTCGCCGACCTTCGCACCGATGACGGTGCACGACTCCGGCAGCTACGTATCGGTCTCGCGGGTCGACGGTGTGCGTCGCATCTTCACCTACACGCACGTACCGGGCACCCCGCTGATCGTGGCCGTCGCGCCCGCTGTCGATGACGTGCTCGCGCCGTGGCAGCGTCGCAGCCACGTGGCCGCCGCGCTGACCATCTCGTTCGGCTCGGTGTTCGTGGTCGTGTCGTGGCTGCTCGCGTTCGCGCTGCGCGACAAACAGCGCGCGCAGGCCGCGCTGCTGCGTCTTGCCGCGACCGATCCGCTGACCGGGCTCAGCAATCGCCGCGTGCTCGACAAGCGGCTCGACGACGAATGGAAGCGGGCGCGACGCGAGAACAAGCCGCTGTCGGTGCTGTTCATCGATATCGATCACTTCAAGCGTTTCAACGATACCTACGGCCATGAGAGCGGCGACGAGGTATTGGTCGCGGTGGCTGATTGCATCGCGTCCGTGGCGCGGCGCTCGGCCGATCTGGTCGCGCGCTACGGCGGCGAAGAGTTCGCGGTGGTGCTGCCGGATACGACCGCGCAGGGCGCGTTCGCGGTCGCGGAGCAGATTCGTCGCAAGGTGGAAAACCAGGTCATCGTGCGCGGACACGATGCACCGGAGGCGGTGACGGTGAGCGTCGGCTGCGCAACGGCGCTGCCGAGCGCCACGGATGTCGCGAACGGACTCGAACTGATGGCCGCCGCTGATGGACAGTTGTATGTGGCGAAGAACGAAGGGCGCAATCGCACCCGGTCGGCGCAGTGGGACGAGTATTCGGCGACGCAGGGGGTCTCGCGCACGGGGGCGGCGCCTTAACGCCAGGTGTTCGTTCGCGTGAGCGTGAGCGCCTTCCCGGCCCAGATTGTCGCGACGCAGCGCAATTCAGGCGCGCTCCGCACTGCGCGGCGCGAAGCCGCGCAACGTCACCGCCGCTGGTGTTTCGTCCCGCAACGCCGAGCGCGGCCGATCGGCGGCCGAACCATCCGCGTAAGCCAGCAAGCCCACCGGGAAGCCACGCCGCTGCCATGCATCGAGCCCGCCGCGCAGTGCGCGAATCCGCGTGTAGCCATTGCTGCGCATATGTTGCGAGACTTCGAGCGCGGTCGCGCTGTCCGGGCAGATGCAATAGATGACCATGTCGTGCGTGCGCAGCGCGCCGTCGATCTGTTCAGGCGAATGCGGATCGAGCGCGCGCGCGTCGGGAATCTGGCGTCGCAGATCGAGCAGCGGAGCGCCGGGCCGCGCATCGAGCACGCGGGACGGCGCCATGCGGCGCAGGCGGCCGGAGCGCCGCCAGCGCGACGGCATGCTCGACGCGGCGGCACTCGCCGATGAAGCCTGCGTCGGCGCGGCCTGCATCGGCGCAGCTTGGGCCGACGTGGCTCGCGTGAACCGGCGCCGTTCGTAATATCGCAGATACAGCCGGTAGAGCAGATAGACGAGCGCCACCGCGAGAAGAATGTCGGCGATTGTGCCGCCGCGCTGCTCGACGAACGCGCGCAGCATATGCACCTCGCGTTCCACGGCCGCGCCGCCGAGCAGCCAGAACGTCGCCCACGCGATCACGCTCGCCAGATCCCATAGTGCGTAGATGCGGATGTCGACGGCGGTCGTACCCATCAGCGGTGGCGTAATCAGGCCGAGGCCGGGCACGAACTTCGAAATCGACACGAGCGGCACGCCATAGCGTTCGAATAGCGCGCGCGCGGTTTCCAGCCTCGTATCGACGGCGGGCGACAAGCGGCCGAGCCACGCGAGCAGTTTGCGTCCATACAGACGGCCCGCCGCGAACCAGGTGCCGTCGCCGATCAATGCGCCCAGCACCGCCGCGCCGAGGGTCGGCCAGAACGCCAGGGTGCCCGCAGCGATCGCCGAGCCCGCGAACAGCAGCATCGGCACGGCCGGAATCGGTACGCCGAGGCGCGTCAGCAGGACGTTGACGAACACGATAGCGCTGCCCCAGGTTGAAACCGCCGACAACGGAAACTCGACCAATTGAGGCGCTCCTGTTGCTGCTGTTGGCCTGGCATGCGTGGACGGCCGGTATCGACCATCGGCCTCAATCGTCAATACGCAACTAACTGTCAACCCCGCGTGCCCACCGCAAGGTGGCCGGCGCGCTTGAAGAGAGTGCGCGCGGGCGCGCACGCTGGATTCGCAGGGGCGGGGGCTGCATCGTCAACGAACCACGAGCAGCCCCCGGGTCCACCTCATCAGGCATTCGGCATCGCCACCACGCCCGGATTCCCGACGATCGCCAGAAACTCCCGCCGTGTCGACGGATCGGTGCGGAACGTGCCGAGCATGCGCGACGTGACCATCGTGACGCCCGCCTTGTGCACGCCACGCGTCGACATGCACTGATGCGCGGCTTCGAGAATCACGCCCACGCCGGCCGGCTGCAGCACCTCGTTCAGCGTATCGGCGATCTGCACTGTCATCTTTTCCTGGATCTGCAGCCGTTTCGCGAACGCATCGACGAGGCGCGCGAGCTTCGAAATGCCGACCACGCGATGGTTCGGCAGATACGCCACGTGCGCGCGTCCGATGATCGGCACCATATGGTGCTCGCAATAGCTTTCGAAGCGGATGTCCTTCAGCACGATCATTTCGTCGTAGCCGTCCACTTCGGAGAAGGTACGCGCGAGGATGTCGCGCGGATCGACCTTGTAGCCGACGAAAAACTCGTCGTAAGCGCGCGTCACGCGTGCCGGCGTGTCGATCAGGCCTTCGCGCTGCGGATCGTCGCCGGCCCAGCGCAGCAGCACGCGCACGGCTGCCTCAGCTTCTTCGCGGCTCGGGCGTTCGGCGGCCGCTACGGGTTTGGTCTTCTTTGCCTTGCTGCTGGTCATGCGTCGTCCTCCTGGATCGCGCGTCGACGCTGCGCGGCGCGCGGGGTCAGTAACTGAGGTTATTGTTCCATGTTTTGCGCCGAAGGTGCCGATGCCCCTTTCGCGGCCGGGGCAGTCGCGGGCGTGCTGCGCACGGCTACTTCGGCCATTCGTCCATCGCATCGTTGAACAGCTCGGCGACCACGCCGCGCAGCCAGCTGCCGCGCGGATCGTTATGAAACTTGCGATGCCAGTGCTGCCGCAGGTCGAAGCGCGGCAGCGGCAGCGGCGGCTCGACGAGCATGATCGACGCATGCTCCGACACGTACGCGAAGCCGATCGCGTGCGGCACGGTCGCGAGCAGATCGGTGCGCGCGAGGATGAAAGGCAGGCTCATGAAGTGCGGCGTTTCGAGCACCGCGCGTCGCTTGATGCGCTTCTTTTCGAGGTACTGCTCGAGCACTTCCTGGCTGCGTCCCTCGGCGCGCACGACCGCATGCCCGGACGCCACGTATTGCTCGAGCGTGAGCGGCCCCTTCGACAGCGGATGTCCGCTGCGCATCAGGCAGATGAAGCGATGCGTGAAGAGCCGCTGCTGAAAGAAGTTGTTGCCCGCCAGGTCCGGAAAATAGCCGACGGCGAGGTCTACATCGCCCGATTCGAGCCCGCGTTCCACTTGCGACGGCGACAGCGTGACCGAGCGCAGTTTCGCGGACGGCGCGCGCTCGGCAAACAGCTGCAAAAGACGCGGCAGAAACACGATTTCGCCGACGTCGGACAGCGCGATCGAAAACGTGTGCGTGCTCGTCGCCGGATCGAAATCCTGCACGTCGAGCATGCCTTTCTCGATGCGCAGCAACGCGTCGCGTGCGGCGGGCAGGATCGCGAGCGCGCGCGGTGTCGGCTCCATGCCTTTCGATGTGCGCACGAACAGCGGATCGTCGAAGTATTCGCGCAGGCGCCCAAGCGCGGTGCTCACGCGCGGCTGGCTCACACCGAGCTGCTCGGCGGCGCGGCTCACGTTGCGCGTGTCTTCCATCGCGACCAGATAGGGGATCAGGTTCAGATCCAGATGTGTCTCGGACATATGTGTCTCGGACATGCTTGTTATGGCTAGCGGGGCTAGCGGGGCTAGCGGGGCG